>NZ_JBEYXP010000021.1:0-181864 GCF_040704615.1 Streptomyces sp. NPDC046862 | reverse complement strand
GGCTGAAATCTCAGCCTCTCCGGCGTTTGAGGAGCGGGGGTCCGGGGGCTGGCCCCCGAAACGGGGTCCGGGGCGGAGCCCCGTGGCGGGTCGAAGGGGCGCAGCCTCTGGGGACGGGACGGGACGGGTAGGGGCGGCGGGGGTGAAAAATCCCCGCCGACCGACCTCACTCAGAAGGGCCCCTCGAGCGCCCTCCCCACCCGCACGTTCCAGCGCCCGCCCCGCCCGCTGAGCTCGGTGGCCGTCAGCGGCGGCACGTCCACGCGCCAGAACGCCGACTCCGGCGCCCCCAGCACCCGTACCACCACGGCACGCACGACTTCGGGCTCGACCACGGCGACCACCCGGCCGTCGTCCGAAGCGGCCGCGTCCAGCCACAACCCCGCCCGGTCGCACAGGGCCCGCACCGACTCGCCGCCGTGCGGCGCGGACTCGGGGTCGGTCAGCCAACGGGCCACCGCCTCGGGCTCGTCGGCGCTCACCTCGGTGAGCGTCGCCCCGCGCCAACGGCCCACGTCCAGACCGGCCGGCCCGGGCGTCTCCTCGATGTCCAGCCCGAGCGCGGCGGCGGTCTCGCGGCAACGCGCCGTGGGGGAGGCCAAGGCCCGGTCGGGGGACTTCAGCGTGTCCGCAGCCGCCCTAGCCGCCCGCAGCCCGGAGGGGTCGAGCGGGCACCCGTCGTCGAAACGGGCCTCTCGTAGCGCCGCGTTCATCGCGGGTGAGATCAACATCACTCGGCTCGTCATTCACACCCTCCCGATGGGGTCACTCTCGCGCCCAACCCCCTTGTCCTGTCCGGGACATGACCATCGCACAGCGGCACGGCCGACACACCCGCACGCCGCGCGCCACCCATGCGCCCTTGGCCGGAACCCCACTTCGCGGTACGTTCACGTCGATATTGACGACGGTCGACGGAAGCCGGTGGGAATCCGGCACGGTCGCGCCACTGTAAGCCCAGCACGATCCGCACTCGCCAAGTGCGGTGGCGGAGGGGTAAGTCAGACCCGTGGCCGTCGTCCTGTGCACCACCGAGACGGGACGCGAGTTCCCCCAGGAGGTCCTGCCATGGCGCAGTCCGCCGTCGCCCAGCCGACCGCAACCCCCGCCGCCCCTACGGCCGTTCCGGCCAAGCTGCCGATCAGTGCGATCGCCCCCTGGGCGGTCTTCTTCGGCATCCTCATGCTGGTCCTGCTCTACTTCGTCGGCGCCGAACAGGGCGCCACCTCCCTCGTGTCCGGCGAGGGCGTCCACGAATGGGTGCACGACGCCCGCCACCTGCTCGGTTTCCCCTGCCACTGACGGCGGGGAAGCGTACGAGCCGATGAACTCCGCAACGGTCAGGAACCTCCTGGTGCGCGGCATGCTCGCGGGACTCGCCGCGGGCCTGCTCGCCCTCGTCGTCGCCTATTTCCTGGGTGAACCACGCGTCGACCAGGCGATCGCGTTCGAGGAGGCCCACGCCCACGAGCACGGCGGCGAGGAACTCGTCAGCCGCACCCTGCAGTCCACGGCGGGTCTGTCCACCGGCGTCCTCGTGTACGGGGTCGCGTTCGGCGGCATCGCGGCCCTCGCGTACTGCTTCGCACTCGGCCGGATCGGCCGCTTCGGGCCGCGCGCGAGCGCGCTGCTGCTGGCGGTGGCCGGGCTGGTAGCGGTCTACGTGGTCCCGTTCCTGAAGTACCCCGCCAACCCGCCCGCCGTGGGCAACCCCGACACTCTCGACCAGCGCACCACGCTGTACTTCCTGATGGTCGTGCTCAGCGTGCTGCTGGCCGTCGGGACCGTGATCCTGGGCAAGCGCCTCGCGCCACGCCTGGGCAACTGGAACGCCACCGCCGCGGCGGGCGCGTTCTTCGTGCTCGTCGTCGGCATGGCGTACGCCTTCCTGCCGTCGTTCAACGAGGCTCCGGCGGACTTCCCGGCCACCCTGCTGTGGCAGTACCGACTGGCCGCCCTCGCCGTCCAGGTGACCCTGTGGACCGCGTACGGTCTGGTCTTCGGGCTCCTGGCGGAGCGCGTCCTGACTCCGCGCACGGAGGCCGAGCGCGAGGGTGCCGCCGCCCGGGCGACTCCCGTTCCGCACTGAGCGGTTGAGCGAAGGAAAGCCGAAGTGCGGCCGAAAGGCAGGCCCCCGGTCACCTCACCGGGGGCCTTTCCCACGGCCTCGCTCGTCCTTCGCCCTCGCCCTCGTCCTCGTCCTTCGTGTTCCCAATTACTGGAACACGTTCTACGGTGTGCGCCGTCAGGTCCGGCCTTGGGGAGCCAGGAGGCGCCGTGCATCTGGAATACACGCCCGAGCAGCAGCGGCTGCGCACCGAACTGCGTGCCTACTTCGCCGAGTTGGTGCCGGACAACGCGTACGCCCGGTACGGCGACCCGGCCTCCCAGAAGCGCTTCTACCGTGAGACGATCCGCCGTCTCGGCACGGACGGCTGGCTCGGAGTCGGCTGGCCGCAGGAGTACGGGGGACGCGGGCTGACCCCCATGGAGCAGTTCATCTTCTTCGACGAGGCGGCCCAGGCGGGCGTGCCGTTGCCGCTCATGGCGCTCAACACGGTCGGCCCCACGATCATGCAGTTCGGCAGCGAGGAGCAGAAGGCGTACTTCCTGCCGCGTATCCTCTCCGGCGAGATCGACTTCGCGATCGGTTACAGCGAGCCCGACGCGGGCACCGACCTGGCCGCACTCAAGACCCGCGCGGTCAGGGAGGGCGACGAGGCCACCGGCCACTACACGGTCAACGGTCAGAAGATCTGGACCACGAACGGCGACACCGCGGACTGGGTGTGGCTGGCCGTCCGCACCGAGCCGGACGCCCCGCCCCACAAGGGCATCACCATGCTCCTGGTCCCGACCACCGACCCCGGCTACTCCTGCACGCTGATCAACACCCTCGCCTCCCACGACACCACCGCCAGCTACTACGAGAACATCCGTGTCCCGGTCTCCCACCGCGTCGGCGAGGAGAACAAGGGCTGGCGGCTGATCACCAACCAGCTCAACCACGAACGCGTCACCCTCGCCGCCCACGGCACCATGGCGATCCGCTCCCTCCACAACGTGCAGCGCTGGGCCATGGAGACCAAGCTCGCCGACGGCCGCCGTGTCATCGATCTGCCCTGGGTGCGCCGCCGCCTCGCACAGACCCACAGCAGGCTCGACGCGATGAAGCTGCTCAACTGGCAGATGGTGAACGCCGTCCAGGAAGGCACGCTCACCCCTCAGGACGCCTCCGCCGTCAAGGTGTACGGCTCCGAGGCGCGCCGCGACGCCTACGCCTGGCTCATGGAGATCGTCGCCGCGGCCGGCGCCCTGAAGGAGGGCTCCGCGGGCTCCGTCCTCCACGGCGAACTGGAACGCGGCTACCGCTCGGCCGTGATCTTCACCTTCGGCGGCGGCAACAACGAGATCCAGCGCGAGATCATCTCGTGGATCGGCCTGGGGATGCCGCGCGTACGACGTTAGTCTGACTCCGTGGACGCTGTTCGAACAGGTGACCAGGGATTCTTCGGCCCGGACTCCGTGACCTGGCAGGTGCACGGTGACCCGATGATGTGGATCGCCGGGATCCGCGCGCTGTACCTGCAGGCGCTCCACCCGCGGACGGTGCGCGGCGTCATGCAGAACTCCGACTTCCGGCGTGACGCCTGGGGCCGGCTGCTGCGGACCGCCAACTTCGTCGGCACGATCACCTACGGCAGCGCCGAGGCCGCGGAGCACGCGGGCGCCCGGATACGGAAGATCCACAGCAAGCTGTCCGCGACCGACCCCGACACGGGGGAGAGGTATCCGGTCGACGAGCCCGAACTGCTGCTGTGGGTGCACTGCGCCGAGATCGACTCCTACCTGCATGTACTGCGGCGCTCCGGGTTCCCCTTCACGGACGCCGCCGCCGACCGCTACGTCGCCGAACACCGCGTCGCCGCCGAGCTGGTGGGTCTGGACCTCGGCGAGGTCCCCGGCACTCAGGACGAGTTGGCCGCCTACTTCGAGAAGGTCCTGCCGGAACTGGCCGCCGGGCCCGAGGCGCGCGAGGTGGACGACTTCCTGCGCACGCCTCCCACGCACCCGTTGCTCGTCCCGGCGCGCGCCCTGCTGTGGCGGCGCGTGGCGAACCTGGCGTACGCCTCCCTGCCGCCGTACGCCCACGAGCTGTACGGCAGACCGGCCCCGCCCCCGGCCGTGGTGACCCGGCGCCTACGCCTCACAGGCACCCTGCTGCGCTGCGTTCCCGCACGTCTGCGCTGGCAACTCCCGCCCAAACACATCATCCGCGCGATGCGACGGCTTGGTCCCGGCTCGCGTCCGGCACCGTACAAAGTCATGCGATAACTCGCCATACTGGACGGGCCAGGGGAGGGCGGGGGCCGGACACACGGGGGCGATCGCAGGCGATGGGGGACACCAGGCTGATCCAGGGCCGGTACCGGCTGCTCGATCTGATCGGGCGCGGCGGTATGGGCGAGGTCTGGCGCGCGAGAGACGAGTCGCTGGGGCGGCACGTCGCCGTGAAGTGCCTCAAACCCCTCAACACGCAGCACGACCAGGCCTTCACGCGGATCCTGCGGGAGCGGTTCCGGCGCGAGGCCCGCGTGGCCGCCGCCCTCCAGCACCGCGGGGTGACCGTCGTCCACGACTTCGGGGAGGCCGACGGGGTGCTCTACCTCGTCATGGAATTACTGGAGGGCCGCAACCTCAGCCAGCTCCTGGAGGACAACAAACAGCACCCCCTGCCCGTCGACGACGTCATCGAGATCGCCGACCAGGCCGCCGCCGCCCTGGCCTACACCCACCAGCAGGGCATCGTGCACCGCGACCTGAAACCCGCGAACATCATGCGGCTCACCGACGGCACGGTGAAGATCTGCGACTTCGGCATAGCGCGCCTCGGCCACGACATCGGCTTCACCTCCCGCCTCACCGGCACCGGCATCGCCATGGGCACCCCGCACTACATGTCGCCGGAGCAGATCGGCGGCGACCAGGTTGACCAGCGCAGCGACCTGTACTCCTTCGGGTGCGTGCTGTACGAGATCGCCACCGGCGTGCCGCCGTTCGACCTCGACGACGCGTGGGCCGTACTCGTCGGCCACCGCGACACCCCGCCGGAGCCGCCGCGCAGCCACCGCGCTGAGCTGCCCGAGTACGTGGAGCGGATCATCCTGGACCTGCTCGCCAAACAGCCCGACGACCGACCGGACGACGCCCGGGAGCTGGGCCGCAGGCTCCACGAGGGCCGCGCGGCGTCCCTCTACGTCCCGACGGTCCTGTCGCGCCCCGCCCTGCCCGTGGCGCCGTCGCAACTGGTCGCGCCGTCGGCCCCGCCGCGCCCCGGCCGGCCCCCGTCCCGGGAGCCCCGCCTGCCGTCCTGGACCCACGGTATGACCACCGGCCACAAGGCGGCGGGCAGGGGACTGCGCACCACCCCGCCGGACGCCTCTGCGGGCCTCACCGGCGAGTGGATCGTCCGTCCCGCCACGGGCCGTGTCGAGGAACCCGCCCGCGGCGAACGCCCCACCCCGCCACCGGAGATCGTCACCGCCCTGGCCGGCCGGCACAACGCGGGCCTCAGTCTGGGCCGGCTGGGCCGCTGGACCGAGGCGGGCGAGGTGCACCGCGCGGTCGCCGCCGAACGCGAGCACGTCCTCGGCCCCGACCACCCCGACACCCTCGCCAGCCGCTACGAGATCGGCTTCACCCTCAGCCGCACCGGCCGCCCCGCCGACGCCCTGCGCGAGTACACCCACGTCGCCCGGACCAGGGAGCGGGTGCTCGGCCCCGACCACCCCGACACGCTCACGGTCCGGCAGGAGACGGCCTACGTGCTCGGCCAGCTGGGCCGCCACTTCGAGGCCCACGAGGCGTACACGTCCGTCCTCGCCGTGCGTGAGCGCGTCATGGGCCCCGACCACCCCGACACGCTGCGCTGCCGCCACAACCTCGCCTTCAACCTGAGCCGGCTCGGGCGCCTGGAGGAGTCGTACGAGATGGCGTCCGACGTGGCCGGCGCCCGGACCCGGGTGCTCGGACCGAACCACCCCGACACTCTCGTCACCCGGTGCGAGGTCGCTTATCTGCTGGGCCAGTTGGGGCGCTGGCCGGAGGCCCTGCGGATGTACCAGGAGGTCGCCGAGGCGCGCACGCAGGCCCTCGGCCCCGACCATCCGGACACCCTCGCGGCCCGCTACGAAGTCGGCATCAGCCTCGGCCGGCTCGGCCGCAGCGCCGACGCGCTCACCCTCTACCGAGCCCTTGTCGACGACCGCACCCGCGTCCACGGCCCCGCCCACGCCGAGACCCTGCGCGCCCGCCACGGCCTCGGCGTCAACCTCGGCCGGCTCGGCCGCTGGGAGGAGGCCCTCGCAGAGTCCCGCGACGTGTGCGCCATCCGCGAGCGCCTCCTCGGCCCCGACCATCCGGACACCCTGGTCAGCCGCCGCGAGGTCGCCGTCGGCCTCGGCTGGCTCGGCCGCTGGCCCGACGCCCTCACCGAGTACCGGAGGGTGGCCGACGCCCGCGAGCGCGTCCTCGGCCCGGCCCACCCCGACGCCCTCGCCAGCCGCAACGACGAGGCCCACTGCCTGGAACAGCTCGGACGCGGCACGGAGGCGGTGGAGCTGTACCGGAGGGTGGCGGCGCTGCGGCAACAGGGGTGACGGGCATCCATTCAGCCCTTCCGGCGTTTGAGGAGCGGGGGTCCAGGGGGCAGCGCCCTCTGGAGAGGTCTGTGGCGGAGCCCCAGGGGATGGGCAGGGGCGGCGGGAGCGGTCTCCCGTCGGCGCGAGGTGGTCCATCTGCCTCCCCCTCTGGCCGATCCGGATCACCGCGTGTTACCAAGAGCCATGCCAGTACGCGAGGGATCCGCACCTGAGGGACACCGGTCCTACGACGCCGTGATCGTCGGCGGCGGCCACAACGGACTGGTCGCCGCCGCCTACCTCGCCCGCGCCGGGCGGTCGGTGCTCGTGCTGGAGCGGCTGGGCACCACGGGTGGCGCCGCCGTGTCCACGCGGCCGTTCGCTGGGGTCGACGCACGGCTGTCGCGCTACTCGTACCTGGTCAGCCTGCTGCCCCGCAAGATCGTCCGCGACCTCGACCTGGACTTCCGGGTCCGAGGGCGCACGATCTCCTCGTACACGCCCGTGGAACGCGGCGGACGCCCCACCGGACTCCTCGTGGGCGGTGGCGAGCGCCGCACCCGGGAGGCGTTCGCGCGGCTGACCGGCTCGGACCGCGAGTACGAGACGTGGCAGCGCTTCTACGACATGACGGGGCACGTCGCCCAGCGGATCTTCCCCACCCTCACGGAGCCGCTGCCCACCCGTGACGCGCTGCGCGCCCGCGTCGACGACGAGGACGCCTGGCACACGCTCTTCGAGGAGCCGATCGGCAAGGCGATCGAGGAGCGCTTCACCGACGACCTGGTCCGCGGCGTCGTCCTCACCGACGCCCTGATCGGCACCTTCGCCGACGCCCACGACCCCGCCCTGCCCCAGAACCGATGCTTCCTCTACCACGTGATCGGCGGCGGCACGGGTGCCTGGGACGTGCCCGTCGGAGGCATGGGCGCCCTGACCGGCGCGCTGGCCACAGCCGCGAGGGACGCGGGCGCCGTGCTCGCCACGGGGCACGAGGTGGTGCGGATCGAGACCGACGGGCAATCCGCCGAGGTCACCTACCGTACGGCGGACGGAGAGAGCGCGGTCGGCGCCCGCCACGTGCTGGTGAACGCCTCCCCGGAGGAACTGGCCGCCCTCACCGGCGACGAACCGCCCACCCCTGCCGAGGGTGCCCAGCTCAAGGTGAACATGCTGCTCACGCGGCTGCCCGCGCTGCGCGACAACTCGGTCGACCCGCGCGAGGCCTTCGCCGGGACCTTCCACATCGCCGAGGGTTACGAGCAACTGGGTGTCGCGTACTCCCAGGCCGCCGCCGGGACGCTGCCCGAGGCGCCGCCCTCGGAGATCTACTGCCACTCGCTCACCGACCCGACGATCCTCGGTCCGGACCTGGTCGAACAGGGATTCCAGACGCTTACCCTCTTCGGCCTGCACACACCCGCCCGGCTCTTCGCGCACGACAACGACGCCGTCCGTGAGGAACTGCTGAAGTCGACCCTCGCGCAGCTCGACGCGCACCTCGCCGAACCGATCACCGACTGTCTGGCCACCGACGCCGAGGGCCGCCCCTGCATCGAGGCCAAGACCCCGCTCGACCTGGAACACGGCCTGCGGCTGCCGGGCGGCAACATCTTCCACCGCGAACTCTCCTGGCCGTACGCCGAGGAGGGCACCGGCCGCTGGGGCGTGGAGACCCGGCATCCGAACGTCCTGCTGTGCGGCGCCGGCGCGGTACGCGGCGGCGGGGTCAGCGGGGTGCCCGGCCACAACGCGGCGATGGCGGTGCTGGAGGACCTGGGACAACCCACCCGGTGACAAGGGCGCCGGCCGCCTCACCACCAGTGGGCCGACCGGCCCCGGTCAGGTGGCCGACGCGGTCCAGCCCACCGCGTCGATGCGCGCGGCGTCCGCCGCGCGCCTTTCGTCGAAGACCACGCGACCCCCTGTCTCGACCCGCAGCCCGTCGACGTACACGCCCCGGCCCACGTACAGCCGATCGGTCCCGTAACGCCAGCGCAGCACGGTCCCCCCGGCTCCGGGCAGGTCCGCGGTGACCCGGTGCCAGACCCTGCCCGACCAGCCGGTGACCGAGCCGTCCGGGTGCCGCTGCGGTGCCTCACCCGGCCGTGCGGTCGTGAACGGGACGGGCTGCCAGCTGTCGCCGCCGTCCGTGGACGCCTCCAGGTGGCATACGTCCGCCTGAGGTTCGGTGTCCCACCACAGGGCGCAGCTCAGCCGTGCGCCCTCGCCGGTCGTGTCGAGGGGCGGCAGGGTGAGGGTGGCGGTCGTGGGGGTCGCCATGCCGGAGAACCAGGACGTGCGGCCGCGGGCGGGCCGTACGGGGACGGCCCGCGCGAGGTCGTCGGCGGCGGCGACGCGGGGCGCCGAGCCGGAACGCCAGGTCCGAACGGGGTGCACCGAGTTACCGAGGACGACGAGGAAGGAGTCGGTCGTCGGGTCCAGGACGAGCGAGGTACCGGTGAAGCCGGTGTGCCCGGCGGTGTGCGGGGTGGCCATCGCGCCCATGTACCAGTGCTGGTAGAGCTCGAAGCCGAGCCCGTGCTCGTCGCCGGGGAACGCCGTGTTGAAGTCGGTGAACATCAGCTCGACCGACTCGCGTCTCAGAATGCGCGTCCGGCCGTACGCGCCACCGTTCAGCAGCGTACGACCGAGCACCGCCAGGTCCCACGCGCTGGAGAAGACACCCGCGTGGCCCGCGACCCCACCGAGGGAGAAGGCGTTCTCGTCGTGCACCTCGCCCCAGACGAGACCGCGGTCGAGGCCGGACCAGGGAGGCCGGGCGTCCTCCGTCGCCGCGATCCCCGGCTTCCAGGAGGCGGGCGGGTTGTAGCGCGTGCGGCGCATCCCGAGCGGAGCGGTGATCTCGTCACGGAGCAGGGCGTCCAGAGTGCGACCGGTGATCTCCTCCAGCACGAGTTGCAGCGAGATCAGGTTGAGGTCCGAGTAGAGGTACTTCGTGCCCGGCGGGTTGAGCGGTGCCTCGTTCCAGATCAGCCGGAGCTTCCCCTCGTGCGTCGGCTCCTTGTACAGCGGGATCCACGCGCGGAACCCCGAGGTGTGGGTGAGGAGCTGACGGATCGTGATGTCCTGCTTGCCCGCGGCGCCGAACTCCGGGAGGTACGAGGCGACGGCCGTCTCCAGCGCCACAGCGCCCCGCTCGATCTGCTGCACGGCGAGGAGCGAGGTGAACAGCTTCGACACCGAGGCCAGGTCGAACACGGTGTCCTCGGCCATGGGGATCTGCCGCTCGGCCGGAAACTCCACCCCCGTGTCGGTCTTGTCGTCGTACGCCGAGTAGCGCACCGCCATCCCGATCGGCTGATGAAGCGCGACCGTGCCCCCACGCCCCGCGAGCAGAACGGCGCCCGCGTACCAGGGGTGCTTGGGGGAGGGGCCGAGGAACGTCTCGGCATCGGTGACGAGCCGGCGCAGATGCGCGGAGAGCAGTCCGGCACGCTCGGGCGAACCACGCCGAAGGGTCGTGCGACGGCCTCCCGCGGAGGAGGCGGCGGCAGGACCGGCGGGAAAGGGCAGAACGGCGAGGGCACCGCCGAGCGCGAGCACGCGTCTACCGACCTGACGACGACTCGGCCCGCCCGTCATGTCCCTCGTGTCACCGGTCATCGAGAAGCCCCTGTCGCCGCGCCGCCGAAAGTACGTCTGTGGTGGGCCCTACGAGACGAAACCCTTGGGCCAGGTATGAGGCGTGTCAAGCTTCGCGCCCCATTGGGGGCGCGGGGAACTGCGCGACCAGCCACATCGGACCCGCAGCCGACGAACGACCCATCGCCCCCCTCAGGCGCGTCCCCACAGCAAGCAATCTGACGGAGCATCAGAAAACCCCTTCCCTCGTCCGGAGGACTACGGCATCCTGCGCCCATGCAGACGGAGCTGAGCAACAACCTGGGAGTCGAGCACGCCGTCTTCGGCTTCACGCCGTTCCCCGCCGTCGCCGCGGCCATCAGCCGGGCCGGCGGCTTCGGGGTGCTCGGCGCGGTCCGCTACACGGCCCCCGACGACCTCAAACGCGACCTCGACTGGATCGAGGCCCACGTCGACGGCAAGCCGTACGGCCTGGACGTCGTGATGCCGGCCAAGAAGGTCGAGGGCGTCACCGAGGCCGACGTCGAGGCGATGATCCCGGAGGGCCACCGGCAGTTCGTCAAGGACACCCTCGCCAAGTACGGCGTGCCCGAACTCGCCGAGGGCGAGGCCTCCGGCTGGCGCATCACCGGCTGGATGGAGCAGGTCGCCCGCACCCAGCTCGACGTCGCCTTCGACTACCCGATCAAGCTGCTCGCCAACGCGCTCGGCTCGCCGCCCGCCGACGTCATCGACCGCGCCCACGAGCAGGACATACTCGTCGCCGCGCTCGCCGGCAGCGCCCGGCACGCACGCAAGCACGCGGACGCGGGCATCGACATCGTCGTCGCCCAGGGCTACGAGGCCGGCGGTCACACCGGCGAGATCGCCTCCATGGTGCTCACCCCCGAAGTCGTGGACGCCGTCGACCCGTTGCCCGTGCTGGCCGCGGGCGGCATCGGCAGCGGACAACAGGTGGCGGCCGCCCTGGCTCTCGGCGCCCAAGGTGTGTGGCTGGGCTCCATATGGCTCACCACCACCGAGGCCGAGCTCCCGTCGCCGAGGCTGATCGAGAAGCTGTTCGCCGCCGGTTCGGGCGACACCGTCCGCTCCCGCGCGCTCACCGGGAAGCCCGCACGCCAGCTCCGCACCGAATGGACCGACGCCTGGGACGACCCGAACGGACCCGGCGCGCTCCCCATGCCACTTCAAGCACTGCTCTGCGCCGACGCCGTCTCCCGCGTCCAGAAGTACGAGGTGGAACCGCTCCTCGGCACCCCGGTCGGGCAGATCGTCGGCCGGATGAACAGCGAGCGCAGCGTCCAGCAGGTCTTCGACGACCTCACCCGCGGCTTCGAGAAGGCCGTCGACCGCGTCAACCGGATCGCCGGAAGGAGCGCCGAACAGTGAGCCAAGCCCCCCACGGTTTCTGGGCCCAGGCCGCAGCGGACCCGGACCGCACCGTCCTCATCGCGCCGGACGGCGAGGAGTGGACCGCCGGGCGCCTCCACGCGGCCGCCAACCGCCTCGTCCACGGGCTGCGCGCGGCCGGACTGCGGCGCGGGGACGCCTTCGCGGTCGTGCTCCCGAACGGCGTGGAGTTCCTCACCGCGTACCTGGCCGCCACCCAGGCCGGCCTCTACCTCGTCCCCGTCAACCATCACCTCGTCGGCCCCGAGATCGCCTGGATCGTCTCCGACTCGGGCGCCAAGGTACTCATCGCACACGAGCGGTTCGCCGAGGCCGCGCGCCACGCCGCCGACGAGGCCAAGCTGCCCGACAGCCACCGGTACGCCGTCGGCACCGTCGAGGGCTTCAGCCCGTACGGCGAACTCCTCGTCGGACAGCCCGAGTCGGCACCCTCCGAGCGCACCCTCGGCTGGGTCATGAACTACACGTCGGGCACGACCGGCCGTCCCCGCGGCATCCGGCGCCCGCTGCCCGGCAAGCTCCCCGAGGAGTCGTACCTCGGCGGCTTCCTCGCCATCTTCGGCATCCAGCCGTACGACGACAACGTGCACCTGGTGTGCTCGCCGCTCTACCACACGGCGGTCCTGCAGTTCGCGGGCGCGTCCCTGCACATCGGGCACCGGCTGGTGCTGATGGACAAGTGGACGCCCGAGGAGATGCTCCGCCTCATCGACACCCACAACTGCACGCACACCCATATGGTCCCCACACAGTTCCACCGCCTGCTGGCCCTCCCGGACCACATCAGGCGCTCGTACGACGTGTCGTCCATGCGGCACGCCATCCACGGTGCCGCCCCCTGCCCGGACCATGTGAAGCGGGCCATGATCGAGTGGTGGGGGCACAGCGTCGAGGAGTACTACGCGGCCAGCGAGGGAGGTGGCGCCTTCGCCACCGCCGAGGACTGGCTGAAGAAACCCGGCACCGTCGGCAAGGCCTGGCCCATCAGTGAGCTCGCGGTCTTCGACGACGACGGCAACCGGCTGCGGCCCGGTGAACTCGGCACCGTCTACATGAAGATGAGCACCGGCGGATTCTCGTACCACAAGGACGAGACCAAGACGAAGAAGAACCGCATCGGCGACTTCTTCACCGTCGGCGACCTCGGCTACCTCGACGAGGACGGCTACCTCTTCCTCCGTGACCGCAAGATCGACCTGATCATCTCCGGTGGCGTCAATATCTACCCCGCCGAGATCGAGGCAGCCCTGCTCACGCACCCCGCCGTCGCCGACGCGGCCGCCTTCGGCATCCCGCACGACGACTGGGGCGAGGAGGTCAAGGCCGTCGTCGAGCCCGCCCCGGGCTTCCTGCCCGGTGCGACGCTGGCCGAGGAGATCCTGAGCCACTGCGCACGCCAACTCGCGGGCTACAAGCGCCCCAAGAGCGTCGACTTCATCGAGGCGATGCCCCGCGACCCCAACGGCAAGCTCTACAAACGACGGCTGCGCGAGCCGTACTGGGAGGGGCGGGCCAGGACCGTCTGACCGGGCCGGACGACCGCACGCGGTTCACCGGGGGTCACCGGGTACTGCGGCTTTTGTCGCGGACCCGAGGGCCGACGTCATCCTTTCGTCGGCCCTCGCTCGACCTTCGACGGATGTCGTCCCTGGTCACGCGCTTCCTAGCGTGAGGCCATGACGATCCAGACGAAGGAAGGACCGCTGCGGCGCGGAGCCGTGCGGTCCGGGGAACGGGCACTCGCACCCGATCTGGCACGCGGCATCATGCTGCTGCTCATCGTGCTGTCCAACACCGCCTTCCACCTCTGGGCGGCCCGGCGCGGGCCCTCCGGATGGCAGCCCGTGGACGGCTCGTGGATCGACCACGCCGTGCAGTTCACCATGATCACCGTGCTGGACCTGCGGGCCTACCCGCTCTTCGCCTTCCTCTTCGGCTACGGCATGACACAGCTCTACCTCCGGCAGACCGCCGCCGGCACCTCGGAGCGAGACGCCGCGGGGATCCTGCGCCGGCGCAGCCTGTGGCTGATCGTCATCGGTCTGGCGCACTCCACGCTGCTGATGGCGGGCGACATCGTCGGCTACTACGGCGTGCTGAGCCTCGTCCTCGGCCTGGTCTTCCTCCGGCGCGGCGAACGCGCCCTGAAGTGGTGGATCTGGATCGGTGTCGCCCTCCTCGTGCTCCTCGCGGCCGAACCCGTCGTCACCGCACTGCTCCGGGGCGAGTTGGGCGCACTCGGTGACGCCGGCGCGGAACCCGGCTTCAAGGCGTACGGCGCGGACGAGGAGAGCTGGTTCGCCGCGGCGGGCGTACGGATGGAGAGCGGGCTGTACATCACTTTCGTGGCCGCCCCGCTGTCCCTGATCAGTGGTGGGTACGTGATCTTCCTGCTCGGCTTCTGGGCGGCACGCCGCCGGATCCTGGAAGACCCCGGGCGCCGTCTGACCCTGCTGCGCCGGACCGCGGTCATCGGCATCGCGGTCGGCTGGCTCGGCGCACTGCCCGCCGCGCTCGCCCACGTCGGGGCCCTCGACGTACCGGACGACGCACAGAGCGAGACGGGCGCGCTCACGCTCCTCCGGGACGTCACCGGCAATGCCGCCGGCATCGGTTACGTCGCCGCCGTCGCCCTCTTCGCGCACTGGTGGACCGGTCGGCCGGCCCGGCGCGGTGCCACGGCCGTGGCGGCGGTCTCCGCGGTCGGCAAGCGGTCCCTGTCCTGCTACCTCGCCCACTCGCTGATCTTCGCCCCGCTGCTGGCCGCCTGGGGACTCGGCCTCGGCGAGCATCTGGGCAGCGCGACGATGGCGCTCGTCGCGGTGGGCGTGTGGCTGGTCACCGTGGCGGGGGCGCACGCCCTGGAGCGCGCCGGCCGCCGAGGCCCCGCGGAAGCGGTACTCCGCCGGCTGATGTACGGGGCCAGGTCCGGGAGCGGGGGATGAGTGTGGTGCCGCCACGGGGGGCGGCACCACACTCCCGCGCGTCCGACGACTCAGCGGTGTTCGCTCACCCGGACCACCTTGAGCTTCGGCGAGGACAGGATGTCCTTCTCGCAGAAGCGCGACGTCACCCACTTCTCACCGGAGAACAGCCGTGTCTGGTCGCTGTAGTGCGGCGACTTCGGGTTCGACGACTGGGAGTACGTCAGGAGGGTGCGCGCCACCGGGCAGCGACCGCCGTCCCAGCCGACCGCCTGGATGTGGCTGGAGCCCATCGGCACCTCCGTGTAGCCGCCGCCCGACGCGTCCCACGTCGGCTCGATCACGTTCCACACCCCGAGCCTCCCGGCGCCGCCCGGTACCGGGATGCGCTCGCCGCCACGGACGACGAACTGGTGCTCGCCGAGCTTCGCGTCCAGGGCGATGCCCGCGGACCGCAGTTCCGCCACCGCGTCGGCGAGGGCCGCGGCGAGACCGGGCGCGTCGGGGTTGAGCGTGCGGGGCGTCCGGATCGGGTCCGCCGCCGAGAACGGCACCTTCCACAGCTGGCCCGGGGCCACCGTCTGGGTCACCTTCCGCCAGAACCGGTCGAAGAGCAGCGCTCCCCGGCTGCCGGTGTTCATGGTGCGATCCCACGCCTTCAGCACGCCGCACGCCTCCGACACGTCAACGGCCTTGCCGTCACTGCCGGTCGCGCTGCCGCCGGGCAGCGCGGCACACGCCCGCGCCAGGTCCTCGGCGGCGAGGTCGCCCGCGGGCACCCGGTTGGCGAACTGCTGCCGCTGCAGGTCCCGTACGGTCAGATCGCCCCGCTCGGCCATCGCCGCCACGTCCTCGATGCCGCCGCGGGTACGCAGGCCGAGGTCGGTGCCCACCGTGCCGAAGATCCGCTCGTACCCGGTGATCGGCCGGTCGGCGTTGGTCATCCACGGGGTGCCGTTCGAGTTCTCCACGTACGGCGCGTCCTTGAGCGTCGGCATCCTCGCCGGTCCGAAGATGCCCGGCTGTACGGCGTCCCGGTCACTGCCGAGGGCGCAGTCGCCGCGCGAGCCGTCGAGGATCGCGATACCGGACGCCGGATACGTGGTCTTCCCGAGCGCCGTCGAGCAGCGCTCCGCCAACTCGTCGGTTATGCGGGGGACCACCTGCGACTGGGTGTAGAGGGAGTGTCCCGCCCGGTCGGCGGCGATCGTGTTCACCCAGGGGATGCCCTGGTGCTCGGCGAGGGACTTCAGGACGTCGTCCGTGCTCCGCGCCTTGCTGAAGCCGAGCGAGGTGTCGGCGAAGCGGAGGTTCACGGCGTTGGGGTCGTACAGGGCGTACGCCGTGGTGGTGGTCCATGGCAGCGGGGCCTGGGGGCCCATCGCGTTGACCACCGGGCCGTAGCGCGTCCACCACTGGGTGCGGGTCACCGGGGCGCCGTCCTTGACCGCCACGGTCACGGTCCGCTTCGTCATCCTCTCCGGCCTGCCGTCGACCAGATACGTCGTCGGGTCGGCCGGATCGAGCGTCAGCTGGTGGAAGTTGGCCGGAATGCCGGTGGAGACGGTGTGGCTCCACGCCACGTGGGCGTTGAAGCCGATGGATATCGCGGGCATGCCGAGCAGTGAGCCGCCGGAGACGTTCAGCTCTCCGGGGATCGTCTGCTGCGACTGCCAGAAGCGGCGCCCGCCCTGCCACGGGTAGTGCGGGTTGCCGAGCAGCAGTCCGCTCCCGTTCGCCGTCGTGTCGCCGCGGAAGGCGACCGCGTTCGAGCCCATGTCGGCGGTGCCCCACAGGGTGTCCGCCGCCTTCGCGACGGCTTTCGCCGTGGGCTTGCGCGCGGCCGGGGAGCCGGTGCCGGAGCCGGTCGGGGGCTGGGCCGTCGTGATGGCGTCCACGAGGCGTCCCTCGCCCGCGATCGCGGCGATGGCGAGGCCCCGGGCGGCCACGTCGAGCTCGGTGACCGGCCGCACCCAGGAGGCGCCCTTGCAGGACGGGTCGGTGATCTTGTTCTGCTTCAGCCAGGCGTTGTAGCCCGCCGCCCAGCCGCGCATCATGGCGCGCGCCTCACGGGTCGGGCCCGCGGGATCGGGCTCCGCGAGCAGCTTCTCCACCGTGCGGGTCTCGCGGACGCCGCGGAAGTACAGATCGCTGGTGAGGTTCGTACGCGCCGCCGAGAGCGCGCCGTCGGCGGCCGTGTCGGCCCCGAAGTACCGCGAACGCTCGCCCCGCAGGGTGACGAAACCGTCCGCGAGCGTGCACACCTCGTCGGCGGCCTGCGCCCAGCCCTCGCCGAAGCCGATGCCGGCGTGGTTCTTCGCGACGATGTGGGGGATGCCGTACTCGGTGTAGCGGATGACGGCGGACAGAGCGCCGTTCGAAGGGCGTTCCTGGCGTTCCTGGCGTTCCTGACGCGCCTGACGGTCCGGTGCGTCGGCCGCGGCGGCCGGCAGGGACCCGGCGGCGGTCAGCAGGACGGCGGCCGTCACGGCGAGTCGTCTCAGGCGGGTGCGCAAATCGAGCCTCCCAACATCTCTGGGGGAAGGGGAGGTTGAGCGTAACAACCAGTAAGTCCTGCGGCCCGTGCGTACGTTCGAGTCGCGGGAGGGTTGATCCACTTCAGGCCATGTCGCCCGGCTTCGGGGGGTGTGCGCGCCGCGCTTGACCCCGCTCACGCGGCGCGACGAGGATCACGCCAAGGACAGCGGGACGAAGGAGCAGGGCATGACGGTGGCGGCCGGTCGCAGCGTGACGGTGGACGGGGTGCTGCGGCGCAGCGCCCGGCGGACCCCCGCCCGCGTCGCGGTCCACTACGGCGAACGGTCCTGGACGTACGCGGAACTGGAGGACGCCGTCTCCCGCGCCGCCCGGGCGCTGCGCGACACCGGGCTCGCTCCCGGCGACCGTGTCGGCGCCTACGGCCACAACTCGGACGCGTACCTGATCGCCTTCCTGGCCTGCGCCCGCGCCGGACTGGTCCACGTCCCCGTCAACCACAACCTGACCGGCGACGACCTGACGTACATCCTCGACCAGTCCGGCAGCGCCCTCGTGCTGACGGACCCCGGGCTCACCGGTCATCTCCCGGACGGCGTAAGGACGCTGGCGCTGCGCGACACCGACGACTCGCTGCTCGCACGGCTCGCCACCACCTCCCCGTACGACGGGGAGGAGCCGCGGCCCGAGGACCTCACGCAGTTGCTGTACACCTCCGGCACCACCGCGCTCCCCAAGGGCGCGATGATGACGCACCGGGCGCTCGTGCACGAGTACCTCAGCGCGATCGCCGCGCTCGACCTCCAGGCGGGCGACCGGCCCGTGCACGCGCTGCCGCTGTACCACTCGGCGCAGATGCACGTCTTCCTGCTGCCGTACCTGGCGGTGGGCGCCGAGAACGTCATCCTCGACGCACCCGACGGCGACACGCTCCTCGACATGATCGAGACCGGCCGCGCGGACAGCGTGTTCGCCCCGCCCACCGTGTGGATCGGCCTGGCGGGCCGCCCCGACTTCGCCACCCGTGACCTGAGCGGACTGCGCAAGGCCTACTACGGGGCGTCGATCATGCCGGTGCCCGTCCTGGAGCGGCTGAAGGAGCGGCTGCCCAAGCTGGCCTTCTACAACTGCTTCGGACAGAGCGAGATCGGCCCCCTGTCCATGGTCCTCGGGCCGTACGAGCACAAGGGGCGCATGGACTCCTGCGGGCGTCCCGTGCTGTTCGTCGAGGCGCGGGTAGTCGACGAGTCCGGCCAGGACGTGCCCGACGGGGAGCAGGGCGAGATCGTCTACCAGTCGCCGCAACTGTGCGACGGCTACTGGGAGAAGCCGGACGAGACGGCCGACGCCTTCCGCGACGGATGGTTCCACTCCGGGGACCTGGCCGTGCGGGACACCGAGGGGTACTTCACGATCGTCGACCGGGTGAAGGACGTCATCAACTCCGGTGGCGTCCTGGTCGCCTCACGTCAGGTCGAGGACGCGCTGTACACGCACGAGCAGGTCGCCGAGGTCGCCGTGATCGGCCTCCCCGACGCCAAGTGGATCGAGGCCGTGACCGCCGTGGTCGTCCCCCGTGGCGAGGTGACGGAGGACGACCTGCTGGCCCACGCCCGCGAGAGGCTCGCCGGCTTCAAGGCGCCCAAGAGGGTCCTGTTCGTGGACGAACTGCCGCGCAACGCCAGTGGGAAGATCCTGAAGCGGGAACTGCGGGACCGGTTCGCGGAGGCCTGAGAAGCCCTGTGAGCGGTCTCGGCTCCTCGCGTTCGCGACCATTGGGCCGGGCGAGTGTTCGGGCACGGGTGGCCGCCTGGGCATAGGATCACCCCGTGACAACCGGCGTTCGATGCGCGAACTCGTCTGCGCGCTCCCGGCCTTGGCCTCCAGGTTGTCCCGCCAGTTCATGCCTCGGCTGAGGAGACGGAACCCATGACCGACCACGCGACCACGCCCGAACCAATGGCGAAGCGGAAGATCGACACCTCGGTCCCGCACTCGGCGAGGATCTGGAACTACTGGCTCGGCGGCAAGGACAACTACCCCGTGGACGAGGAGGCCGGCGACGCGTACACCGCCGTCTTCCCCGGTATCGTCACGATCGCCCGCAGCAGCCGGGCCTTCCTCGGCCGCAGTATCCGCTACCTGGTCGAGGAGGCGGGCGTCCGGCAGTTCCTGGACGTCGGGACCGGACTGCCGACCGTGGACAACACCCACGAGGTCGCCCAGCGGCTCGCCCCGGAATCCAGGATCGTCTACGTCGACAACGACCCGCTGGTCCTCGCCCATGCGCGTGCCCTGCTCTACTCCTCCTCGGAGGGCGCGACCGCGTACGTGGACGCCAGCCTGTACGAGCCGGAGCGCATCCTGGCGGCCGCCGCCGAGACGCTGGATCTCTCCCGTCCCACCGCTCTGATCTTCAGCGGCATCCTGGGACACGTCGGTGACTACGACAAGGCACGCTCGATCGTCAGCGGGCTCGTGGACGCCCTGCCATCCGGCAGCTACCTGTCCGTCAACGAGGGTTCGCGGGGCACCGACCCGGACTACGAACAGGCGCAGGACGCCTACAACGAGACCGGCGCGGTGCCGTACTTCCTGCGGCCCGTGGAGCAGATCACGGCCTTCTTCGACGGTCTGGAACTGGTGGAGCCGGGGGTCGTCTCGGTGCCGCTGTGGCGGCCGGAGGTGAGTGAGCCCGCGCCGGTGCCGATCGGCCAGCACGGCGGCCTGGCCCGCAAGCCCTGAGCCCACCAGTCGGCCAGGGATTTCTCGCCCCCGCCGCCCCTGCCCGTCCCATCCTGTCCCTGGGGGCTGGCCCCCCAGACCCCCGCAGAAAAGCCTCTCCGGCGTCTGAGGACCGGGGTCCGGGGCGGAGCCCCGGGGATGGGAGGGGTAGGGGCGGCGGGGGTGAGGGAACCAGCTACCGCGGACGCAGGTCCACGATCCGCTTGATCTTCCCTACAGACCGCTCCAAAGACTCCGGCTCGACGATCTCGACCGACACCGACACCCCGATCCCGTCCTTCACCGCAGCGGAGATGACCCGTGCCGCCTCCTCCCGCACCTCCGACCCCGCCCCGGCCCGCGCCTCCGCCCGCACGGTGAGCGCGTCGAGACGCCCCTCACGGGTCAGCCGCAGCTGGAAGTGCGGGGCCACCCCCGGCGTACGGAGCACGATCTCCTCGATCTGGGTGGGGAACAGGTTCACTCCGCGAAGGATCACCATGTCGTCGCTGCGCCCGGTGACCTTCTCGATGCGGCGGAACGTACGAGCGGTGCCCGGCAGCAGTCGCGTCAGATCCCGGGTCCGGTACCGGACCACGGGCATGGCCTCCTTGGTGAGCGAGGTGAACACGAGCTCACCCCGCTCGCCGTCGGGCAGCGCCTCACCCGTGATCGGATCGACGACCTCGGGGAGGAAGTGGTCCTCCCACACGTGCAGCCCGTCCTTCGTCTCCACGCACTCCTGGGCTACACCGGGCCCGATCACCTCCGACAGCCCGTATATGTCGACGGCGTCGATCGCGAACCGCTCCTCGATCTCCCGCCGCATCCCCTCGGTCCACGGCTCGGCCCCGAAGATCCCCACCCGCAGTGACGTGCCGCGCGCGTCGATGCCCTGACGCTCGAACTCGTCCAGCAGGGTCAGCATGTAGGAGGGCGTGACCATGATGATCCCGGGCTTCAGGTCCTGGATCAGCTGTACCTGACGTGCCGTCATGCCACCGGACGCCGGAACGACGGTGCACCCGAGCCGCTCGGCGCCGTAGTGCGCGCCGAGGCCGCCGGTGAACAGCCCGTACCCGTACGCCACATGCACCGTGTCACCGGGCCGCCCCCCGGCCGCCCGGATCGAACGGGCCACCATGTCGGACCACATGGACAGATCGTTCTCGGTGTACCCGACGACGGTGGGCTTCCCGGTCGTCCCGCTCGACGCGTGGACACGCCGGATCCGCTCCCGCGGCACGGCGAACATCCCGTACGGGTAGTGATCCCGCAGATCCGCCTTCGTGGTGAAGGGGAAGCGGACCAGATCGGCGAGCGTACGGCAGTCGTCGGGGCGCACCCCGGCCTTGTCGAACGCCTCCCGGTAGAAGCCCACGTTCGTGTAGGCGTGCCGGAGCGACGCCCGCAGCCGCTCCAGCTGCAAGGCTCGCAGCTCCGGCCCGTCCAGCCGTTCCCCCGCGTCCAGCAGTCCCGCCGCATCCACCATGGGCACTCTCCCTCGCCTCGCCGACCCCCACGCCACAACCACTCGACCGATCATTCGGTCGTTCCGCACATGATCAGTAACCCAGCCACCGGGCCCCGGGCAAGACACGGGCCCGTACTTTTTCCCGCGTCACCCCGCACCACGGGTGCGGACGCGACGGCAGGCCCCGGGCCGGCCGGAGAACCCCGTTGCGATGATCGCCCCGAGGCCGTCAGGATCCTCGGTATGCCGACCTTCACCGCGCCCGACGGGACCCAACTCGCCTATCACCTGACGGGCCACGGAGAGCCGCTCGTCGTCCTCCCGGGTGGGCCGATGCGGGCTTCCGAGTACCTCGGTGATCTGGGAGGCCTGGACGGCCATCGGCAGCTCGTACTGCTCGATCTGCGCGGCACCGGGCAGTCGGCGGTGCCCCGGGACCCCACGACGTACCGGTGCGACCGGCTCGTCGACGACGTGGAGGCGCTGCGCGTGCGGCTCGGCCTGGAACGGATGGACGTGCTCGCGCACTCGGCGGGCGGGAGTCTCGCCATGAGGTACGCGGCCAGCTATCCGGAGCGGGTGGCGCGACTCGCCCTGATCACGGCGACACCCTGGGCGCTCGGGATGCCGGCGACCGTCGAGGACCGGCTGGAGGCGGCCAGGCTGCGCGAGGACGAGCCGTGGTTCGCCGACGCCTACCCGGCGTTCGAGGCGGCCTGGACCGGACAGGGCCCCCAGGATGACGACATGATGGCGTACGCGCCCTTCTTCTACGGACGGTGGGACGCCGCCGCCAGAGCCCACATGGCTGCCGACGAGCACCAGGTCAACGAGGAGGCCTCCGAGCTGTACGGCTCCGAGGGCGCCTATGATCCACCGGCGACCCGGGCCGCTCTCGGCGGGCTCGGCGCGCCGGTGCTCGTGTATGCCGCCGAACTCGACGGCGGCCCCCGCCCCGCACTCGCCCGTCGTGTCGCCGACCTGTTTCCTCGCGCCGAGTTCGCTGTCCAGCGCGGTGCGGGCCACTATCCGTGGCTCGACGACCCCGAGTGGTTCGTGGGGCGCGTCGCGGAGTTCTTCGCACGAGGCTGACCGGTCGCCACGGACCGGCGGGCCCGTGCCGTCCGTGCCCGAGGCGCGGCCTCGGGCCCCACCGCTCAAGAAGCGAGTCGAGCATGGTGCGTGTGCGTACGTCCCTGGCGCAGCTCTCCACCTACGTCCTGGGCCCCAAACTGGCCGGAGCGGCCGTCCTGGCCGGCAACGAGTCGCCGTACGGGCTCCTGCCCGGCGTCGCCGAACGGCTCGCGGAACTTGCCGGCGGCGTCTCGCGGTACCCCGACATGGGCGCCGCCTCGCTCGTCCAGGCCCTCGCCGCACACCACGACCCGCCCCGGAGAGGATCGCCGTCGGCGCGGGCTCCTCCGAGGTCTGCGGGCAACTGCTGCACGCGGTCGTCGGCCCCGGCGACGAGGCCGTCTTCGGCCGGCGTTCCTTCGAGGCGGACCCGGCTCGTCTTCGTCCGCAGCCCCAACAACCCCATTTCCACCGAGGTCGGCGAGCGCGCGCTGCGTGACGTCGTGGACCGGGTGCCGGGCGACGTGCTGATCGTCAAAAGACAGCCCCTCCGTGACCCCGTGAACCAGGTTCTGGCTCACTGCCCGTCGAGGCTCAGTCCGCGTTCGGCGAGTCGGCCTCGGTTGGGCCGGGCTGAAGCAGAAGACCCGGCACGGTGGTGTCATGGCCGGTGGCGTCATCGTCGTCATGGAACACATGAATGGGCCGAATGGGCCGTCGGACAGCGTAAGTTCACCACCGTGACGGACCTGGCCGGCCTCGTCGTGGCCGTGCCGGCGCCGACGTCCGTGGGTGAAACGCGTTCAGGAGGAGAGCGTGCGCCGCCGTTCTTCGGCGGCCAGGGCGGGCCTGCGGTAGTCGATGTCCGAGGGATTGAGGGTGACACCAGGCGGGACGATCTTGTCGATGCGGTCGAGGATCTCTCCGTCGAGGTGGACCTCGGCAGCGGCGAACTGATCGGTCAGCTGGTCAATCGTGCGGGGTCCGAGGATCACCGAGGTGACGGCCGGATGGTTCGCCGCGAACGCCAGCGCCAGATGCGTCAGTGGGGTACCCGCGTCCTGTGCCAGGGCGAGCAGCTCCTCGACGGCGTCGAGCTTGCGCCGATTGCCGGGTAGTTCGAGGTCGAATTTGTGAGACACCACCCGACGGAAGGCGTCGAGTTCGATCTTCTCGCCGCGGCGAATGCGCCCGGTCAGCCAGCCGCTGTTGAGCGGACTCCAGGTCAGCACGCCCAGACCGTACTTGCGCGCGGTGGGTAGTACGTCTGCCTCGATGCCGCGTACGAACAGTGAGTACGGCGGCTGCTCGGTGCGGAAGGGGATGTGGTTGCGCCGGTCGGCCACCCACTGGGCCTCGACCATCTGCTCTGCTGGGAAGTCCGACGTCCCGATGGCCATGATCTTTCCCGCGCGCACCAGGTCGGACAGCACCGACAATGTCTCGTCGATGTCGGTGGCCGGGTCAGGGCGGTGCACCTGGTAGAGGTCGATGCGGTCGGTGTCCAGGCGCCGGAGGCTGTCCTCGACGGCCCGGGTCAGCCAACGCCGGGAATTGCCGCGCCGGTTCGGGGCGTGGTCCCCCATCCGGACCGGGAAGTGGCCCTTGGTTGCGAGCACGACGTCGTCGCGGCGGCCCCGCAGGGCCTTGCCGATGATCTCTTCCGCCTCGCCGCCGGAGTACTGGTCGGCGGTGTCGATGAGGTTGATGCCACCGTCCAGCGCTGTGTGGATCAGGCGTATCGCCTCGTCGTGGTCGCTGTTGCCCCAGGCGCCCAGATGCAGGGTGCCCAGGGCGAACTTGCTGACGGAGATACCGGTACGGCCGAGAATCCGCTGCTGCATGACTGCCTCCCTGATGTCGTTGCCCACGGGGACGAGATACGGAGTTGCTACCCCTCAGACGCTGCCAAGGTAATAGATGCAACATTGGTGTTGCAAGTATCGGCTATGAGGGGCTAGTGATGTAGCGTGTTGATGTGACGGTGCAGAAGCAGCAGACGAAACGGCCCCGCCGGGCCGACACCGAGCGGACCGTGCGGACCATCCTGGAAGCGGCGGAGCGCGTCCTGGCCGCCAACCCGGCGGCGACGATGGAGGAGTTCGCCCGGGCCGCCGGCGTGGCCCGGACCACCGTCCACCGTCGGTTCGCCACCCGTGAGGCGCTACTGGAGGAACTCACCGGCTGGGCCGCCCGCCAGTTCGCCGACGCCGTCGACGCCGCTCGCCCGGACGCCGCGCCGCCGCTCGTCGCCCTCTACCAGATCACCGCAAACGTCCTGCGGGTGAAGACGGACTGGTCGTTCGCCATGAACCGCGCGGCCGAGGACGACCACCCCGAGGCGGCCCGCATCCACGCCGACGTCCGCGCCGTCTGTATCCGGCTCTTCCGCCGCGCCCAGGATGGGGGCGTGCTCCGCCCCGACATCGACCTCGACTGGACCCGGCGCGTCTACTACGCCCTCATCCACGAAGCAGCCAAGGAAGGACTGGCCGGCGCGGACCCCGACGCCCTCGCCACCCGCGTCGTGGACACCCTGCTGCGCGGAGTGGGGACTTCGACCGCGCTCGCCGGAATGTGATTACCCGTAGTCGTCCGCGCCCGTTGCGTCAGGGTCCCCTGCGCCACTCGGCGGAACACCATCCACGGGTCCCGTTCGTTCAACGTGAGGGGTGGGACGCCAGCCGGCCTCGGCGGGTTCTTCGGCGCGGGCCTGATGCCGGCGAGCCGGCAGGAGCCGGTGCCGGTCTCGATGATCGTGCCACGCAGAGGCGGGATCGGTGAAGGTTGTCGCCCGACAGCGTGGCGAGCCGGGCTCCGGCCCGGCCCCTGCACCTGCTCCACGAACGTCCTGCACGGACACGACCGTGCGGTGCGGACGTACCGCCGGACGCGCAAGGCCAGCACTGACGTGCTGGCCGGCAATGGGCAGATCAATGGAACAGCGCTGCTTGCAGCTGACGCGACATTGCGGCACCTTCGACCGAAGATCAACGACTACAAAGCGTAGTCGGCTCACGGAAGTTGCGCGCTCGCCGACGCGGGACGTTCAGCGATCCGCCGCCACCGCCACCGACCGCGCCCACCGATAGTCCGCCTTGCCACTCGGCGAGCGCTGGATGGTGTCCGTGACGACCAGCTGGCGGGGGATCTTGTAGCCGGCGAGACGGGCCCGGCAGTGGGACTGGATGTCCTCCAGCGACAACAGAGGTGCGCCCGCGCGCAGTTGGACCACGGCCGCGACATGGTTGCCCCACGTCGCGTCCGGCACCCCGGCGACCAGCGCGTCGTACACGTCGGGATGGGCCTTGAGGGCCTGTTCGACCTCCTCCGGGTACACCTTCTCGCCGCCGGTGTTGATGCACTGCGAGCCACGGCCGAGGACGGTGACGACTCCCTCCTCGTCGACGGTCGCCATGTCGCCGAGGAGGACCCAGCGCTCGCCGTCCTTCTCGAAGAAGGTCTCGGCCGTTTTCCTCGGGTCGTTGTAGTAGCCCAGCGGTACGTGTCCGCGTTGGGCGACGCGGCCCGGTACGCCCGCGGGGACCGGCTCGTACGTGGCCGGATCCACCACCTGCGTACGGGAGTTGACGCGGACCCTGAAGCCGCGTTCCGGGCCCGAGTCCGCCGTCGCCGTGCCGTTGAAGCCGGACTCCGAGGAGCCGAAGTTGTTCAGCAGCATCACGTTCGGCACGAGCGCCTGGAACTGCTCCCGTACCGTGTCCGACATGATCGCGCCGGACGACGACACGCTGAACATCGAGGAGCAGTCCGTGCCCTTCATCGGCCCGCTCAGCGCGTCGATCAGTGGCCGGAGCATCGCGTCGCCCACCAGCGACATGCTGGTGACCTTCTCCTTCTCGATCGTCCGCAGGACCTCCTCCGGGACGAACTTCCGGTGCAGGACGACCCGCTGGCCGAAGTTGAACCCGATGAACGCCGTGAGCGTCGACGTGCCGTGCATGAGCGGGGGAGTGGGAAAGAAGGTGATCCCGTCCCCGCCGGCCGCCACCCGCTCGGCGAGCTCCTCCGGCTTCTTCACCGGCTCACCCGTCGGCGCACCGCCACCCAACCCCGAGAAGAACAGATCCTCCTGACGCCACATCACCCCCTTGGGCATGCCGGTCGTCCCACCGGTGTAGATGATGAACTGGTCGTCCGCCGAGCGCGCGGGGAACCCCCGCTCCGGGGAGCCGGAGGCCTCGGCGTGGGCGAAATCCACCGCGTCCAGGGCCGGTGCGTCCCGGTCGGGCGTCCCGACCCGGACGAGGTGCCGCAACGCCGGAGCCTGCGGCAGCGCCGCCGCCACCCGATCCGTGAACTCCGCGTCGAAGACGAGTCCCACCAGGTCCGCGTCCCGGTAGAGGTAGACCAGTTCCTCCTCCACGTACCGGTAGTTGACGTTGACCGGCACGACACGCGCCTTCAGACAGCCCAGGGCGGCCTGAAGGTACTCGATGCCGTTGTAGAGGTGGAGCCCGACGTGCTCACCGGGACGTATCCCGCTGTCGATCAGATGGTGGCCGACGCGGTTCGCCGCCGCGTCCAGTTCCCCGTAGGTGAGGCGGCGCTCCGCACCCGTACCGGGGTGGTCGATGTACACGAGGGCCTCGCGGTCGGGGACCACGTCGACGACCGACTCGAACAGGTCGGCAAGGTTGTACTCCACCGCTCCTCCTCACCCCGAACGTCCACGGCTGCCGTACTGACTCGCCGGTCATCAGAGCAAAGCCCGCCACAACTGTGAAGGGTCCGCGCACAAGAAATCTGACTGACTGTCAGAAAACTCTTGAAGTGGCTCGGCCCCTCCTGCAACCTGTTCTCGTTCTGACACAGGGAGGTCGGCGATGGGTGGGACGGAACACCTCACCGTGCGGCGCGAAGGCGCGACACTGGTGCTCACGCTCAACAGGCCGGAAGCGAAGAACGCGCTCTCGTTGCCCATGCTCGTCGGGCTGTACGACGGCTGGATCGAGGCCGACGCGGACGACTCGATCCGCTCGATCGTGTTCACCGGCGCGGGCGGCACGTTCTGCGCGGGCATGGACCTCAAGGCCCTCGCCGGGAAGGGCATGGAGGGACAGCAGTACCGCGACCGGCTCAAGGCGGACCCCGACCTCCACTGGAAGGCGATGCTGCGCCACCACCGGCCCCGCAAGCCGGTGATCGCCGCCGTCGAGGGACACTGCGTCGCCGGCGGTACGGAGATGCTCCAGGGCACCGACATCCGGGTCGCGGGCGAGTCCGCCACCTTCGGCCTCTTCGAGGTCAAGCGCGGTCTGTTCCCCATCGGCGGCTCAACGGTCCGCCTCCAGCGCCAGATCCCGCGCACCCACGCCCTGGAGATGCTGCTCACCGGCCGCCCGTACAGCGCCCGGGAGGCCGCCGGTATCGGGCTCGTCGGGCACGTCGTCCCCGACGGGACGGCGCTCGCCAGGGCCCTGGAGATCGCCGAGCAGATCAACGCCTGCGGCCCGCTCGCCGTCGAGGCGGTCAAGGCCTCCGTGTACGAGACCGCCGAGTTGACCGAGACCGACGGACTCGCCGCGGAACTGAAGCGCGGCTGGCCGATCTTCGACACGGCCGACGCCAAGGAGGGCTCCCGCGCCTTCACGGAGAAGCGACCACCCGTCTACAAGCGCGCGTAGGCGCTCCGCCTGAGGCCGGTTCACAGTCCGCGGGTTCGTTGTGGCTGGTCGCTTCCCCACTCTCGGCTTCGCTCGAGCGGGGGGACCCCCATCGCGGCGGAGCCGCAGATGTCACAGCCTCGCGCCCCTTGAGGGCGCGGGCCCCTGTTTCGTGAGGAGATGCCGTGCCCGAAGTCCTCAAAGCCCCCCTCGTCGTCGAGTTCCCCTTCACCCGCTCCCTCGGACCCGTGCAGAGCGCCTTCCTCACTGGACTGCGCGAGTGCGTCGTCCTCGGTGTGAGGACCGGCGACGGTCGCGTCCTCGTCCCACCCGTCGAGTACGACCCGGTCACCGCAGAGGAGATCCGCGACCTTGTCGAGGTCGCCCCCACCGGCACCGTCACCACCTGGGCCTGGAACCACGCCCCACGCCGCGGCCAGCCCCTCGACACGCCCTTCGCCTGGGTCCTGGTGAAGCTCGACGGCTCCGACACTGCCCTCCTGCACGCCCTCGACGCCCCGGGACCCGACGCCGTGCACACCGGGATGCGCGTCCGCGTCCGCTGGGCCGCCGAACGCTCCGGCGCCATCACGGACATCGCCTGCTTCGAGCCGGCCGACGGCAAAGCGGCCGAAGTGGCCGAACCGGCGGGACACACCGGCGAGTTCGAGGACGCGGTCACCGGTATCGTCGCCCACGCCCGCCTCGACTACACCTACTCACCGGGCCGCGCCCAGTCCGCCTACATCGCCGCGCTCTCCGGCCGGCGGACCGTCGGCGAACGCTGCCCCTCCTGCCGCAAGGTGTACGTGCCGCCCAGGGGCGCCTGCCCGACCTGTGGCGTCGCGACGTCCGAGCAGGTCGAGGTCGGTCCCGCGGGCACCGTCACCACCTTCTGCATCGTCAACATCAAGGCGAAGAACCTCGACATCGAAGTCCCGTACGTCTACGCCCACATCGCCCTCGACGGAGCCGACCTCGCGCTGCACGGTCGCATCGGAGGCGTCCCGTACGACCAGGTGCGCATGGGCCTCAGGGTCGAACCGGTGTGGACCGAGGGCGGCCGGTACCCGGACCACTACCGGCCGACCGGGGAACCGGACGCCGACTACGAGACGTACAAGGAGCTGCTGTGACCCGCGAGATCGCCGTCGTCGCCTTCGCACAGTCGGACACCCTGCGCACCACCGAGGAACAGTCCGAGGTGGAGATGCTCATGCCGGTCCTGCACGACGTCCTCGAACAGACCGGCCTCAAGGCCGCCGACATCGGCTTCACCTGCTCCGGATCCAGCGATTACCTCGCCGGCCGCGCCTTCTCCTTCACCCTCGCCCTCGACGGCGTCGGTGCCTGGCCGCCGATCTCGGAGTCGCACGTCGAGATGGACGGAGCGTGGGCGCTGTACGAGGCATGGACCAAGCTGCTCACTGGTGACGCCGACACCGCGCTCGTCTACTCGTACGGCAAGTCCTCGCCCGGGCCCGTGCGCGACGTCCTGACCAGGCAGCTCGACCCGTACTACGTGGCACCCCTGTGGCCGGACTCCGTCGCCCTGGCCGCGCTGCAGGCGCAGGCGCTCATCGACGCGGGGGACACGGACGAGCCGGCGCTCGCCGCCGTCGCCGCCCGCAGCCGCGCGGACGCCTCCGCCAACTCCCGTGCCCAGCTGCGGGGTTCGGTGCCGCAGGGGGACCATCTCGTACGGCCCCTGCGCACCGGTGACTGCCCGCCCATCGGTGACGGAGCCGCCGCCGTGATCCTCGCGGCGGGAGAGCGGGCCCGGGAGCTGTGCACGCGGCCCGCCTGGATCCGCGGCATCGACCACCGCATCGAGGCACACGGGCTCGGCGTACGCGACCTGACCGACTCGCCGTCCGCCCGCCTGGCCGCCGAACGGGCCGGAGCCTTCGAACGGCCCGTCGACTCAGCCGAGTTGCACGCGCCCTTCACCTCGCAGGAGGTCGTCCTGCGCAAGGCCCTGGGCCTCGATGACACCGTGCGCGTCAACCCGTCCGGCGGCGCCCTCGCGGCCAATCCGATCATGGCCGCCGGGCTCATCCGCATCGGCGAGGCCGCCGCCCGCATCCACCGGGGCGAATCCGACCGGGCGCTCGCCCACGCGACCTCGGGCCCCTGTCTGCAACAGAACCTGGTCGCCGTCCTGGAAGGGGAGTGAGCGCCATGAGCAAGGAGCCCGTGGCCGTCGTCGGGATCGGCCAGACCAAGCACGTGGCGGCCCGCCGGGACGTGTCGATCGCGGGACTGGTCCGCGAGGCGGCCCGACGCGCCCTCGACGACGCCGAGTTGACGTGGGCCGACATCGACGCCGTCGTCATCGGCAAGGCGCCCGACTTCTTCGAGGGCGTGATGATGCCCGAGCTGTACCTCGCCGACGCGCTCGGGGCAGTGGGCAAGCCCATGCTGCGGGTGCACACGGCCGGTTCGGTCGGCGGGTCGACCGCGCTCGTCGCCGCGAACCTCGTCGCCGCCCGCGTCCACGGCACCGTCCTGACCCTCGCCTTCGAGAAGCAGTCCGAGTCGAACGCGATGTGGGGACTCTCCCTGCCGATCCCGTTCCAGCAGCCCCTGCTGGCGGGTGCGGGCGGCTTCTTCGCCCCGCACGTGCGCGCGTACATGCGACGCACCGGCGCGCCCGACACGGTCGGCTCGCTCGTCGCGTACAAGGACCGGCGCAACGCCCTCAAGAACCCCTACGCGCACCTCCACGAGCACGACATCACTCTGGAGAAGGTCCAGGCCTCGCCCATGCTCTGGGACCCGATCCGCTACTCCGAGACCTGCCCCTCCTCCGACGGTGCCTGCGCGATGGTGCTCACCGACCGTGCGGGCGCGGCCCGTTCGCCGAAACCGCCGGCCTGGATGCTCGGTGGGGCCATGCGCAGCGAACCCACCCTCTTCGCCGGCAAGGACTGTGTGTCGCCGCAGGCCGGCAAGGACTGCGCGGCCGACGTGTACCGGCAGGCGGGCATCGCCGACCCGCGCCGCGAGATCGACGCGGTCGAGATGTACGTGCCGTTCTCCTGGTACGAGCCCATGTGGCTGGAGAACCTGGGCTTCGCTGACGAGGGCGAGGGCTGGAAGCTCACCGAGTCGGGGGTGACCGAGCTCGACGGCGATCTCCCGGTCAACATGTCGGGCGGCGTGCTGTCCACCAACCCCATTGGCGCCTCCGGGATGATCCGGTTCGCCGAGGCGGCGCTCCAGGTACGGGGACAGGCGGGAGAACACCAGGTGGACAGGGCCCGTCGGGTGCTCGGGCACGCCTACGGCGGGGGATCGCAGTTCTTCTCGATGTGGCTGGTGGGCGCCGAACCGCCGGCCTGAGGAACCTCCCCCTCACGTGGCCTGTTGGCGACGGGGACCGATCGCTAGTCTGGCGGGCGGACGACGAACCGGGAGGAGCACGGACGTGGCCGAGACCACCACAATCCAGCAGCACTCGCTCACGGGCTGGCACAAGCCGGACCTGGACCTCAGCAACGCCGACTGGCGGTCCAGCAGCCGAGGGCGGGGCGACGTCCAGATCGCCTTCATCGAGGGCTTCATCGCGATGCGCAACAGCGGACGGCCCGAGAGCCCCTCCCTGATCTTCACGCCCGCGGAGTGGGGCGCCTTCATGTCGGACGCGCGTGAGGGGGAGTTCGACCTGACCTGAGGCACACCGCGCCCGGGGCGGGGCTGACCTCGCCCCGGCCGTCCGGTACGACGCCCGCGGCCGAGTCTCCGACGACCTCGCCGCCTGGGCGTGCACATTCCGATGCCCTGTCCGAGCCCTGCCCCGCTGGCCTGTGCCGCTCCCTTGAGGAGCACCCTGTGGCCGACTGGCCGGGTGGGCTGCGTCTGCCCCTTCATGTCCGGTGGCCGACCGCGGGTTCGTTGTGGCTGGTCGCGCGGTTCCCCGCGCCCCTTACGGGCCGCGCCCGTACGCGCTCAGTCGGCGTCCAGTGGATGTCCAGTCCCCCCTCATAGCTTGTGGCTGCCGAGCCAAGGGTTCGGCGCGGTGGAGCATGCCGCACGCGCTCCTACCCGCCCCACACGCTCAACGGGAGGAATGACCGATGAACGCAGGGCTCAGAAAGAGAATGGCCGCGGCGATCGCGACCGTGTCCGCCGTCGCCGCGCTCGTGGTGGGAGGAACCCCGGGCGTCAGCAACGCCGCGACGATCCCCAGCCTCCAGGCGTTCACGCTCTTGCCCAACGGCAAGACGATGGCCGGGTTCCTGACCGACCAGCCCGGCACGCTCCAGTGGGTCAAGGCCGTCACCGGGCTCGTCGGCGACACCAGCCTGATCGGAATCGACTTCCGCGTACAGAACGGCCTGCTGTACGGCGTCGGCGACAAGGGCGGTGTCTACACGATCACGTACCCGCCGACGACTCCGACCGTGGTGGTCACCAAGGTCTCCCAGCTCAGCGTTCCGCTGCAGGGCACGAACTTCGGTGTCGACTTCAACCCGGCGGCCGACCGTCTGCGCATCGTCAGCGACACCGGTCAGAACCTGGCGCACAACCTCGCCAACAGCCAGACGGCCACGAACACCCCACTGACCACGGACGGCGCGACGACACACGGCGTCAGTGCCGTCGCCTACACGAACAACGACCTGAACCCCACCACCAACACCACGCTTTACGACATCAACACGAACACGGACCAGCTCCTGATCCAGTCGCCGCCCGCCAACGGCCTCCTGGTCGCGAACGGTTCGCTGGGCGCGGACGCGGGACCCAACTCGGGCTTCGACATCTTCAGCGACCTGTCCGCCGGCAAGACGATCTCGGTGACGGGCTTCGCCACCCTGCTCTCACCGGACGGCAGCACCGCGACGTTCAACACTGTCAACCTGTTCACCGGGGAGACGACCTACATCGACACGTTCCCGATCCCCGTGTCCGAGGTGGCCGTCGCACTCGACCCCAACCCCTGAGATCCCGCCTTCGGGATCCCGTGCCAGACCCACGCCTGACCCACGACCGGCCGACCGGCCGGTGACGGTGAGCCCGCCCCACCGCACGTCCCGGGGCGGGCCCGCCACGGTCGGCAGATGCCGAGGTGAGACGCTCGCGGCGGGCGAGCCGCGATTCCGGATTCCGGGCCCGGGCCCCGAGCCGGTTTCGCCGCCGGGCACGTACCATTGCGGCATGTCCTTCCTCCGCCGCCGCAGCGCCACCCCCGCCGGGCCCGACTTCGACGTACTGGCCATGGACCCGGGTGACTGGCCGGGCAACCTCGGCGCGGGCCTGCTGCCCGCCCCCGACGGCAGCTGCCAGGGTGTTTTCCTGCGCTACGACCTGTTCGGCGGCCGGGGGCCCGCCATGATCATCGGCAACCTCCCGGAGGGCTCACCGGCGCGGGACACCGCCGAGGACGAGGTCCCCTTCGAGGTGGCGCAGCTGCTGCTGGCGCTGGAGAACGAGGAGGAGGTCACCGTCGTCGGCTCCGAGGACATGCCGGTGATGCAGGGGGACAACCTCCTGATCGTCCGCCGCCTCAAGCTCTCCGAGAGCCGCATCTCCTGCGTCCAGTTCGACCGCAGTGACAACGTCCTGGTGACCATCGCCGCCTGGGACCGCCCCATCACGGACGACCTCTACGCGCTCCTGAAGCCGTTGCCCGCGGAGCTGTTCCAGCAGGGCTGACGTCCGGACGATCGGCGGACGTGACGACGTCGGCCGTCCGGCGTTCTTGTCATGACTCTTGTTCCTCAGTCATCCGACCATTACGGTCCGGGGCATGTCACCTGAGATGTCCCGGAGAGCGACCCTCAAGAGCGCGCTCGGCGGTGCTGGTGCCCTGACGGTGAGTGGGGGAGCCCTCGTGCAGTCCGCAGAAGCCGCTGATTCATCCTATGTATCCGCCGAGCGGAAGAGTCCTTTGGAGCTGTGGTACACCGCTCCGGCCTCCGACTGGGAGCGCGAGGCCCTGCCCATAGGAGGCGGTGCGCACGGCGCCACGGTGTTCGGCACCCTCGCCTCCGAGCGGCTGCAGCTCAACGAGAAGACCCTGTGGACCGGCGGCCCCGGCTCCGCTCAGGGCTACAACCACGGCAACTGGACCGCACCCCGTCCCGGCGCGATCGAGGGCGTCCAGGAGCGGATCGACGCCGAGACCGAGGTCGACCCCGACTCCGTCACCGCCCGCCTCGGCCAGCCGCGTGTCGGCTACGGCGCCCACCAGACGTTCGGCGACCTCCACCTCGACCTGCCCGGCGCACCCACGGACACTCCCGCCGACTACCGACGGGCCCTCGACCTGCGTGACGCGGTGGCGACCGTGACGTACACGCACCGAGAGACACGCCACACGAGGGAGTTCTTCGCCTCCTATCCGGACGACGTGATCGCCGGCCGCCTCACCGGAGGCGTCACCCTCACCCTGCGCTACACCTCGCCCCGCACCGACTTCACGACGACGGCCGCCGGTGACCGGATCACCGTACGCGGTGAACTCGCCGACAACGGCCTGAAGTTCGAGGCGCAGATCCGCGTCCACCAGGAAGGCGGCGCCCGCACCGCGAACGCGGACGGAACGCTCACCGTCACGGACGCCGACAGTGTGTGGTTCGTCGTCGCGGCGGGCACCGACTACGCCGACACCTACCCGGACTACCGGGGCGACGACCCGCACGGAGCCGTGACCAAGGCCGTCGACGAGGCGTTCCGCAACGGGTACCAAAAGCTCCGGGCACGCCACGTCCGCGACCACCGAGCCCTCTTCGAGCGGGTCGCGCTCGACATCCGCGCCGCAGCCCCGGACGTCCCCACGAACGAACTGCTGGCGGCCTACACCGGCGGAACGACCGCGGCGGACCGTGCCCTGGAGGCCCTGTACTTCCAGTACGGCCGCTACCTCCTCATCGCCTCCTCCCGCCCGGGCTCGCTGCCCGCCAACCTCCAGGGCGTCTGGAACCACAGCACCACACCCCCCTGGTCGGCGGACTACCACACCAACATCAACATCCAGATGAACTACTGGCCCGCCGAGGCCGCCAACCTCACCGAGACCACCGCTCCGTACGACCGCTTCGTCCAGACCTTGCGTGCCCCCGGTCGCCGTACGGCGAAGGAGATGTTCGGCTCGCGCGGCTGGGTCGTCCACAACGAGACCAACCCGTACGGCTTCACCGGTGTGCACGACTGGGCGACCGCTTTCTGGTTCCCCGAGGCGGCCGCGTGGGTGACCCAGCAGATGTACGAGCACTACCGGTTCGGCGGCTCCACGACGTATCTGCGCTCCACCGCTTATCCCGTGATGAAGGAAGCGGCCGAGTTCTGGCTCGACAACCTGCGCACCGACCCGCGCGACGGCACCCTCGTCGTGACGCCCAGCTACTCGCCGGAGCACGGGGAGTTCACCGCGGGCGCGGCCATGTCGCAGCAGATCGTGCACGACCTGTTCACCAACACCCTTGAGGCGGCCCGGATTCTGGGCGACTCCGCCTCCTTCCGCGAGCAACTCGCCGCCGCGCTCGACAAGCTGGACCCTGGCCTTCGTATCGGCTCCTGGGGGCAACTGCAGGAGTGGAAGGCCGACCTGGACGACCCGAAGGACGACCACCGCCACGTCTCCCACCTGTTCGCCCTGCACCCGGGCCGCCAGATCGAGCCGGGCAGCAGGTGGGCCGAGGCCGCGAAGGTCTCGCTCACCGCGCGCGGCGACGGCGGGACCGGCTGGTCCAAGGCGTGGAAGATCAACTTCTGGGCCCGGCTCCGCGACGGCGACCATGCCCACAAGATGCTCGGAGAACAACTCAAGGCCTCGACCCTGCCGAACCTCTGGGACACCCACCCGCCGTTCCAGATCGACGGCAACTTCGGTGCCACCGCCGGAGTCGTCGAGATGCTCCTGCAGAGCCAGTACGACGTGATCGAGATCCTTCCCGCCCTCCCTGGCGCCTGGTCCGACGGTTCGGTCCGCGGCCTGCGGGCGCGGGGCGGCGCCACGGTCGACATCGACTGGGCCGACGGCAAGGCCACCCGCATCGCCCTCACCGCGTCCCGGACGAGGCAACTCACGCTGCGCAGCGAACTGTTGCCAGAAGGGGAAGCCACCTTCAAGGCGGTCGCGGGGCGGCGGTACGTGTGGGGAGCCGAGGGCTGACGATCTCCGGTCGGGTGTTCGGCGACGCGGGTTGACCGCGCCCTCGTGTTCGGTCAGGTTGCCGACAGGGGACCTGGGGGTGCGAGTCCGTCGAATGGGGGGCGTGGCCGTGAGGGCGATCGTCGTGGGGGCGGGCATCGGGGGACTGGCCGCGACACTGAGCCTGTTCCGTGCCGGGCACGAGGTCACGCTCGTCGAGCAGACGGCGCGGTTCACCGAGGTCGGTGCCGGGATCCAGCTCGCGCCCAACGCCACACGCGAACTGCGGCGACTGGGCCTGCTCGACGCGGTCGCCGCGCAGTCCACGCGTCCGTCCCACGTGACCTTCCGCACCTGGTCCGACGGGTCGGAGATCTGCCGGTACACGCTGGGTCGGGAGGCCGAGGACGAGTTCGGGGCGCCCTATCTGCTGGTCCACCGCGCCGATCTGCACGAGGCCCTGACCGCGGCGGTGCCGCACCGGTCGGTACGCCTGAACACCGAGGTCGTGGGAATCGACCAGGAAGACGGCGCGGCGTATGTGACGACGGCGACCGGCGAGCGCCTGGGCGCGGACCTGGTCGTGGCCGCGGACGGGATACGGTCCGCGGCCCGCACGTGGCTCTTCGGGCCGGACGAGGCGGTCTTCTCACGAACCGCCGCCTACCGGGCGTTACTTCCGGCCGGCGAGGTGGCCGATCTGGATCTGCCGGAGCTCGCTGTCTGGCTCGGACCGGGCCGGCACTTCGTCCACTACTGGGTGCGTCGCGGGGAACTGCTCAACGTCGTGGCCGTGGTCCAGGCGGAGGCGGCGCGGGAGTCGTGGACGGCCCGGGCGGAGCCGGGAGAACAGCGGCGCGCGTTCGACGGGTGGGACTCCCGGGTGCTCAGTGTCCTTGAACGCGCGGGCCGGGTGTTGCGCTTCGGCCTCTACACGCGTGCCCCGCTCGCCCGGTGGAACATCGGACGGGCGACCCTGCTGGGCGACAGCGCCCACGCGATGGTTCCGTTCCAGGCCCAGGGGGCGGCGCAGGCGATTCTGGACGCGGCCGTGCTCGGTGACGCCCTCGTGGGCGCGGCGCCGGCCGACGTACCCGACGCGCTCGACCGGTACGTGCGCCGACGGCTCGCGGCCGCCACTGGCATGCAGGCCGGTTCCGCTCGGGCGGGCGAGGACTTCCACCTGCCGGACGGCCCCGAGGCCCAGGCGCGCGACGCCCGCATGGCGGCCCACGCGGCCGAGAACCGGTTCCTGCCCCAGGCGACCGCATGGGGCAGGGATGCTGTGCCACCGCCCTAGACGGTGCCGCCCACGGTGATGTTGGAGCTGCCGCTGCTCTGGTCTCCCTCGGTCGCGAGGATCATGTAGTACTTGAAGGTGCCGAGGGGCATTCCGGCGCGGGCCCAGGCGTCGACGTGGTTGCCAGTGGTGATGGTGCCGCCCGTTCGCTTCGACTGCCGGACACTCCCGTACTGATCGAAGGTCCGGGTGCCCTCGACGGACGGGGCGTTGTACCGCGTCGTCTTGTAGATGTCGTACGTACCGCCGTCGCTGGTGACGGTGCCCTTGTACGTTCCCGTGGGCCGGTAGGTGCCCCAGTTGTCGACGACGTGGTACTCCACGAGCGGGTTCGACGTCCACCCCTAGAGCGCCAGGTAGGCGTTGCCGGACGGCTTGAAGGTGCCCGAGTAGGTTGCAGACGCTGCTCATGAGCAGCCTGAAGCGGCTGAGCGGTCCTGAGCGGCAGTGTCCGCGGCTACGCCGGGGTCCGGGCCGACGCCCGGACCCCGGCACTCCTGGTTCCCTTACGCGCCCGCCGGCAGCACCGCCACGTTCGCGGCCCTCACGTACGCCACCCGGTGACCGAACTGGATCTCGAAGTACTGGTCCTTGCCGTTCACGACCCGGTGCGGAGTCGTGTCGAACGTCGGCGCGTAGAAGTACTCGCCGGGCACCTTGTCGCCGATCACGTACCGCTGGCCCTTGAGCAGCTTGTACGGCAGAGGCGACACCGACTGGACCGGTACGCCCGCGGGATAGGCCCCGGCCTCCGGGTACGCGCGGCCGTACACCGGGATCTCGGAGAGGTCCTTCCTGGGGGTCACGACCAGCCCGGAGGCACTGACGGCCGTCGGCTGAGCCTTCGGGTTCCTGAACCAGGCCTTCTGGCCCAGGTACCAGATGGCAGTCCAGTCACCCTTGCGGTCCGCCACGGCGTACTGCTGGCCGGTGGAGACGCGGGAGCCGACGTCGTTCACGTCGATGGTCGAGGGGCTGCCGTCCGGCCGCAGACCGATGTCCTGGACCAGGGGCGCGCTCTCGTCGGCCCGCGTGTAGAGGCGTACGGCGCTGGAGCCGTGCACCGCGCACGGCTCGCCCTTCTTGACGCACCCCGTGAACCCCGGCCGGTTCTCCGCGAAGTCGGGGGCGATGGTCACCAGGCCGCCCTTCGGGCTCGCCGTCGCCTTGAACGGCCGGCCCAGCAGGGTGAAGTAGTGCTGCCAGTCCCAGTACGGGCCCGGGTCGGTGTGCATGCCCGGGATGGTCGCGGTGGTCGTGCCGGGCACGGTGTCGTGGCCGAGGATGTGCTGCCGGTCCAGCGGGATGCGGTACTTCTTGGCGAGGTACGTCACCAGGCGCGCCGACGTCCGGTACATCGCCTCCGTGTACCAGGCGTCCGGCGAGGCGAGGAACCCCTCGTGCTCCAGGCCGATCGACTTGGCGTTGACGTACCAGTTGCCCGCGTGCCAGGCCACGTCCTTCGTCTTCACGTGCTGGGCGATGTGACCGTCGGTCGAGCGCAGGGAGTAGTGCCATGAGACGTACGTCGGGTCCTGGACCAGCTTGAGCGTGGTGTCCCAGGTGGCCTCGGTGTCGTGGATGACGATGTACTTGATGCTCTGCGACGCGGGACGGTCCGCCAGGTCGTGGTTGCCGTAGTCACCGTCGCCGAACTCCTCGTACGGCGCCGGGATCCACTCGCAGGCCACGGTCCGCGGACACTCCGTGCCGTCGGCCGCGGTGGTGCGCAACCCGGCCCGCGCCAGCTGTCCGGTGTCGGGACTCAGACCCGGCTCGGCGGTGAGGGCCACCCGCTGGCCGGCGTCCGTGACGCGTTGCTCTCCCTCGCGGATCACCTCGAAGACGTCGTTCGCGTACGCCGCTGCCGTGGCGCTGTCGTCCGCGCCGGAGAACCTCGCCACCGCCCCGTACCAGTCGGCCGGGTCATCGCTCAGCGGCTCGCCGAGGTCGCGCTGCGCGGCCGAGAGGAGCGCGGCGCCGCCCGCGACGTTCGCCGCGGCGTCGGTGCGCAGTTCCTCGGCCGGGATCCCGGTCAGCCCGGCCGCCCTGGTCAGGGTCCGCAGGCGGGCCGGAAGCCCGGACTCCTTCGGCAGACCGGTCTCGGGCCGCAACGCCGCCCTGGAGTCGTCACCGCGGGCGTCCTCCGTTCCGGCACTGTGGTGCGGGGCCTCGGCAAGGGCCGTCCGGGCGTCGGTGAGGTGCATCGGCCCGTAACCGCCCGAGACGCTGGGGGCCCCGCCGTGCGCGTCCCAACGGGACTGGAGGTACGACACGCCGAGCAGCACGCTCTGCGGGACGTCGTACTCTGCGGCCGCGGACGCGAAGGCGTCCTGCAGCCGGGTGGCCGAGGGCTGCACCGCGCTGTCGGGAGGGGCCGCGCCGAGCAGCGGCAGCAGCAGGGCCGCCGAGGCGGCGGCGAGCGCCGTCCGCTGGACGCGTCTGCGCCCGACGGCGGGTCTGCGGTCGGTGGGGGATCCTCGCAAAGCAGCCTCCTGGGACGGTCGAGCGTGACGGGGCGTGCGGCGCCGAGTGTGGACCAGTGCTATCGGCTGTCCGACGATCCGTCAATCATGCCCAGGAAAAGATGATTTCCCATGTCAGTCGCGGAGCGAGCGGTTTCGTGGCGCCCACGTCCGGGCCTGCGGGGCGTCAATGGGATGGACCAATGGGATGGATCAATGGACGGACTGATGGGGTGGACTGATGGGGTGGACCGATGGGACGGAATACCGATGCCATGGCCCGCCCCGGACATGACGACGGTCCGCGGCGCGCCACTGTCCCAGGCGCCCCGCGGACCGACGTCCCCCCGTCAGCGAGTGCCGACCGCCGCTCGAACCGCCCTGCGAGCGAGCTGGCAGTCGTCGTGCAGCCGCCTCAGCAGCAGCCGCTGTTCCTCGCCGGACGACGCGGCGCCCGGGTGGGCCTGTCCCGGGGCCGCCGGGGCCGCGCCGTGCATCGAACGCTGCAGGGCCGTCTCGTACGTACGGATCTCACGCGTCAGTACGAGCATCAGGTTGACCAGGAACGCGTCGCGCGACGCCTGGCCGGCGGACTGCGCCATCTGGCTGATCTGGCGGCGTGCGACCGGTGCGTCCCCGAGCACCGCCCACAGCGTCGCCAGGTCGTAGCCCGGCAGGTACCAGCCCGCGTGCTCCCAGTCCACCAGCACTGGACCGGCCGGTGAGAGCAGGATGTTCGACAGCAGGGAGTCGCCGTGACAGAACTGGCCGAGGCCCTGGCGGCCCGCCGCTTGCGCGATGCTGTGCATCAGCTTCTGCAGATCACCCATGTCCCGGTCCGTGAGCAGACCCAGCTCGTGGAAGCGCGAGATCCGCTCCGCGTAGTCCATCGGCGCCTCGAACGTACCCGCAGGTGGCCGCCACGCGTTCAGCCGGCAGATCGCGCCCAGCACCGTCCGGATGTCCGCCCGCGGCGGCGCCTCCACCGGGTGGCGCTGCAGCGCTGCCGCCCGACCCGGCATCCTCTCGACCACCAGCGTGCAGTTGTCCGGGTCCGCCGCGACCAGCCGCGGCGCCCGCACCGGCGGACGGTGCCGCACGAACGAGCGGTATGTGGCTATCTCGTGCCGGATGCGCTCGGTCCACATGGGTGAGTGGTCCAGTAAGACCTTCGCGACGGCCGTGCTGCGCCCCGTCGTGCCGACGAGGAGTACGGAGCGCCCGCTGCGGCGCAGTACCTGGACCGGAGCGAACTCCGGACAGATGCGATGCACCGAAGCGATCGCCGTGCGCAGCTGCGCTCCCTGGGGGCCGGACAAGTCGAGTCTCCCGCTGAGCGGTTGGGTGCCGAGTCCCGGCACGCGCCGCGTCCTGCCGGCACCGAGTACGGGAGGCGCCGGGCGTGCGGGGTCGACGTAGGGGCCGCTGCCCCCCGGGCGGGGACGCAGCGACCGGGGCGGGGCGGACACGGAGGACGATGCTGCGTACATGGGGGAGACAGATCCCTTCGTGTGCCTGCGAGTTCGTCGCGCCGCCCGGCCCGGCCGCACCGGTGCACCCTGGGGAGTGCACCGGTCTGAAGAAACAGCGACCGGGTCGGGGTGGCGCGTTCCTACCTGACACCAGATGTCCCGTGGCACACCATCTGGCGTGCCCTGGCGAACCCTGGCGAATAGTCCCGCAGCAACTGACAGAGGGCTACTGTCAAGTCAGCCGAGAACCTGGGGGCTTGACGTGAGCGGACAACCCAACACCCGTCTGGCGGACCTGTTCGGCCTGGCCGGCTGGTCGAAGGGCGAGCTCGCGAGGCTGGTCAACCGGCAGGCGGCGGCCATGGGCCACCCTCAGCTGGCGACCGACACCTCGCGGGTGCGGCGGTGGATCGACATGGGAGAGATCCCGCGCGATCCGGTGCCACGGGTGATGGCGGCCCTGTTCACCGAGCGTCTCGGCCGTGTCGTGACCATCGAGGACCTCGGTCTGGTCCGGCACGGGCGTGCGGGAAGACGGCAGGGCGGCGGGAGTGTGGAACATCCCGACGGAGTGCCGTGGGCGCCCGAACGGACTGCTGCGGTCCTCACCGAATTCACGGGAATGGACCTCATGCTCAACCGACGCGGTTTGGTGGGCGCGGGTGCCGCGCTCGCCGCGGGATCCGCACTCAACAGCGCCATGCACGACTGGCTCCACACCGATCCGGCCCTCGCGGCCGACGCTCCCCGGACCGACAACCCCCTGCACGCCGACCCCGCCGGATTCGACCGGTACGAGGCCGCCCCCATCGGGTCGCAGGAGATCGAGGAACTGGAGCGCTCGGTCGAGGTGTTCCGGGCCTGGGACGCGGCCCGCGGCGGCGGGTTGCAGCGCAAGGCTGTCGTGGGACAGCTCAACGAGGTGGGAGGCATGCTCTCCTACCGTCACCCCGAACACCTCCAGCGGCGCCTGTGGGGCGTCGCCGCCAACCTCGCCGTCCTCGCGGGCTGGATGTCCCACGACATCGGTCTGGAACCCACGGCGCAGAAGTACTTCATCATCGCCGCCCACGCGGCCAGAGAAGGCGGTGACCGGCCCCGCGCGGGCGAGGCGCTCTCCCGGGCGGCCCGCCAGATGGTGCACCTGGGCCGGCCCGACGACGCACTCGACCTCATGAAGCTCGCCAAGTCCGGATCCGGCGACCAGGTGCTGCCGCGCACAAGGGCCATGCTCTACACCATCGAGGCCTGGGCACAGGCGTCCCTGGGCAAGGGCCAGGCCATGCGGCGCACCCTGGGCGAGGCGGAGGAGCTGTTCGTCTCCGACAAGGGTGACGTGCCGCCGCCGAGCTGGATGCAGATGTTCGACGAGGCGGACCTGCACGGCATGCAGGCCCTCGCGTACCGCACGCTCGCCGAGCACGAGCCGGGTGCGGCGGCCATCGCGGAGCACCACGCCAAGCAGGCGCTCGAGCTGCGCTCGGAGGGCCACGACCGGTCGAAGATCTTCGACCACATCTCGCTGGCGTCGGCCTGCTTCATCGCCGACGACCCCGAACAGGCGGACACCTACGCCCGCCTGGCCCTGACGTCGATGGGGATGAACTCCTCCCACCGCACATGGGACCGGCTGCGCGAGATGTACCGGCTCACCGGGCAGTACTCCAGCTATCCGAAGATCCACGACCTGCGGGAGGAGATCAAACTGGCGCTCCCCAAGGGATCGCCGAAGTCCGTGAGCGGCAGCGGCGCGCGGGCGTAGAAAGGGCCCGTGTCGCGGTAACAGCACATCGGAAACAGTACGTCGGAACAGTAGCGGAACAGCAGACGGTGGCCTTCCGAGCCGCCCCGAGCCGCCGTGGTGAGGGGCGTTCTCAGGAGACGACCCTGGCCACCAGCACGCAGGCGTCGTCCTCGCGCTCGGTCTCGCCGAACTCCTCGACCACCGTCCGTACACAGTCCTGTGCCGTGCGGGCCCCGTCGAAGCGCGATGCCAGGGCGAGGAGCCTCCGGGCGCCTTCCGCTCCGCCGTGCCGTGGGACCAGTCCGTCGGTGTGGAGAAGCAGTAAGTCGCCCTGTTCGAGGGTCACTTCGGCCTGCCCGTAGGCAGCCCCCGAGGTGGCTCCGAGCAGTACGCCGTCCGGGGCCGAAAGCACGCTCCCCGTCCCGTCGCGGAACAGCAGCGGGGCGGGGTGGCCTGCCTGTGCCCAGGTGAGGATGTGGGTCTGAGGCTGATAGCGGCAGCAGACGGCGCTGCCCAGGGCGGGCTGGACGGTGGCGTCGAGTAACTGGTTGAGCCAGGCCATGATGTGGCCCGGCTCGGTGCCCGTCACGGCCATGCCGCGCAGGGCGCCGATCAGCATCGCCATGCCCGACGTGACGGTGACACCGTGCCCGGTGAGGTCGCCGACACTCAACAGGGTCTGTCCGTCGGGCAGTTCGAGAGCGTCGTACCAGTCGCCGCCGATCAGTGCGCTGGTCGACGACGGCAGGTAGCGGGCGGCCAGGTCGAGCGTCTGCGGGCCCTGGTGCGGGAGTCGCAGGGAGCCACGCCACGGCGGCAGCACGGCTTCCTGCAACTCGACCGCGAGCCGGTGCTCGGTCTGGGCGATGTGCCGCTGACGCTGCAGCGAGTCACGGGTCTCGCTGACCGTCCGCCGACAGCGCCGCAGTTCGCTGACGTCCCGCAGCACGGCCCACATCGAGGCGGTGCTGCCGTCGGCGTCGAGCACGGGTTCGCCCATCATGTGCACGGTGCGCACAGCGCCGTCCCCGAGGACGATCCGGAACTCCCCGTCGATGCGCTTGGCGTCGACGAGACAGTCGGTGACCATCGCCGACAGCCGGGGCCGGTCCTCGTCGAGGACCAGGGACGGCAGTTCGTCGAGGGTGAGCGGCGGAGCGGCGGGGTCACGGCCGAGGATCTGGTACAGCTCACCGGACCAACTCGCCTCGTCCGTCAGCAGGTTCCACTCGGCGCTGCCGACCCGGCTGAGAAGTGAGTCGCGCCGGGGCGCGGGGGGTGCGACCGGCAGGACCGGGTCGGCGGCGGGCTCGACGGACACCGGCGGAGGGCCGTCCCGCAACTGGGCCAAGTGCTCGCCCAGATCGTTGAGTTGATGCATGGCCAGGTTGTACAGCGCACGCTGCCAGCGTCCCTCGACGTCCGAACCCTCGCCCTGCGCGTCCCGCCGGACCGCGTCCATGTCGCCCCGCAGCCGCCGCGTCTGCGAGATGAGTGCCTCGACCGTGCCACGCCCGGGGGGCTGGGCGGCCGGGCGATCCGCAGAGAGGTGGGGCGGCATGACGTACTCCGATACGGGGACGGTACGACCAAGTTGACGGAAGGACCGTTACGACTCTTGCACAGCCTGCGACTCACTGTAAGGGATTTGGCAACACACGATACGGTGGTGCTTCTGGCATATGCCTCAGTCCTCACGAAGAGGTCACGTGGCATGACTGCGGTACGCGTCCAGAGGGTCAAGGCGTAGGCGGAGTACGCGAGTTGAAGGGGTGTCGGGTGCGTGGGCGGCCGCTCTCGGGCTCGCGTTCGACGGCCGTTTGTTCAGTCTCCTGTGGTCGGCTCTCGCGGAGTGTCTCCCGCACCGCCACAGTGGGTGACGCGGGTCACAGTGGGCATCAGGAGACATCCGGAAAAGCCGCATCGCGCGAATCCTCCGCGAGGTCGCGAAGGCACGTCGGCAGAACAGCCGGCCCCCCATCGTCAACGGAGGACGATCATGGACATCACCCTGGAGCAGCCCGCCCGTGCCTGCCTGGTCACCGACGACGACCGGGAACTTCCGGTGCCCGCCACGCTGCGCTACACCTCCGGCGACCCCCTGGCCGTGCACATCGACTTCCCGGCCGACGTCGCGCTCGGAGGGGAAACGGTCACCTGGACCTTCGCCCGCTCACTCCTGGACGAGGGGCTGTGCGTCTCCGTGGGAACCGGCGACGTTCACATACGGCCGTGTGGAGGGTCCCGCACGGTCGTGGAGTTCCACTCCCCGTACGGCCTGGCCCTCGTCCAGTTCGACACCCCCGCCCTGCGCCGCTTCCTGCTCTGTTCGTACGCCGTCGTCGAGGCGGGCGGAGAGGACATGGGCCCGGTCCTGGACCGGGGTCTGAGCACCCTCTTCGACGGGGTCTGAGGTGTCAGTAGCGCAGTACCCCCGCGATTCCCCGGGCGTCCCCGAGGGTGCCGTCCGGTACGAAGCGGACCTCCGCCCCGGTCTCCAGGCACTGTTCGACGATCTCGTCCACGATGTCCTCGCGGGCGTCGAGATCGCCGCTCTCGGCCGGGACGAGGTGCTCGCCCTGGTCGTCGCGGACCGTCACACGGTAGTTCTCCTCGACGGCGAGGAGCCGGACCCGGCCCTCCTCGGCGTTCTGCCAGACCTCGTCGACCCCCGCGGCGAACTCCTTGCGGCCACGGGCCAGTTCGAGCTCGCGGCCCACCGAGTCGACGTTCCTGTGGTCCTCGGCGGCGATCAGCGGCCGTACGGCCTGCCACACGGCCTCGTGTGAGGCGTGAGCGAGCCCGCCGTGCGGAATGTGCGTGGCGTCCCTGGTGACCGTGCCGACCTCGTCCAGGGCGGACAGCGCGGCCTGCTCGCCCGTGACGTACAGCGGCCGCGGGTTCTCGCGGAGCACGGCGGCCACGGCCATGTCGGCGTCGCGCAGGAAGTGGCGGGTCCCCTCGTCCCGGAACGTGCTGGGCACGTCGCCGATGCGTTCCTGCCGCTCCGTGTCCGGGTTCTCCACGAGGCTGCGGGTCAGCGGGAAGCCCCCGGTGCGCTCCGCGACGACGTGATCACCGGCGCCGCTCCACAGGGCCGCCCGGTCGGCGGAGACCGAGAGCACCCAGAACGGCCGCTCGGCCGCCTGCGCGGCCACCAGATTGCGGGTCAGGAAGGTGTCCGAGAGCACCACGCGCTCGGGCACCGTGCGGGCCAGCGACCACACCTGGTGCTCGCCGGGCGCCGCGAAGATCACCAGACCGTCCTCGGCGTGCGCCAGATCGACCTCCGACAGAGCCCGGTCGAGCTGTGCGGCGACGTCGTTGCGCAGCTCCCGGGTGACCGCCGGATCGGTCTCCAGCTGCCTCTTGGCCTCGGCCAGCACATTGCGCAGCCGGACCGGGTCCTGTGCGTTGTCGGGTTCGCGGCGGTGCGTGGGCGTCAGCACGGACACCGCCGGATACGGCCGCGGACGGCGCAGCTCGGTCAGGGTCGCGGGACTGAGGGTGTGCTCCATATCAGCACCATAGGACTGATTCGCGACTCGGGCATTTGGGGTAATTCTTGGATCAAGAGGGAGGGTGGGTGCCAGGGGCCGCGCTCGGTCGGCGCAGCGGCAGGCCGGCCGGAGGGGCGGCCGGCCTGCCGGGTGTGTGCCGGCTGCGGCCGTCAGCCGACCGCGTCCTCCAGCGCCTTGTCGGCGGCCGCCGCCGACGGCTTCCACCACGTCGTCACGGGCTCCCAGACGAGGACCTCGTCCCCCGCCCCCAGCTGCTTCGCGGTGAACGTGCGCCCGGAGTAGGCCGGATTGGCCGAGACGGTGATCGTGTCCACACTCCGGGCCTCCGGGTCGGACGGGTCGGCGATGGTGCGGACGGCCGCGTACACCGTCTTGCCGGCGGCGACCCGGTACGGGCCGCTCTCGCCCATGGGTACCGGCAGGGCGGCGCCGTCCAGGTCACCGAACGTGACGACCGGGATGCGGTCGACCGTGCAGGCGCGGGCGCTCTTGTTGGTGACGCTGATGTGCACCACGGTCGGGTCGCCCGACTGCCGGGCCCCCACCTTGAGCGCCGTCTTCGGGCAGGCGGCGGTCTTCGCGGCGGGCTGAGCATCATGTGGCACGGCCGCCGAGACCTGCGGCGCGGCGAGGAGCAGGGCGGTGGCGGCGGTCGAGAGTGTCACGATGGAACGGATACGCATCGGTTGTTTCCCCCAGCATTGGTCACATACGGGTGTGGTGCTCCTGAAAAGCGACACCTGCCCTGTGTGACGCGTGGCATGCCCCAGGGGTTGTAGCCGGGCCCGCCCGTACGCCCATCGGCGTGAGAGCGGCCGCTCTCAGTCGTCGTCCGGTCCGCACGAACTCCCGTCCGCCGGTAGCGACCCGTACAGCAGGAAGTCGTCGACCTTCTGGTGCACGCACTTGGAGGACCCGTACCCGGTGTGGCCCTCGCCCTTGTTGTCGAGGACGACGGCCGAGGAGCCGAGCCGTTCGGCGGTCTCCACGGTCCAGCGGTACGGGGTGGCCGGGTCTCCCCGGGTGCCGACGAGCAGCATCTTCGGGGTGTCGACGTCCCGCACCTTCTCACGAATGAAGCCAGTGCCCTTGGGCCGGCCGTAACACATCAACACCTGGGTGAGCCTGTACCGCCCGAAGACCGGCGACGCCTCCTCGTACCGGGCGCGCAGCCGGGTGACGCGCTCGGTCATGCCCGCTGCGGAGGGACGATCGGGGTCGTCCGCGCAGTTGATCGCCATCAGCGCGGCCGGGAGGTTGTCCAGCGGGACGTCCTCCGCGTCCACGAGGCCTCCACCGCCGGTGTCGTCGGGACTCGGTGTGTCGGGTGCCGCGATACCACCGCTCGCGAGCTCCATGAGGGCCTGCGGATCCCCGTTCTGGAGCAGCGAGGTCAGTGCCTGGGTGAGCGCGGGCCACAACTGCTCGCTGTACAGCGCCTGGCCGATGGCGCCCACGAGGTTCTGGCCGGTGAACTCCTGCCCGAAGGGCGTGCGTACGGGGTCCTCGTCCAGTGAGTCGACCAGGTCGACGACCTGCTCCCTCGCCGAACGCCGGTCCTGGCCGAACGGGCACGTCCACTGCTCGGCGCACGCGTCGAGGTAGTTCTCCAGCGCGGTCTGCTGGCCCTCGGCTCCCACCAGGCCCTGCTCGGCGAGGGGTTCGGTGAGCGTGTCCACGCCGTCGAGCGCCATCCGCCCGACCTTCTCGGGAAACTCGGCCGCGTACACCGCACCCAGCCGGCTTCCGTAGGAGAAACCGAGGTAGTTGAGCTTCTTGTCGCCGAGCGCGGCACGCATCACGTCCATGTCCTTGGCGGCGTTGACCGTGCCGATGTGCGGCAGCACGGGGCCGGAGTGCTCGGCGCACGCGGCGGCGGCCCGCTTCAACTGCTGCAGCGCGGCAGCCGGATCTCCGTCGTCCCCGTCGTCCGTCGCCGCCATGGCTTCTTCGGTGCCCTCGCCGCAACTGACGGGGGAGGAGCGGCCGACACCGCGGGGATCGAAGGTCACCAAGTCGTAGCCGTTCGTGAGACCCATGAATTCCTTGCCTCCGTAGGCCAGTTGAGGGACGCCCGGCCCGCCGGGCCCACCGAAGTTCAGCAGGACGGACCCGCGCGTCTCTTGTCCCGTGGCCCGGTAACGCGCCATCGCCAGTTCGAGCGTCCCCCTCTCGGGCCGCTCGTAGTCCAGCGGCACGGTCACCTCCCCGCACCGCAGATCCTTCGGCATCTCCATGCCCTCGCACCTGGACCACTTGACCCGCTGCTCGTAGAAGCGGGACAGGTCGGGCTCGTCGGTCTTCACCGACGCCACCGACGCGATCGACGGCAGGCAGGCCCCGAGCAGGACCAATGCCACGGCCGGGGCTCCGGCAGCGCAGCGTCTGTGCGTGAAACGCATGCATGCCTCCAGGGACGCCCGGCCGTGGGCCGGGGATACCCCCTGGATCACGATAAGCGGGCAGGTCCCGCCGCGCCTCTGGGCGAGCAGGACGGCTTGACGTGCCGTATCCTGCCGGGCTTCGTCGCACTACCGTCGAACGCATGGCTGACGAAGGGTTCACGCATCCACGCCTCGCCGCGATCTACGACCCTCTCGATCCCGACCGCGGCGACCTGGACGCCTACCTCGCCCTCGCCGAGCGATTCGGTGCCCGGAGAGTGCTGGACATCGGCTGCGGCACGGGAGTGTTCGCCCTCCTGCTGGCCGACCGCGGCATCGAGGTCGTCGCAGTGGATCCCGCGCGGGCGTCCGTCGACGTGGCCCGGGCCAAACCGGGTGCCGAGCGGGTGCGCTGGATCCGCGGCGACGCCACGGCGTTGCCCCCGCTGCGGGTCGACCTCGCGACGATGACCGCGAACGTCGCCCAGCAGATCGTCGATGAGGACGCCTGGCAGGGGACGCTCAAGGGCGCCTTCGAGGCCCTCCGGCCGGGCGGGCGGCTGGTGTTCGAGATTCGGAACCCGGCCGAGCGCGCCTGGGAGACCTGGAATCGCGAGGCCTCACACGCCGTCACGGACGTCCCGGGCGTCGGCTCCGTGGAGACCTGGGTGGACCTGACCGAGGTCACCGGCCCGCTCGTGACCTTCCGCTGGACGTATGTATTCGCCGCGGACGGCCACATCCTGACCTCTGATTCCACTCTGCGGTTCCGCGAACGGGAGGAAGTCGAAGCCGACCTGATCGCCCAGGGCTACACGCTGCAAGAGGTGCGGGACGCGCCCGACCGGCCGGGCAAGGAGTTCGTCTTCGTCGCCCGCCGGCCGGCAGGGCCTCTGGACAGCTGACGACCGCCCGCACACCCTCGAAAGCCAGGGCACACCCCTCCCGCACCACGGACCAGTCCCTCAACGGAAGGTGTCACCGGTGAAGTTCAGCTACGCGATGCTCCCCGACTACCCCCTCCAGGAGTCACTCGCCTCGATCCGACTCGCCGACGAACTCGGCTTCCACGCCTGTTACGCCGCCGACGAGACCTGGCACAAGGACATGTGGCTGCTCTTCGCCGCGGCCGCCGGCCAGACCCACCGGATCCGCTTAGGGCCCAGCGTCTCCCCGGTCACGCTGCGGGAGCCCACCCTGATCGCCCAGGCACTTGCCACGCTCGACGAACTGTCCGACGGGCGGGCCGAGGGCGTGCTCTCCAGCGGGAACTTCGGCCTCCTGGCACAGTACGGGATCGACTGGGCCCGCACGCGTCCGCTGTCCCGGACCAAGGAGGCGCTCCATGTGGTGCGCACCCTGCTCGACGAGGGAGCGATCTCGTACGACGGCGAGTTCTTCTCCTACCAGGGGCTGTTCACCTTCGCCCGGCCGGTCCAGGAACGTCTCCCGCTGAAGCTGGGGGCGATGCGCGGCCCCAGGTCGTTCGAGGCTGCCGGGGAGTTGTCGGACGGCTGCCACCACGCGCTGAGCTACACCCGCGAGGCGTACGACTACGCGGTGCGGCACATCCGGGCCGGGGCCGAGCGGGCCGGCAAGGACTGGCGGTCGCTCGACATCGGCGCCTGGGTCGTCTTCGCCACGGGACCCGACTCGGCGGCGGCCAAGGACGCCGCCCGCAGCATGGTCGGCATCTACGCCTCCTCCATGCCCGAGGAGCAACTTCGTCGCAACGGAGTGGACCCCGGCGAACTCAAACCGGTCATCGACGCCATCGCCGCCGGTGACCTCGCGCGCGGCATCGAGCTGACCACCCCCGAGATCGCCGAGCGCCTCTCCATCGCCGGTACCCCCGAGGAGTGCCGGGACAAGATCCAGCGGGAGATCGCTCCGAGCGGTGTCAACCACATGATCTGCGCCCTCACCGACCGCACCCTGGTCAAGGCCTTCACTGGCCGTGACCTCCCGGACGTGGCCGATGTGAACACCCAGCTCCGCCTCATCCACGACAGGGTCATGCCCGCCTTCAGGTGAAGGTTCACGAGGGCGGGATCCAGAGCGCGTCGAGCCTGCCGACGACCTTCCGCAGCTCGCGGGCGCCACGTGGCGACAGGGCGTTGAGGACGGTGTCGAGCAAGGCCCTGGCTTCCAGGGGGTCACCACAGCAGTAGGCGTGATCGTTGCCGAACTCGTACTCGTGCCACTGCCCGCGCGCCGGGCGGTGCACGCAGTCGTGCCACAGACGCACGGCCGTGGCGACGTCTCCCGATTGGAGGTGGTTCCGGCTGCGTTCGAGCAGGGCGATCTCGGTCAGCACGCGTGCCGACAGGCCGTCGATGACCGGCCTGGTGCCGTGTGATCGGTCCGGGGATCGAAGGGCGGCCCGAACGCGCTTCGGCCGCTTACGCGGCATGGACCTTTCGGTTCGTCTTCATGCCGCACAGGCTCGCACGATGCCGTGCGGCGCGGCGAACGCTTTTACGGCTGATGCCCGCCCGCTCCGGGTGGTGCCGTCGTCCCCCGCACCTCCAACGCCGGTGTCGCGAGGACGGTCTCGGACGGGCGGTTCGGGCTGTCGACGCGGTCGAGGAGGCGCTGGGCGGCGCGGCGGCCGACGTCGTGGCTGGCGTTGTCCACGGTGGTGAGCCACAGGTGCCGCAGGCGGGAGAGGTACGTGTTGTCGTACCCGACGAGGGACAGGTCGCGCGGCACCTTCAGGCCGAGTTCCTCGGCGGCCGAGAGGGCGCCGACGCACGCGATGTCGTTGAACGCGAAGACGGCGGTGGGGCGCCCGGCGGCGCTGAGGAGGCGGACCGTGGCGCGGTAGCCGCCCTCCTCGGTGAGATCGCCCTGTTCGACGATCGCCGTGTCCGCCAGTCCGTGCTCGCGCATGACCGTCTCGAAGCTGCGGCGGCGCAGTTCGCCCACGACACCCTGCCCGGCGATGTGGGCGATGCGGCGGTGTCCGAGGCCGATGAGGTGCTCGGTGGCCAGCCGTGCGCCGTGCTCGTCGTCTCCCGCGACGATGTCCACGTGGGGCAGGACGGGCTCGCGGGCGCCGGCGACCACGGTCGGGATCTGCCCCGCCGCCGTGCGGAGCGCCTCGGAGGGCGGCAGCGTGCCTACGGCGATGAGGCCGTCGACGCGGAGGTCCGTGAACGTGTGGGTGAGGTCCTCGCCGAGGCGCCGGTTGAGGCGGCCGTCGGCGAGCAGCATGTGCAGACCGCTGTCGTGGAGACGGGAGCCCAGGCCGTCGAGCAGCTCGACGAACCAGGGGTTGCGCATGTCGTTCAGCAGCACGCCCACCGTGCGGGTGCGGCGCTCGCTGAGGCTGCGCGCGGCGGCGTTCGGGCGGTAACCGAGCTCCTCGACCGCGGCGAGGACCGCCTGCCGCTTCTCCGGGCGCACCTGGTCGGAGCCACGCAGCACCAGGGAGACCAGCGACTTCGACACGCCGGCTCGTTCGGCGACGTCGCGGATCGTCGGAGGTCTCATGCTCTGGACCGTTCCATACGGCGGGAAGGCTTGTCAAAGGGCTTGACAGGTGCTGTTACGGCACTCAGGGTGAAGTGAGAGCATTATGGACCGGTCCAAAAACCTGTCCAAGAAGGTTCATGAAGGTCGAAGCAGGGCAGCAGAGGGGCAGTCAATGGTGAGTACGCTCGGCGTCGCCGTCGTGGGGTTCGGCTGGATGGGACGGGTGCACACCCAGGCGTACGCGCGGGTCCCGCACCACTTCCCGCAGTCGGCTCTGCGCCCCGAGCTGGTGACCGTCGCCGAGGACGTGCCGGGCCGGGCCGAGGAGGCCGCCGAACGGTTCGGCTTCACCGCGACGGCCCGCGACTGGCGCGAGGTGGCCGCCGACCCCCGCGTCCAGGCGGTCAGCATCACCGCCCCGAACTTCCTGCATCGCGAGATCGGCGTCGCGATGGCCGAGGCGGGCAAGCACATCTGGATCGAGAAGCCGGTCGGCCTCACAGCGGAGGACGCCCGGGCCGTGGCCGACGCCGTGGCCAAGGCCGGTGTCCAGGGCACCGTCGGCTATAACTACCGCAACGCGCCCGCCGTCGCCGCCGCCCGCGAGCTCATCGCCTCGGGCGCAATCGGCACCGTCACACATGTCCGCATCCGGCTGTTCAGCGACTACGCGGCTCATCCCGAGGGTGCCCTGACCTGGCGGTACGAACGGGAGCGCGGCGGTAGCGGCGTGCTGGGCGACCTGGCCTCGCACGGCGTGGACCTGGCCCGCTTCCTGCTCGGCGACATCACCTCGCTGACCGCCGACACCGCCGTCTTCATCCCCGAACGGGCCCGCCCCACCGGTGCCACCGCGGGCCACCCCCGCGCCACGGGCGGCGAGCTGGGCCCGGTCGAGAACGAGGACTACGTGAACTGCCTGCTCCGCTTCGCCTCCGGCGCCCGCGGAGTCCTGGAGGCCTGCCGGGTCTCCGTCGGCGAGCAGAACAACTACGGCTTCGAGGTGCACGGCACCAAGGGTGCGGTCCTCTGGGACTTCCGCCGCATGGGCGAACTCGGTGTCAGCCGCGGCACGGCCTACCAGGACCAGTCCGTCACCACGCTCTACGTCGGCCCGGAACACGGCGAGTACGCCGCCTTCCAGCCGGGCTCGGCCAACAGCATGGGATACGACGACCTCAAGGTCATCGAGGCCCACAACTTCCTGCGCTCCATCGCCGAGGGCACCCCGCACGGCGCCACCCTGGAGGACGCCGTGCACAGCGCGACCGCCCTGGACGCGATGAGCCGGTCCGTGGAGCGGGGCGCGTGGGTGGACGTGACCTGAGCCCGCGTGCCTGGTGCGACCGGGCGCGCCTTGGAGACCGGAACCCTGTCGGTCACGGGTCCTGACGGCCGGTCACACCTGACACCAGCCGGTTGAACCGTCAATTGCATTGCCGCGTCGATGAATTTGCCTCTCCGCAGCGCACGGCAGAGACTGTAAACGAAGACGTGGAGCCACCGACGGTCCGACTCTGCGCCGCCCCGACCAGTACGACCGAAGGGGCTGACCCGGTGGAAAAGCAATTGCAGATCCTCCTCTCCGAGGAAGGAGCGGAAACCGAGCGCGTGGCCGAACTGACGGGATATCTGCGCGAGGAACTGCTCCAACTCGACGTGGACGACGTGACATCCGTTCCCGGCGAAGAGGTCCCGTCCGGCGCGCGGGCCGTGGACGTCGCTGCGATCGGTTCCCTGCTCGTGAGCCTGGGCAGTTCCGCCAACGCGCTGAACCAGGTGCTGCACGTGGTACGTGACTGGTGGGGCCGCGGCCGGGACACGAACCCGTCACTGCGCCTGACCATGGACGGAGATGTCCTGGATCTCTCCGACGCGACGCCGGAGCAGGTGACAGAGGCCATCAATCTCTTCGCGAGCCGCCATTCCACAGTGGGGGCCGAGCCATGGCCGAATCCCGGCACGCCTTGATCATCGCGAACGACAGCTACGAGAACCCAGGGCTCAAGAAGTTGAGGGCGCCCGCGCACGACGCCGTCGCCCTCGCCCGAGTGCTGAGCAATCCCCGGATCGGCGACTTCGACGTGGAAGTGGTGAGAAACAAACCGGCCCACGTCATCGCGATGCACATCGAGGAATTCTTCTCCGACCGCCGACCCGGCGACACGCTGGTCCTGCATTTCTCCTGCCACGGCCTCAAGAACGAATCCGGCGAACTCTACTTCGCCGCCAAGAACACCCTGCCCCGCAGACTGGATACCACCGCCGTCTCGGCCCACCTCGTGCGCCGGTGCATGTACTCCACCCGGGCACGCGGCGTCGTGCTGTTCCTCGACTGCTGCTACGGCGGCGCCTTCTCCCGGGGGGCGAGCGCCCGTGCCTCCGGAGACGTGAACGTCCTCGAGTCGTTCGAGGCGGGAAAACTCGGCGGCGGCCGGGGCCGGGCCGTGATCACGGCCTCCGACGCCATGGAGTTCGCCTTCGAGGACTCCGAACTCGCCGAGGGCTCCGACGCACGGCCGTCGCTGTTCACCCACGCGGTGGTGGAGGGCCTGGAGACCGGGGAGGCGGATCGCGACGAGGATGGACGGGTGTCCATCAACGAGCTGTACGACTACGTCTTCGACCACGTACAGGAGCGGACCCCCCACCAGACCCCGAGCAAGTCCGTGGATCTGCAAGGGGACATGTACCTGGCACACAGCAACCGTCGCACCGTCCGTCCCGCCGACGTCCCGGACGAGGTGCGCGACGCGATGCGCAGCCCGGACCCGTACAGGCGCCGCGGAGCCATCGCGGAACTGCGTTCCCGCATGGAGAACCCCGATCTCTCCATTGCCCTGGGCGCGCGTGAGGCGTTGACGGACCTGGCACGGCACGACATCCGATTCGTCGCGGAGGAGGCGAGCCGGGCTGTGAGCGAGGTCCGCGTCGATCCCCACCCCACCCGTGTGGAGTTCGGCCCGGTGACCCAGCACTCACCCCCGCCGCACCGGACCGTACGCCTGCTCGGCCCACCCCTGGCCCGTAGTTGCCAGCCGCACGCCGACGCCGACTGGCTGCGGACCGAGAAGTCCGGCGACGGCCTGGACGTCCACGTCGACACCTCGGTGGCGGGGCGTCGGAGGGGTGACATCGTGCTGAAGGGGATCGTCGGGGAGGCGGTGCTGCACGTCGAGGTCGAGGTGCAGCCGCAGGAGAGGGCGGAGACGGAGCGGGAGAGGGTGGAGCAGAAACGGGCGGAGCGAGTGGAGACGGAGCGGGCAGAGCGCGAAAAGCCGGGGAAGGAGAAGGCGGAGGGAGTCGCGGGCCGGACCCTGCCGAAGACCCCACGCGCACTCTGGGCGGCCGCTGCCGCGGCGGCCCTGGCCGTCGTCTCGGCGGTCATGGTCGTCCTGGCCGCCGCGGACACGGTGGACGTGGTGGACACCAGGGTGGGTTGGGGGTGCTGTGTCGCAGACGCCGTCAACGGGACCGGTCTGGTCTCGCGACTCGTGACTAGCCTGGTCACAGCGGTGGCCGCGCTCATCTCCGGTGCATTCGCCCGCCACGACCTGGCGTCGCGTAGCGACAGCTACACGGCACGGCACAGGTTGGCCGCGAGACACCTGACCTCGGCGGCGAAGCTCCTGGCAGTCCCGGCCCTGATCCTCGCCACGCTCGTGGGCGTCGCCTTCCTCGTCTGGACCGGGATCGAGGACTGAGACCGACAGGACCCGCCCGTCAGCCCCGCACGAGGAGCTGGAACTCGAACGAGTAACGCGAGGCCCGGTAGATGTGGGTGCCGTACTCGACCGCGCGGCCCGTGTCGTCGTACGCCGTGCGCTGCATGGTGAGGAGGGCGGCTCCCTCGGGCTCGCCCAGGCCCTCGGCCTCCTCGGCGGTGGCGCGGCGGGCGCCGACGGACTGGCGGGCACTGTGCAGGGTGATGCCGGCCGCCCGCATCATGCGGTAGAGGCCGCTGGCCTCCAGCTTCTCGGTGTCGAGGGACAGCAGGCCCTCGGGCACGTAGTTGGACAGGTGCGCCACCGGCTCGCCGTGGGCGAGGCGGAGTCGCTGCACATGGCGCACCGCGGCGCCCTCGGCGATCCCCAGGGCGGCCGCCACCTCGGCGGAGGCGGGCACCACCTCGTTGCCGAGCACCCGGGTCGTGGGACTCTGACCGGCCGCCTCCAGGTCGTCGTACAGGCTGCTGAGCTCCAGCGGGCGCTTGACCTGGCTGTGCACCACCTGCGTGCCCACGCCGCGGCGCCGGACGAGGAGACCCTTGTCCACGAGGGACTGGATGGCCTGGCGCACCGTGGGGCGGGACAGGCCGAGCCGCCCGGCGAGCTCGATCTCGTTGCCGAGCAGGCTGCCGGGGCCCAGCACGCCGTGCTCGATCGCGGACTCCAGCTGCCGGGCGAGCTGGTAGTACAGCGGCACGGGGCTGTTGCGGTCGAGGGCGAAGTCGAGCTGTGCGGGAGCTGTGCTGGTCACGGGGTGAGCGTATCCGTCCGTCCGGATGACAGGAATCCTTGTCATCGTGTTGTCCTGACATTCTCCTCGCAAAGAGGGGATTCCCTATGGAGCGTCCTGAATCATGGGCCGTCCTGTGGCGTGTGAACGGCTGGTGCGGGGACGGTCACGCATCCGTTCCCGCACCAGCCGCGCCCCTGAGCGACCTCGGGGGCTCAGGAGTTGCTGGGGAAGCCCAGGTTGATCCCGCCGTCGGCCGGGTCGGGCCAGCGGGTCGTGATCACCTTGCCTTGGGTGTAGAAGGCGACGCCGTCGTTGCCGTAGATGTGCAGGTCGCCGAAGAGCGAGTCCTTCCAGCCACCGAACGAGTGGTAGCCGACCGGGACCGGGATCGGCACGTTGACGCCGACCATGCCCGCCTGGACCTCCAACTGGAAGCGCCGGGCGGCGCCGCCGTCCCGCGTGAAGATCGCGGTGCCGTTGCCCCAGCGGGAGCCGTTGATCAGCTTGATCGCGTCCTCGTACGTGTCGGCGCGCACCACGCACAGCACCGGACCGAAGATCTCGTCCTTGTACGCGTCCGCCGTCACCGGCACCTTGTCCAGGAGCGAGACGCCCAGGAAGAAGCCGTTCTCGTGGCCCTCGACCGTGTATCCCGTGCCGTCGACCACGACCTCGGCGCCCTGCTCGGCCGCGCTCGCCACGTACGACGCCACCTTGTCGCGGTGCTCGCGGGTGATCAGCGGACCCATGTCGGAGGCGGGGTCGTTTCCGGGGCCGATACGCAGGTTCTTCGCCCGCTCGGCGATCTTGCCGACGAGCTCGTCGCCCGTGTCGCCGACCGCGACCACGACGGAGACCGCCATGCAGCGCTCGCCCGCCGAACCGTACGCGGCGTTGATCGCCTGGTCGGCGGCGAAGTCCAGGTCGGCGTCCGGCAGGACCAGCATGTGGTTCTTGGCGCCGCCCAGGGCCTGCACACGCTTGTCGTGCTCGACGGCCTTGAGCTGGATGTACTTGGCGATCGGCGTGGAGCCCACGAAGGAGACCGCCGCGACGTCCGGGTGCTCCAGCAGGCGGTCCACCGCCACCTTGTCACCCTGCACGATGTTGAAGACGCCGTCCGGCAGACCGGCCTCCGCCAGCAGCTCGGCGAGTCGGTACGAGGCCGACGGGTCCTTCTCGCTGGGCTTCAGCACGAACGTGTTGCCGCAGGCGATCGCGAGCGGGAACATCCACATCGGCACCATGGCCGGGAAGTTGAACGGCGTGATGCCGGCGACCACACCGATCGGCTGCCGGATCGAGGCGACGTCCACCCGGGTCGAGACCTGCGTCGACAGCTCGCCCTTCAGCTGCACGCTGATCCCGCAGGCCAGTTCCACGATCTCCATGCCGCGCGCGACCTCGCCGAGCGCGTCCGAGTGGACCTTGCCGTGCTCGGCGCTGATCAGCTCGGCGACCTCGTCGCGGTGCGCGTCGAGCAGCTCACGGAACTTGAACAGGATCGCCGTGCGCTTGGCGAGCGAGGACTGGCCCCAGCTCTCGAAGGCGGCCTTCGCGGTCGCGACGGCGGCGTCGACCTCGTCGACCGTGGCGAGGGTGAGCTGCTTCTCCTGGTCGCCGGTGGCCGGGTTGTAGATCGGGCTGAAACGCCCGGAGGTGCCCTCGACGGGCTTGCCGCCGATCCAGTGGCTGATGGTCTTCATGGTGCGAGGGGCCTTTCCTGAGCGGGGAGGTGAGGTGGGTCGAGGGCGGAGTCGGGGGTCAGAGGTGCCGTCGCCGGCCGGCCACGTGGTGGTCGTACCGCTCGCGCGCGGCCACGGCGGCCTCGCGGGAGGCGACCTCGGCCACGGGCACGTCCCACCAGGCCTCGGCCGGGGGAGCGGTGGGCGCCGGGTCGGTCTCGACGTACACGCACGTCGGCCGGTCCGAGGCGCGTGCGGAGGCGAGCGCGTCCCGCAGTTCGCGGACGGTCTTGGCACGGATCACGTCCATGCCGAGGCTGGCGGCGTTCGCGGCGAGGTCCACCGGCAGCGGGGCTCCGGTGAAGGTGCCGTCGGCGACGCGGTAGCGGTAGGCGGTTCCGAAGCGCTCGCCGCCGGTCTCCTCCGAGAGGCCGCCGATGGACGCGTAGCCGTGGTTCTGGATCAGGACCAGGTTGACCGGCAGGCCCTCCTGGACCGCGGTGACGATCTCGGTCGGCATCATCAGGTACGTGCCGTCACCGACCAGCGACCACACGGGCGTGTCAGGCGTGGCCTGCTGGACGCCGATCCCGGCCGGGATCTCGTAGCCCATGCAGGAGTAGCCGTACTCCAGGTGGTACTGGCGAGGGCTTCGCGCCCGCCACAGCTTGTGCAGGTCGCCGGGGAGCGAACCGGCCGCGTTGATCACCACGTCGTCGTCGCCCACGACCGAGTCGAGGGCGCCCAGTACTTGGGTCTGGGTGGGCACCGCGTGCTCGTCGTCCGCGCGGTAGGCGGCGTCCACGACCTGCTCCCAGCGCTCCTTGCCGGCGCGGTACTCGGCCTCGTACGCCTCGGAGACGCGGTGGCCGACGAGTTCGTCCGTGAGCGCCTCCAGACCCGCGCGGGCGTCCGCGACCAAGGTGTGGGCGGCCAGCTTGTGGGCGTCGAAGGCGGTGATGTTGAGGTTGACGAACCGGACGTCCGGCTTCTGGAACAGCGTGTTGGAGGCGGTCGTGAAGTCGCTGTAGCGCGTGCCGACGCCGATGATCAGGTCCGCGGTGCGCGCGATGTCGTCACAGACCGCCGTGCCGGTGTGGCCGATACCGCCGAGGTCGGCCGGGTGGTCGTGGCGCAGGGAGCCCTTGCCCGCCTGGGTGGAGGCGACCGGGATGCCCGTGGCGTCCACGAACACCTTGAGCGCGTCCTCGGCCTCGCTGTGATGGACACCGCCGCCCGCGACGATCAGCGGCCGCTCGGCGGCACGGATGGCGCGGACTGCCTCGGCGAGCTCCAGCGGGTCGGGCGCGGGACGGCGTACGTGCCACACACGCTCGGCGAAGAACTCCTCCGGCCAGTCGTACGCCTCCGCCTGCACGTCCTGCGGCATGGCGAGGGTGACCGCGCCGGTCTCGGCCGGGTCGGTCAGCACCCGCATGGCGTTCAGCGCGGACGGGATCAGCATCTCCGGGCGGGTGATGCGGTCGAAGTAGCGCGAGACCGGGCGCAGGGTGTCGTTCACGGACACGTCGGCCTCGGTCGGGTGCTCCAACTGCTGCAGCAGCGGGTCGGCGGGGCGCGTGGCGAAGTAGTCGCCGGGCAGGAGCAGCACCGGCAGACGGTTGATCGTGGCCAGGGCGGCGCCCGTGACCAGGTTGGTGGCGCCGGGGCCGATGGAGGTGGTCACCGCCTGAGTGGAGAGCCGGTTGAGCTGCCGGGCGTAGCCCACGGCGGCGTGCACCATGGCCTGCTCGTTGCGCCCCTGGTGGAACGGCATCGTGTCCTCGCCGGCCTGCAGCAGCGCCTGGCCGAGCCCGGCGACGTTGCCGTGGCCGAAGATCCCCCAGGTGCCGGCGATCAGCCGGCGCCGTACACCGTCGCGCTCGGCGTACTGCGCGGACAGGAACTTGACCAGCGCCTGGGCGACGGTCAGGCGGACCCTCGACTGGTTCGACTGATTCGGCTGGCTCATCGGGACCTCACTGGGACGGACGCTTTCGCGGGAGCTGCGGGAGCTGCGGGGGCTGCGGGTGGCTTCACTGGGCGGGGGCGGTGTAGAGGGGCAGGCGCGGGTCGACCGGCTGCTGAGGCCACGTGCCGCGGATCCAGGTGTGCTCCGGGTGGTCGCAGATCAGCCAGGCACGGTCGGGGTCGGGGCCCGCCATGACGTTGAGGTAGTACATGTGGTGGCCGGGGACCGCCATGGAGGGCCCGTGCCAGCCGTCCGGGATGAGGACGACGTCGCCGCCGCGCACCTCGGCCAGCACGTCCGTGTTGCTGCCCTGGCCGGAGGGGGAGACCCGCTGGTAGCCGAGTCCGGGGATGCCGTCGTGGCCGTCGAACTCGAAGTAGTAGATCTCCTCCAGCTCCGACTCCTCGCCGGGCCGGTGCTCGTCGTGCTTGTGCGGCGGGAAGGACGACCAGTTCCCGCCCGGTGTGATCACCTCGACGGCGATGAGCTTGTCGCACTCGAAACCGTATCCATCACCGCCTCCGGCGGGGGCGGCCGCGCCGAAGTTGTTGACCTGGCGCGAGCAGTTCCCGGTGCCGCGCAGCTCTACCGGGACGGAGGACGCCGGGCCGTAGCGGGCGGGCAGCCGCCGCTCGCAGCGGGCGCCGGTGAGGGCGAAGCGCCCGCCGTCGCGGGACGCGATCGAGGCCTGCGCGTCGCGCGGCACGTACGCGAAGTCGCTGACCCCGCTGAAGACGCTCTCGCGTCCGTCCAGCCGGAACGTCTCACCGTCGACGGCGACCGTGCAGGAGCCCGCGAGCGGCAGCACGATCCACTCGCTGTCGCCGCTGTCGAAGGAGTGCCAGCCGCCCGGCGGCAGTTCGAGCACCCGCAGGCTGGAGTAGCCCCAGCCCGCCGACTCGGGGGTGATGTTCACGGCGTAGGCGTCGCCGGTCGCCTTGCCCGCGGGAAGGTGGTGCGTGGTGGTCATCGTGTGATTCCTCGGCTCGTTCCGCGACGTGTGTGGGGGTCTTTCGGGCCGTACCCGCGATGCGGGCCGTACCCGCCTGTCAGGACCTACCCGGACTCAGAGCAGGCCGACCGCGGTGTCCACCGCCGCTTCGACGCTGCCTTCGGCGGGATAGAGCAGGGAACGGCCGACGACCATGCCCTGCACGGTGGGCAGCCTGAGCGCCTTGCGCCACTTCTCGTACGCGCCCTCCTGGTCCCCGCCGACCTCGCCGCCGAGCAGGACGACGGGCAGCGTGGACGCCTCCAGCGCCGCCGCCATGTCGTCGGGGTCCTCGGTGACGGGCAGCTTCAGCCAGGTGTACGCGGAGGTGCCGCCGAGGCCCGAGGCGATCGCGATGGAGCGGGTGACGGCCTCGGCGCTCAGGTCGTTGCGGACCGCGCCGTCCACGCGGCGCGATATGAACGGCTCGACGAACAGCGGCAGCCGGCGCGCCGCCATGTCGTCGATGGCCCGGGCGGTGGTCTCCAGGGTCCGCAGGGAGCCGGGGTCGTCGTAGTCGATGCGCACCAGCAGCTTTCCGGCGTCGAAGCGGAGCCGCTCGATGTCCTCGGCGCGGTGGCCGGTGAAGCGGTCGTCCATCTCGAAGGACGCCCCGGCCAGGCCCCCGCGGTTCATGGAGCCCATGACAACCTTGTCGTCGAGGACGCCAAGGAGCAGCAGATCTTCGAGGATGTCCGCGGTGGCGAGCACCCCGTCCACGCCGGGCCTGGACAGGGCGAGGCACAGGCGCTCCAGCAGGTCGGCCCGGTTGGCCATGGCCAGGCGGTGGCCGCCCACACCGAGGGCGCCGCGCGCCGGGTGGTCGGCGGCCACGATCATGAGGCGGCCGCTGTCGCCGATCAGCGGACGGCGGACGCGGCGGGCGGCGGCTTCGGCGATGGCCTCGGGGTGCCGGGCGCGCACCGTGGCGAGGTCGGGGATGCTGATGCTCAAGTCAGGCTCCGTTCGAGGGGGGCGGCGTCGGGTCAGCCGCGCGCGAGGAGGTCGTCGACCTCGGACTCGGTGGGCATCGCGGAGGAGCAGGCGAGCCGGGAGGCGACGAGCGCGCCGGCCGCGTTGGCATGCCGCATGGTCTTCTCCAGCTCCCAGCCGCTGAGCAGGCCGTGGCAGAGCGACCCGCCGAAGGCGTCCCCGGCACCGAGCCCGTTGACGACCTCCACGGGCACCGGCGGGACCTCGGCGGTGGTGCCGTCACGGTGGACGGCCAGCACGCCCTTGGGGCCCTGCTTGACGACGGCCAGCTCCACCCCGGCGTCCAGCAGCGCCTCGGCGCACGCCTGCGGTTCGCGGACGCCGGTGGCGATCTCGCACTCGTCGAGGTTGCCGACGGCCACGGTGGCGTGGCGCAGGGCCTCGGCGTAGTACGGGCGGGCGGAATCGGGGTCGTTCCAGAACATCGGGCGCCAGTCCAGGTCGAAGACGGTGATGCCCGACTTGTCGCGCGCCTTGAGAGCTGCGAGGGTGGCCGAACGGCTGGGCTCCTCGCTCAGACCGGTGCCCGTGATCCAGAAGATGCGGGCCGCGCGGATGGCGAAGAAGTCCAGCTCGTCGGTGTTGATCTCCAGGTCCGGAGCCTTCGGCCGGCGGTAGAAGTACAGCGGGAAGTCGTCCGGCGGGAAGATCTCACAGAAGGTGATCGGAGTCGGGTAGGCGTCGACCGGGGTGACGAAGCGGTCGTCGACGCCGAACTCCCGTAGTGCGTCGTGGAGATACGAACCGAAGGGGTCGTTGCCCGTCCGGGTGATCACAGCGGTAGCGTGACCCAGGCGCGCGGCGGCCACGGCCACGTTGGCCGCCGATCCCCCCAGGAACTTGCCGAAGGATTCGACTTGCGGAAGCGGCACACCGGTCTGCAGTGGGTACAGATCGACCCCGATGCGGCCCATGGTGATGAGGTCGAACGTTTCGGCGGACTCGGGCATGCGCGTCACTCCTCGTGCGGGGATGCGGGCCGTGGAGGGCCCGGAGTGCGGGGGAAGCGGGCACGCTGGCCCGGACGTACACCAGGTTTAAGTCCCCGGGCGAGCCCCTGTCAAGGGTTTGTACTGACATTCGGACCTGCAACTGAAATAATGTCTTAACAAAGTATTGACAGCTGGGCAGGGCAGGCACTTGTATCCCGTCCCAACGAATCGAAACCGCCGCTCCACCGGCACAATGACCCCGGCTTCAATGCCAGGGCCCGCGACGGGCCGCTCGCCCGACGCCGTCCCGTTCCCTTCCCCCCGGTCGCACAGTGAGGTGCAAGGAAAGATGGTTCGTTTTCACCCCCGCTCTCGTCGAGTCGCGCCGCTCGTCGCCCTGGCCGCGTCGTCCGCGCTGCTCATAGCGGGTTGCTCCAGCAGCTCGGGCGGCAAGAAGGCCGAGGAGGGCGGCGACAACGCCTCCGCCGGCAAGGCGAACACCCCCCGGATGACGATCGCGCTGGTGACCCACCAGGCTCCCGGTGACACGTTCTGGGACATCGTCCGCAAGGGTGCCGAGGCCGCCGCCGCGAAGGACAACGTCAAGCTCATCTACTCGGCCGACCCGAACGCGGGCAACCAGGCCAACCTGGTCCAGAACGCGATCGACCAGAAGGTCGACGGCATCGCGGTCACCCTCGCCAAGCCGGACGCCCTGAAGGACGTCGTGGGCAAGGCGGAGAAGGCGGGCATCCCGGTCGTCGGCCTCAACTCGGGCCTGAGCGACTGGAAGTCGCTGAACCTCCTGGAGTTCTTCGGTCAGGACGAGACCGTGGCGGGTGAGGCTCTGGGCAAGAAGCTCAACGAGGAGGGCGCCAAGCACGCCGTCTGTGTCGTCCAGGAGCAGGGCAACGTCGGCCTGGAGCAGCGTTGCGCGGGCGTGAAGAAGACGTTCGAGGGCAAGACCGAGAACCTCAACGTCAACGGCACCGACATGCCGTCGGTGAAGTCGACGATCACCGCCAAGCTCAAGCAGGACTCCTCCATCGACCAGGTCGTCGCGCTCGGCGCCCCGTTCGCGCTGACCGCGGCCCAGTCCGTGGACGAGGCCGGCAGCAAGGCGAAGGTCGCCACCTTCGACCTCAACAAGGACCTGACCAGCGCGATCAAGGACGGTGACATCGAGTTCGCCGTCGACCAGCAGCCCTACCTGCAGGGTTACCTGTCGATCGACTCGCTGTGGCTGTACAAGAACAACGGCAACTACATGGGCGGCGGCGAGGAGCCGGTGCTGACCGGTCCGGCGTTCGTGGACAAGTCCAACGTCGAGAAGGTCGCCGCGTTCGCCGCGAAGGGCACTCGGTGATGAGCATGTCGCAACAGGCTGCGCCGGCGGTGACCACACCGCCGGCCTCCGGCCCGAAGCAGACCGACGGGCGCACCGCGCAGCGCCCGCTCGCGCTGCGGCTGCTGGCCCGTCCCGAGGTGGGTGTCTTCCTCGGCGCGGTCGCGGTGTACATCTTCTTCCTGGTCGCGGCACCGCCGGTGCGTGAGGCCAGCGCGATGGCCAACATCCTGTACCAGTCCTCGACGATCGGTCTGATGGCGCTGCCGGTGGCGCTGTTGATGATCGGCGGGGAGTTCGACCTGTCCTCCGGTGTCGCGGTGATCACCTCGGCACTGACCGCGAGCATGGTCAGCTACCAGCTGACGATGAACGTGTGGGTGGGTGTGATCGTCGCGCTGGTGGCCTCCTTGGCGATCGGCGCGTTCAACGGGTGGATGCTGGTCAAGACCGGCCTGCCCAGCTTCCTGGTCACCCTCGGCACCTTCCTGATCCTGCAGGGTGTGAACCTGGCGGTGACGAAGCTGGTCACCGGGAACGTGGCCACGGACAACATCAGTGACATGGACGGCTTCGACCAGGCCAAGGCGGTCTTCGCCTCGACGTTCCAGGTCGGCGGGGTCACGGTCAAGATCACGGTGGTGTACTGGCTGATCTTCGCCGCTCTGGCGACGTGGATGCTGCTGCGCACGAAGTACGGCAACTGGATCTTCGCCGTAGGCGGGAATCAGCAGAGCGCCCGGGCGGTGGGTGTGCCGGTGACGTTCACGAAGATCTCACTGTTCATGCTGGTCGGGTTCGGTGCCTGGTTCGTCGGGATGCACAACCTGTTCTCCTTCAGCACCGTTCAGTCCGGTGAGGGCGTGGGCCAGGAGCTGATCTACATCGCGGCGGCGGTGATCGGTGGCTGTCTGCTGACCGGTGGCTACGGTTCCGCGATCGGTCCGGTCTTCGGCGCGTTCATGTTCGGCATGGTGAATCAGGGCATCGTCTACGCGGGCTGGAACCCGGACTGGTTCAAGGCCTTCCTCGGCGTGATGCTCCTCGGCGCCACCCTGATCAATCTGTGGGTCCGCCGCACGGCGACCCGGAGGTGAGTGACCCATGGCTACCAACGAATCCGGGACCGCGGGGGCCGTCGTGAAGGACGCCCCGTCCAAGGACGAAGCCCCTGTCGTCGAGCTGAAGGCCGCGGGCAAGGCGTACGGCAACATCCGCGCCCTGCACGGCGTGGACCTGAGGGTGTATCCCGGCCAGGTCACCTGTGTGCTGGGTGACAACGGCGCCGGCAAGTCCACCCTGATCAAAATCATCTCGGGGCTGCACCAGCACACCGAGGGCGAGTTCCTCGTCGACGGCGAAGCCGTGCACTTCACCACCCCCCGCCAGGCTCTGGACCGGGGGATCGCCACCGTCTACCAGGACCTGGCGACCGTGCCGCTGATGCCGGTCTGGCGCAACTTCTTCCTCGGCTCGGAGATGACGAAGGGCCCCTGGCCGATCCGCCGTCTCGACATCGAGAAGATGAAGAAGACCGCCGACGAAGAGCTGCGCAACATGGGCATCGTCCTCGACGACCTGGAGCAGCCCATCGGCACCCTGTCCGGTGGTCAGCGCCAGTGCGTGGCCATCGCCCGTGCCGTCTACTTCGGCGCCCGCGTCCTGATCCTGGACGAGCCCACGGCCGCCCTGGGTGTGAAGCAGTCGGGTGTGGTGCTCAAGTACATCGCCGCCGCGCGCGACCGCGGTCTGGGCGTCATCTTCATCACCCACAACCCGCACCACGCCTACATGGTCGGCGACCACTTCAGCGTGCTGCGCCTGGGCACCATGGAGCTGTCCGCGTCCCGCAGCGACGTCAGCCTCGAAGAGCTCACCAACCACATGGCCGGTGGCGCCGAACTCGCCGCGCTCAAGCACGAGCTGGCCCAGGTCAGCGGAGTCGACGTGGAGGAGCTCCCCGAGGAGAAGGACCTCACGGCACCCGTCGCGGCAGCTCCGGAAGGAAAGTCCTGAAGGGAAAGGCCTGAGAGCGCGCTGACGCCACTCGAAGTGATTCATTCGAAGGGACCACCACCCACATGACGCAGCGTGGAACGCTCGGGGTCGCCGTCATCGGCACCGGGCGCATGGGCGCCGATCACGTACGCCGTATCGACCAGGTGATCAGCGGGGCGCACGTGTCCGCCGTCGTGGACATCGACGCCGAGCGGGCCAAGCACCTGGCCGACGGTATCGACGGCTGCACCGCGTACACCGACCCGTCCGCCGCCATGGCCGCGGACGGCGTGGACGCCGTGCTCATCGCCTCACCGGGGCCCGCTCACGAGGCGGCCCTGCTGACGGCGTTCGAGCACGACCTGCCGGTGCTGTGCGAGAAGCCGCTCACCCCCGACGCGGCCTCGGCACTGCGCGTGATGGAGGCCGAGCAGCGGCTGGGCCGACGCCGGGTCCAGGTGGGCTTCATGCGGCGCTTCGACGCCGAGTACATGAAGCTCAAGGCGCTGCTCGACAGCGGGCAGCTGGGCCGGCCGCTGATGCTGCACAACCGGCACCGCAACGCCGCCAGCCCGCCCGGATTCACCACCGAGATGCTCATCAACGACTCGGTGGTGCACGAGATGGACGTGACCCGCTGGCTCCTCGACCAGGAGATCACGGCGGTCACCGTGCTGCGCCCGACACCCTCGGGGAACGCGCCCGAGGGCGTGCGGGACCCGCAACTCGTCCTCTTCGAGACCGACGGCGGCGCGATCGTCGACGTCGAGATCAACGTCAACTGCGGCTTCGGCTACCAGGTGAAGGCCGAGGCGGTCTGCGAGCGCGGCACCGCCCGCATCGGAGAGGAGCAGTCGCTCGTCACCGACATGGCCGGCCGCTGGGGCGGCACCATCGCCCAGGACTTCGTGGAGCGGTTCGCCGACGCCTACGACCGCCAGGTCCAGGCCTGGGTGGACGCCACCCGGCGCGGCGAGGTCACGGGGCCCAGCGTGTGGGACGGCTATGCCACGGCTGCGGTCTGCGAGGCGGGCGTCCGCGCCCAGTCCGAGGGCGGCCGGGTCGCAGTCGAGCTCATCGAGAGGCCCGCCTTCTACCTCTGAGACCTCTGAGTGACCTGCGGTGCCCCAGAGGGCCGTCAGCGCGTCTGCGCGGCCTTCTGGGGCACACCCTTGTCCTGGTCACCCTTGTCCTGGTCCTCGGACGCACTCGTGCCGGTGGAGCGGAACGCCCACTCCATCCGCGGCTCGACCACGTACCGGAACACGACCCGCACCGGCGGCGAGCACAGCAGCGTGATCCCGCCGACCGCCATCGCCGTCACCGCGAGTTCCCCGAGCGGTGTGTGCACCCACGCGGGCGCGTACCACTCCCAGAAACGGGACGACTTGATGACGAAGCCGTGCAGCAGGTAGCCGTACATCGTCCCCGCACCCAGCGCCGTGAACCACGTGTGACGCTTCGGCACCCACGCCAGGAAGCACGCCGTCAGCAGCAGCGCCAGACAGAACAGCGCCGGCGTGCTGACCAGCCCCACCCAGGGCGACACGCCCTGCCCCGTGACGGCGCCCCGGTGGTAGAACCAGGCCGCGTCGAACCAGGGCGCCACCCAGTACGCCGTCACCAGCGCGACCGCGCCCACGGCCAGCGCGCACAGCCTGACCCGCCGGGTGCGCAGCCACTCGAAGTGCTCGGCCCGAAGCGTCAGCCCCAGCACGAAGAACGGCAGGAACTGCAGGGTCCGCTGGATCGAGACGTCGCCGCCGAGGTCCGGTGACACCGAGGCCAGCGTGGCGAGACCGAGTGCGACCGGCAGCGGGTACCGCAGCGCCAGCCATATCGGAGTGGTGATCCGCCAGATGAACAGCGCCATCAGGAACCACATCACGTACCAGGGATCCAGCAGGCTCAGCGGATACGCCCAGTCGTCCTGCGCCCACCGGTAGAACAGCGTGTACGCCGTCTCGAAGACCAGGTACGGCAGGACCACCCCCGTCAGCAGCCGCCGCAGCCGGCCCGGGGCCATGTCGAAGCTCCGCGAGAAGTACCCGGAGACCAGCGCGAACGCGGGCATGTGGAAGGCGTAGACGGTCAGGTACACGGCCGTGGCCGTCCGGCTGCCGTACGTCAGCGGTTCCCAGGCGTGTCCGCACGCCACCAGCACGATCGTCAGGTACTTCGCGTTGTCGAAGTACGGGTCCCGGGACGAGGGCCTGCGGGTGGGTGGCGCCCCTCGGGCAGGGGGCGCCGTCAGGGTCGGGGGGTACTGCGCCACGTTTGCGGACATCCTCCGTATCTCGAGGAACGGACCCCGACCGCCTGCCCCGTCCCGCGGGGCTCACTCCTCCCGGTCGTTCCCCCGGTGGAACCGGCGGTGCAGAGCACGCACCTGCTCGGCCAGCTCCGGCACCGGGCCCTCGACGGCCACACCGGGAGCGACCTCGTTGACCGGCAGGGTCCGCACCGGAGGCGCGGGCACCCCCAACTCACCCAGCCAGCAGGCAAGTTGCTCGGACGAGGCGACGTACACGATACGCCCGAGGCCCACCCACGCGTGGGCGGCCGCGCACATCGGACAGTGCTCGCCGGAGGTGTACACCGTCGCCGCCGCCCGCTCCCCGGGGGTGAGGTGCGCCGCCGACCAGCGGGCCAGCTCGAACTCCGGGTGACGGGTGCGGTCACCGGAGGCCACCCGGTTGTGGTCCTCCGCCAGCACCGTCCCGTCGGCGCCGACGAGCACCGAGCCGAACGGCTCGTCCCCCACCTCCAGCGCCTGAGCCGCCAGCTCCACGCACCGCCGTAAGTGACGCAGCTCGGAATCGTCCACCATCTGTGCACGCACCCTTCTCGCGAGGCCGTCCCGCCGTGCGGACGGCTCCGGCCCGCACCGCGATCTTCGCGAGGCAGCCTACGCGCGACGCGCCGGATCGGCGTGGGCCCGGCCCGCATCACGGTCACCCATGGTGAACTGCTGATCACGGCGTGGTTCCACTGGTCCGCGCCGATGCGGAACCACGGGTGCCGGAGGGCCGGAATGGGCGACTGGATCTGGGAGTACGAGGGCTACGACCCGGCGCAGGAGCGACTGCGCGAGTCACTGTGCACGCTCGGCAACGGCTACTTCGCGAGCCGCGGAGCCGCACCCGAGTGCACCGCCGACGCCGTGCACTACCCGGGCACGTACGCGGCGGGCTGCTACAACCGGCTCACCTCGCAGGTCGGCGGGCGCCGCGTCGAGAACGAGGACATGGTCAACCTGCCCAACTGGCTGCCCCTGCGTTTCCGCGCCGCCTCCTCCGGCGACTGGCTGTCCCCGGACACCGACAAGGTCCTCGGCCACCGCCTGAGACTGGACCTGAGAGAGGGAACCCTGGAGCGCACGGTGCGCTACGAGGACACCGCGGGCCGGCGCCTGGCCGTGCGGCAGCTCCGGCTGATCCACATGGCAGATCCCCATCTGGCCATTCTGCGCACCGAGTTGACCCCCCTCGGGTGGTCGGGGGAGCTGGAGGTGGAGTCCGGTCTGGACGGCACGGTCACCAACAGCGGGGTGGAGCGGTACCGCGCGCTGACCTCCCGGCACCTCACGCACGTCCACACCGGCACCTCCCCGCAGCGCTCGATCTGGCTGCGCTGCCGGACCCGTACCTCCGACATCCGCATCGGCCTCGCCGCGCGGACCACGGTGGACGCCCCGGCCGAGAGCGGCAGTGTCAAGGAGAACGGGCGGATCGCCCGCGCGTTCCGGATCCCGGTGACCGACGGCCGCACGGTGACCGTCGACAAGACCGTCGCCCTGCACACCTCCCGCGACCCGGCGATCAGCGATCCGCTCTACGCCGCCGTCGACCGCGTGCGCCGCGCCCCCGACGTGGACGCCCTGCTGGTCTCCCACCGCACGGCCTGGCAGCAGCTGTGGCGCAACGCCGAGGCGGATGTGCCGGGCGGCGCGGGCGAGGTGCTGCGCCTGCACCTCTTCCACGTGCTCCAGACGCTGTCCCCGCACACCGCCGAACTCGACGTGGGCGTGCCCGCGCGCGGCCTGCACGGCGAGGCGTACCGCGGGCACGTCTTCTGGGACGAGCTGTTCGTGCTGCCGTATCTGAACCTGCACTTCCCCGAGGTGTCCCGGGCCCTGCTGACCTACCGTCACCGGCGGCTGGAGCGGGCCTGCTTCGCCGCCGCCGACGCCGGGCACCGCGGCGCGATGTACCCCTGGCAGAGCGGCAGCGACGGCCGCGAGGAGACCCAGTGGCTGCACCTCAACCCGCGCTCGGGACGCTGGCTGCCCGACCACTCCCGGCTCCAGCACCACGTGGGCTCGGCGGTCGCGTACAACGTGTGGCGGTACTGCGAGGCGACCGGGGACATGGAGTTCCTGCACACCAAGGGCGCCGAGACGGTGATCCAGATCGCCCGATTCTGGGCCGACGTCGCCTCGTACGACGAGACGCTGGGCCGCTACCGGATCCGCGGGGTCGTGGGCCCCGACGAGTACCACGAGGCCTACCCGGGCGCGGCCGGTCCGGGCCTCGACGACAACGCGTACACCAACGTCACGGCCGCGTGGGTTCTCGCCCGGGCGCTCGACGTGGCGCGGACCCTGCCCGTGACACGCCGCCGCGACCTGTTCGAACGCATCGGCCTGGACCGCGCCGAACTCGAGGCCTGGGAGGACATCTCCCACAAGCTGTACGTGCCCTTCCACGCCGGTGTCATCAGCCAGTTCGCCGGCTACGGGGACCTCGCGGAGCTCGACTGGGAGGGGTACCGCAGACGCTACGGCGACATCCGGCGCCTCGACCGGATCCTGGAGGCCGAGGACGACTCCGTCAACCACTACCAGGCGTCCAAGCAGGCCGACGCCCTGATGCTCGGTTACCTCTTCCCGCCCACCGAACTGAGGGCATTGTTCGGGCAGTTGGGGTACGACCTGGACGACGAGACCTGGCGGCGCACCGTCGACCACTACCTGGCCCGCACCAGCCACGGCTCCACCCTCAGCAGCCTCGTCCACGGCTGGGTACTGGCGAGGACCCGGCGCTCCGGCGCCTGGGCCTTCGTACAGGAGGCGCTGGCCGGGGACATCGCCGATCTGCAGGACGGGACCACCGGCGAGGGCATCCACCTCGGCGCCATGGCCGGCACCCTCGACCTCGTCCAGCGGGGCCTGACCGGCCTGGAGGTCCGTGACGGCGCGCTCTGCTTCGATCCCGTGCCGCTGCCGGAGCTGTCCGAGTACGGCTTCTCGATCCGCTACCGCGGCCACTGGGGCGTACGGCTGCGTCTGCAGCAGGGACGGCTGCACATCACCGTGCCCGACTCCGACGAGCCCCCGATCAGCGTGGCCGTCGCGGGCGGCCGTGCCGTGTCCGTGGCCCCGGGAGAGTCTGCCGCGCTCACCCTGCTCCGCTGAGGCGGCCGGCCGCCTCAGCGGAGCAGGGTGAGAAGCGGGTGAATTCCGTTGCCCGCCGGGGCTGTGGGTGATGGAGTGGGCATATGCGTCACGCTGGGGTGTTGGCCCTCTTCGACCGGGACATGCGGGAAGGGGCGCGCCCCGACGCGCCCGGTGCGCGGATCGAGCGCGCGGACGGGGTGGTGCGGCAGGTCGGTGCCGAGCACGGCTGGAGCGCGGTGCTCTGGTCGGATCTGGACGAGGCGACCGCCGACGAGGCGATCGCCGCGCAGGTGAGGTACTTCGCTGGGCTCGGCCGCGAGTTCGAATGGAAGCTGTACGGCCATGATCTCCCCGTCGACCTGGGCAAACGGCTCCGCGCCGCCGGTTTCACGCCCGAGCCCGAGGAGACCTTGATGATCGCCGAGTTCGGGCAGATGATCCTCGACGCCGAGGTGCCGGAGGGCGTACGGCTGCTCCCGGTGACCGACGAGACGGGCGTCGACATGGTGGCGGACGTCCACGCGCAGGCCTTCGGACGCGACAGCTCCCGTATGCGCGAACAGCTGCTCGCCCAGCTCACCGCCGATCCCGACACCGTCGTCGCGGTCGTGGCCCTCGCCGGGGACCGCCCGATCAGCGCCGCACGCATGGAGATGCTGCCAGGCACCCGCTTCGCCGGCCTGTGGGGCGGCGGCACCGTGGAGGGCTGGCGCGGCCGCGGCATCTACCGCGCCCTCGTGGCCCACCGCGCCCGCGTCGCCGCGGAGCACGGCTACCGCTACCTCCAGGTGGACGCCACCAGCCAGAGCCGCCCCATCCTGGAACGCCTGGGCTTCGAACCGCTGACCACGACAACGCCGTACGTGTCGCCGACCGTGCCCGTGGGGCCGTGAGGCCGAGCTATCAGGCCGCCCGCGCCGCCCGCGTGACACTTTCCGCACAAGTGTCACATTCCGGCGGTCCCGATCCGTCGCACGGTCATGACGACGAACACGAACCATGACCAGCACCAGCAGCAGGACCGGCACGAGAATCGGAGCGTCCTCCTGGCGGGCGCGAGCGGCGTCCTCGGCACGCACGTCACCCGCGCCCTCACGGAGGCCGGCCACAAGGTCACCGGGCTCGGCCGCGGCCCGGCCAACGGCATCCGGGCCGACCTGATGGACCGCGACGCGCTGCTGCGCGCCGTCGACGGGCACAGTTTCGACGTGGTCGTCCACGCCGCCACCGCCCTGAGCAGGCCACCGCTGCGCCACCGCGACATGTACGCCACCGACGCCCTGCGCACCGAGGGCACGGCCCACCTGATCGAGGCCGCACAGGCCACCGGAGCGCGACGGTTCGTCGCCGAGTCGATGGTCTTCGGGTACGGCTACGGCGACCACGCCGGGCACGCCCTCGCCGAGGAGGACACCTTCGCCCCGCCCGGCCGCACCGCCGAACTGGAGCGGCACCTCGCCGGCATGCGCGTCAAGGAACAACTCACCTTCGGCACACCGGGACTGGACGGCGTCGCGCTGCGCTTCGGAGCGTTCTACGGCCCCGGCGGCACCGAGGCCCTGCTGCCGCTCCTGCGCGGCCGCAGACTCCCCGTGCCCCGCGACCACGGGCGGGTCCTGCCGTGGGTCGAGCTCACCGACGCGGCCCGCGCGGTGGTCGCCGCCGTCGAGCGCGGGCGCCCCGGCAGGGCGTACAACATCGCGGACGACACACCGCTGGGCTTCGGCGACCACGTCCGCGCCGTGGCCGAGCGGTTCGGGCTGCCGCGGCCGATGACCGTCCCGCTGTGGTTCATGAAGCCGATGTCGTACGCCCACGCCGTGATGTCGAGCACGCTGCGCGTCTCCACGGCAACGGCGCGACGCGAGTTGGGCTGGACGCCGTCCTTCCCCTCCGCACGTGACGGTCTCGCCGCCATGGAGCTCTCAGCGTCGTGACCGCGTGCGGTCGAGAGCCGCGACGCCCAGCGCCGCCAGCCCGATCTGGATGAGCCACTCGATCCAGTCGGGGCCGTCGGTGTCCGCCACGCCGAATCCGGCGGCGATCGCGGACCCGATGAGCGCGGCCACGATGCCGACGAGGATCGTCAACAGGATGCCGATGCGCTGGCGTCCTGGAACGACGAGCCGTCCCAGTACGCCGATGATGATGCCGATGACTATGGCACTGATGATGCCGGAGATCTCCATCTCCACCCCATTTCGTCGGAATCCCTCGCCCTATGGGTGTTCCCGCGGAAGGCTGGAGCAGTCCGGTCCACTTCACCCGGCGCGGTGGCGCCACGTCCGCAGGGCGACCTCGCGGTCGTTGTGCCCGCGCAGGACGGGTTCGTCGTCGGCGAGTTCGAAACCGGTCGACTTGGCGACGGCCTCGCTCGCCACGTTGTCCTTCTCGATGCACAACAGCACACGACGCGGGCGCAGTTGCCGGGTGGCGTACTCGGTGACGAGGCGGACCGCTTTGGCGGCGAGGCCACGGCCACGGTGGGCCGGCCCGACGGCGTAGGCGAGTTCGGCGTCCCGGGGGTCGGTGGCGCTGCGGAACAACAGGACCTCGCCCAGGGGATGCCTGCCGTCGGTGGTGATGGCCAGGTGGACGCCCCGGCCCTCGATCCGCTTCTGGCCGGCGGCGGCGAGGTAGGCCTGGGCCGCTTCCGCGTCGAAGGGGGAGGGGACGGGAGTCCAGCGGGCCATCTCGGGGTCGTCGTACAGCGCCACGAGGGCCGGCGCGTCGTCGTCGCGCCACTCGCGCAGACGCAGGCCGAAGCCGCGCAGTTGGAGGGGCGACGGGAGAGGGAGAGGTTCGTGGGCGTCCATGAGGTGATCCTGTCGCGGGTCCGGGTGGGCGGCCAAGGGTGCCCGGCGGGGCATGTACGGGGTGCCCTGGCAGGGCACGTACAGGCTGGGGTTCCCCGCGCGCCGTACCGCCTCACGGATCACTGCCGTCGGATCACCCTCGTGGTACGGCCGCTCGGACGGCTCGATCCCGTCCAGGAACTCCTGGTAGCGGACGGCGTGGGCGAGCTGCGCCAGTGGCTCGGCGAGCGCGAGGGCGCGGGCCGGGTCACTGGCCGGGGCATGTGCCTTCCAAGCGTCCACCCAGGCGCCCGCGGCCGCGGAGCGCGCCGGTTCGGAGAGGAAGTCCAGGAGCCGCAGGCCGTCCAGGACGGGGTTGCCCCAGTGGGCGTCGGCGAAGTCCACGACGACGGGCGGGCCGCCGTGGGCGCGCCAGTTGCCCGGATGGAAGTCGCCGTGGACCACCGTGTCCGGCAGACCGCACTCGGCGAGCACCGGCCAGTGATCCGTCAACTCCTGTGCCGCGGAGCGCTCTTCGGCGGTGATGTCCAGGGGGACGGCGCCGTCGAGCAGGTCCCGTACGTGGGCGGCCAGCCGCTCGTCGCGGCCGTCCCGCAGCCACCCGGGACGGTGGGACGCCAGCCGCGCCTGTGCCGCGACGAAACGGTGGACACCGGCTCGTGCCGTGTCGGGGGAGGCTCCCCAGCAGTCCTCGCCGGGAATGTGCTCCAAGAGGACGCGGTGTTCGCCGGCACCGAGGACGGCCGGCACCAGAGAGGGAGCGACCTCGGCGAACAGGCCGATGACGGCGGCCTCGTCGGCGGCGAAGTGGGGTGTCGCCTTCAGCCAGACCGGTCCGCGGGCGGTGGGCAGCCGGAAGAGACCGGCCAGGTTCCAGGTCCTTCGCTGCTCGACCGGACCGGTCACCGGACGTCCCGCGGCGGCGAGGGTCCGGGACGCCCAGTCGAGCAGCTCCCGCAGTCCCTCGGCCCGCGCCCAGGGCGAGCGGAACGGCTCGTGCCCGTTCGACAGGTCCTGAGGGACCGGCCGTTGTTCGAGGACGCCGCGTGCGGGCCGCTCCAACGCCTCCACGTGATACGTCACATGGCCGTCGCGCCCGCCCTCACCTCCCTCCACGGTCAAGAGCCGCAGGACGACCACCGGCACCCGGAGTGCGCCCCGCAACCGGACCACGACCGGTTCGACCTCGGCCCACCACGGGACGTCCACGGAAAGGGGGCCGATCGCGCCGAGGACTTCCTCACCCGACGTCACCCACGCGCTGACGGTTCGACTCACCGCGCCAGTGTGCTGGTCGGGACGCACGGTTGACATGCAGGTAATTGCCTGCATAACGTTGAGTGTGCGATCAGAGAGCGATTCCTCCATGGATCTGGCGTTCAAGGCGCTGGCCGACCCGACGCGGCGGCGGCTGCTCGACCGGCTGCACGAACACAACGGTCAGACGCTGGGTGAGCTGTGCGCCCGCATCGACATGGCCCGCCAGTCGGTGACCCAGCACCTGGCCGTCCTGGAAGCCGCCAACCTGGTCAGCGCGGTGCGGCGGGGGCGGGAGAGGCTGCACTACCTCAATCCCGTCCCGCTCCACGAGATCCAGGAGCGGTGGATCGACAAGTTCGAGCGCCCGCGGCTGCGCGCGCTCGGCGCCGTGAAGCGACGAGCGGAGGAAGCCATGACCGACAAGCCGGCATTCGTGTACGTCACCTACATCGAGAGCACGCCCGAGAAGGTCTGGGACGCGCTCACCGACGCGGACCTGACGGCCGTGTACTGGGGGCACAGCAATGTCTCCGACTGGAGGCCGGGCTCCCGATGGGAACACCGCCGTACGGACGGCTCGGGCATCGCCGACGCGGTCGGCGCCGTCGTGGAGAGCGAGCGGCCGACGCGTCTGGTGCTGACCGGGGTCGCCCCCGAGGACGAGGGCCGGGAGGAGAAGTACTCGCGGATCACCTTCGACATCCAGCAGCACGGAGACATCGTCCGTCTCACGGTCACCGAGGAGAACCTGGCCGACGAGGCGGCGCAGGCCGATGTGTCGTCCGGCTGGCCCGCCGTGCTGTCCAACCTGAAGTCGCTGCTGGAGACCGGCAGTCCGCTGCCCGAGCAGCCGTGGCTGATGCCGAGCCGGTGATCCCCCTCACCCGGCGCCACTCGTCCGGCGGCGGACCGGCGACGGCCGGACCGCCGAGGCGGTCCGGCCGTCGGTTTCCCTCGCGGGCGCTTCTGTCACATCGGAGGAGTCATGCTCCGCGATGTGGCCCTGGCTGCCTCGGCCGCGCACAGCAGCCCCAGCATCACGGCCAGACCGCCGATGATGACGTTGTTGACGATGACGCCGGCGTCCGGATCCGTGCCGACGACCCACGGCGAGACGATCATCCAGATCCCGATGGCGCACGCGGCCCAGCTCAGGCCGTACATCCTCGCGGGTGCGGCGGTGAAGCCGAGGGCCAGCAGGCCGATGGCGATGCCGATGATCAGGTTGTGCGGGACAAGAGCGGGCTGGTTGGCCGTGAAGTGCAGTATCCACGGGGATACGGCGCAGTACAGACCGAGCAGGAACACCGGCCCGTCCACGAGCGCCACATCGCGACCACCGATCATGCGGGCGTACCTCTCCCGCATTTCGGTCACGTCAGGATGGCTGGTTATGTCACCCCGGTGTGAGACGTTGGCCATGAGTCGTCTCCTTTGTTCTCAGCGGGTCCGACCGCGGGGTATGCGGAGAGCGCCGCGTGTCTTCATTCTGCTCTTATTTCTTCTTTATGTGTAGTGGTGGGTGGGTTCGGTCAGGGTGGGGTGGGAGAGCTGAACGAGGCACGGCTTCTGGCAAGCATCCCCGGGACCTGGTGGTCGACCCCGTACGTCGGTGCCCGCTTCCCCGGTTCGCCGTCCGTCAAGGAGAATCCCGGCCTCTCCGAGGGCGCCAACTGCCAGTTCTTCGCCTACGAGGTGCTCCGGCTGCACGGGATCGACCTCCCCGCATGGCGGTCGAGCGAGCTCTGGCACGACACCCGGCGCACCGTCCGCGTGGCCGACGGCGAACCCCTGGACCTGGCCCTGTTCAACGCCACCGACGACGCCTGGGGTGCCCATGTCGGTGTGGTCGTGGGGGAGGGGCGGGTACTTCACCTCAGCGCCGAGGCGGGGCGCCCGGCGGTGTGGACCATGGCCGACTTCGGGGAACGTGACCGCTACCGGACGCTCATCGGCTTCAAACGTGCGTGCCGTGGGTGACCGGACATCAGTCGGTGGGTGTCAGCGTGACGGCGCTGGAGCATGAGCAGGACCCTGGTCGTGTCGTCCGCCAGCGGGCGGTGGGTGATCGAGCCCCGTCGCGAGCGCAGCGAATGAGGGTCCCCCGGCCGAAGGTTGCGGAAGGATCGCCGATCACGCCGAAGTCGGGCAGCACCGTGACGCCCAGCCCCTCGGCGACCATGAGCTTGCCCATCTCGGCGCCGTCGGTGGAGTAGGAGAAGGCCGGGGCGTGACCCCCCTGCAACCGATGGACGTACCGGTGCATGAAGTACCCGGAGCGCATCGCGATCAGCGCCTCCTGTCCGTCCAGGAGGTCGGGGACCGACGCTGGGCGCCCACCACCTCCACCTGCGTCAGCGGATGCGCCGCGCGGAACCCCCGGACGGCGGGGATCAGCAGCGGCACCGTCGCCGCGTTCACCGCGCCGACGCGCACCATGCGGCTGATGCGGTGCTGTTCGCCCGCCGCCCGCCGCCCGCCGCCCGCCGCCCGCCGCCCCGCGCAACCGGTCGACCGCGTCAGGCACGTTGACGATGTGAGGCAGCAACTCGCGGCCCTCGGCGCTCATCCTGGCACCCGACCGCTTGCGCTCCAGTAGGTCGACGCCCAACTCGCGCTCCACGTTGCGCACGGTCTCGCTCAACGCGGGCTGCGACACGTGGAGTTCCTCGGCCGCGCGCCGGTGCGAACCCAGGCGTGTGACCGCCGCGATGTATTCCAGCTGCTCTATTCGCACTCCCGCAGAATGCGAGGGTGCGCGCGAACCGTTCAAGGGTTTCCCTGTCACACGTTCGTGAAGTTCGGTGGTCCGCGATACGAGACCGGTCGGGTTTTCCTTGACCATCCTCACCGCCGGCTGCCACGATCGAGGACATGAAGATGCGACTGGACCTCACGCGGCGACGCCATGTCGACCTCGCGCGCGTCTCCAGCGCCTCCTGTTGCCCCGCGGCCTGAGTCGCCGAATCCCCCCGGCTCCGCCGCGTCCGTCCCGTTCCCGCCCGCCCGCAGTGGCGTGCGCCGGTGCCCGCCCGCCGCAGTCGCGCGGCCGCGGTTCACGTGGCGACATTTATTGATCCGCTGATCCAGCGATCCGTCACCTGAACTACCGAATGCGCGGGCCATTCCTGCCGCGCGCATTCGGCGTGCCCGAATTACCGCAACAGGAGTTTTCCCATGCCCACCGAACCCGTGAAGTTCGCCTACTGGGTGCCCAACGTCAGCGGAGGCCTCGTCACCAGCAGGATCGAACAGCGCACCGACTGGGGTTACGACTACAACCGCGAACTCGCCGTCCTCGCCGAGAACAACGGATTCGACTACGCCCTCAGCCAGGTCCGCTACATGGCCGGCTACGGCGCCGAGTTCCAGCACGAGTCGACCAGCTTCAGCCTCGCCCTGCTGCTCGCCACCCAGCGGCTGAAGGTCATCGCCGCCGTCCACCCCGGCCTGTGGCACCCCGGCGTCCTCGCCAAGCTGGGCGCCACGGCCGACCACCTGTCGAACGGCCGCTTCGCGGTCAACGTCGTCAGCGGCTGGTTCAAGGGCGAGTTCACCGCCCTCGGTGAGCCCTGGCTGGAGCACGACGAGCGGTACCGCCGCTCCGAGGAGTTCATCCGCGCCCTGCGTCAGATCTGGACCGAGGACCACACGGAACTCGCAGGCGACTTCTACCGGTTGCGCGACTTCTCCCTCAAGCCCAAGCCGCTGAACACCCCCGAGCGCCCGCACCCGGAGATCTTCCAGGGCGGCAACTCCACGGCCGCCCGCGCCATGGCCGGTCGCGTCTCCGACTGGTACTTCTCCAACGGCAAGGACTTCGACGGGGTGACCGAGCAGATCGCCGACGTCCGCTCCTCCGCCGCCCAGGTGGGACGTACACCGCCGAAGTTCGGCCTCAACGGCTTCCTCATCGCCCGCGACACGCAGGCCGAGGCCCGCGAGACGCTCCGCGAGATCGTCACCCAGGCCGACACCGAGGCCGTCCACGGCTTCCGTGACGCGGTCCAGCAGGCCGGCCGGTCCACCTCGGACGGCAAGGGCATGTGGCAGGACTCCGGCTTCGAGGACCTCGTCCAGTACAACGACGGCTTCCGCACGGGGCTGATCGGCACCCCCGAGCAGATCGCCGTGGGGGTCCCTCGGCCGAAGGCTGGGGGAGGATCGTCGCCTGCAAGAAGCTCGGCGTCGACCTGTTCCTCCTCGGCTTCCTGCACTACCACGAGGAGGTCGAGTACTTCGGCCGCCGCGTGCTCCCCCTGGTCCGTGAACTGGAGGCCGCGCTCCCCGACTCCGAGGCCGCGACCGTCGCCGCCCACGCCTGACCGCACCCGCCGTCCGGCGGACGCCCCGGACCACCTGAACTCCGCTCGCGCACCTCACGCGAAGAGGCGCGCACCTCAAGAAATGAGGGCCCATGGCCACCGTCCTGTCCGTCTCCGGCAGCCCGTCCGTCTCCTCCCGCACCGCGAAGCTGCTCCGCCACCTCGACACGCGGCTCATCGCCCAGGGCCACGAGGTGATCCCGCTCGACGTCCGCACGATCCCCGCCGAGGCCCTGCTGGGCGCCGACTTCAGGCATCCCGCCATCGTCGAGGCCACGGAGCTCTTCGAGCGCGTCGACGGCGTCGTCATCGCCACCCCCGTGTACAAGGCCTCCTACTCCGGCGTCCTCAAGGCACTCCTCGACCTGCTCCCGCAGTACGCCCTCACCGGCAAGACCGTGCTGCCGCTGGCCACCGGCGGTACCACCGCCCACGTACTGGCCATCGACTACGCGCTGCGCCCGGTGCTGAACTCCATGGGCGCCGCGCACATCGTCCAGGGCTGGTTCACCCTCGACAAGGACATCGCCACGGCCGAGGACGGCTCCCTGACCGTCGCCCCGACCGCGACCGAGGCACTCACCCAGGTCGTCGACCAGTTCTCCGCCGCGCTGGGCCGTGCCCCGCTCCTGGCCGCGGCGAGCTGACACGTGACCGCCAAAGCCGTTACCGACGACGTGACCGCCAAAGTCATCACCGACGACGTCGAGGCGCTGTCCGTCGCGGCCGCACTGGCCGAGGAGTTCCGCGTCGGCGCCCCCGAGCGGGACGCCGAACGGCGCCTGCCCGGACCCGAGCTGGACCGGCTCTCGGCCTCCGGACTGCTCGCCGTCACCGTGCCCGCCGCACACGGGGGAGCGGACGTACGGCAGGAGACGCTGGCCGAGATCTTCCGGCTACTGGCGTCGGCCGACGCCAGTCTCGCCCAGATACCGCAGAGCCACTTCGTGTACGTCAACGTGATACGGCGTCAGGGAACCGACGAACAAAAGGAGTTCTTCTTCGGCGAGGTGCTCGCCGGGCGGCGATTCGGCAACGCCCAGTCCGAGGCCGGCACCCGGCACGTCCAGGACATCCGCACCCGCCTGAAGCCCCGGCCCGACGGGTCGTACGTCCTGACCGGCGTCAAGCAGTACGCCACGGGCGCGCTCTTCGCCCACTGGATCCCGGTCCTGGCCCGCGCCGAGGACGACAACCTCCAGGTCGCGTACGTCCCGAGGGACGCGGAGGGCGTCACGGTCGTCGACGACTGGGACGGCATGGGCCAGCGCACGACGGCCAGCGGCACGGTACGGCTGGACGCCGTCCATGTACCCGCCGACCGGGTCCTGCCGCACCACCTCACTTTCCAGGGGCCTCAACTCCATGGTGCTGTCGCCCAGTTGCTGCACGCGGCGATCGACACCGGGATCGCGGGAGGGGCGCTGGCCGAGGCCGTCGAGTTCGTCCGGGCAAAGAGCCGCCCCTGGTTCGAGAGCGGGGCGGAGACGGCGGCGGAGGACCCCCTGCTGATCCAGCGCTTCGGCGAACTCGCCCTCCAGGTGAGGGCGTCCGAGGCGCTGCTCCGCGACGCCGCACGCACGGTGGACGCCGCACGCGCCGACCTCACCGACAACTCGGCGGCCGAGGCGTCCATCGCCGTGGCCTCCGCCAAGGTGCAGGCCGCCCAGGCCGCCGTCGAGGTCGCGAGCTCCCTGTTCGAGGTGTCGGGAACCCGCTCGGCGCTCGACTCCCTGGGCCTGCACCGGCACTGGCGCGACGCCCGCACCCACACGTTGCACGATCCGTCCCGATGGAAGATCCAGCACATCGGCCGGTACGTGCTCAACGGCACACGGCCGCCCCGGCACGGCCTGCTCTAGCGGACATTCCAGAACGGAGACCCCACGTGTCCCTCACCTTCCACTGGTTCCTGCCCACCAACGGCGACAGCCGCCATGTCGTCGGCGGCGGCCACGGCACCCCGGCCACCGCCTCCGGCCGGGACCGGCCGCCGACGGTCGCCTATCTCAGCCAGATCGCCCGCGCCGCCGAGGACCTGGGTTTCGTCGGGGCGCTCACTCCCACGGGGGCCTGGTGCGAGGACGCGTGGCTGACCACGGCGATGGTCAGCCAGAACACCGAGCGGCTGAAGTTCCTGGTCGCCTTCCGGCCCGGTTTCGTCTCGCCGACGCTCGCCGCGCAGATGGCGTCCACCTTCCAGCGGCAGTCCGGCGGACGGCTCCTGCTCAACGTGGTCACCGGCGGCGAGAGCCACGAGCAGCGGGCGTACGGCGACTTCCTCGGCAAGGACGACCGCTACCGCCGTACAGGGGAGTTCCTGCAGATCGTGCGGGGGCTGTGGGAGGGCAAGACCGTCGACCTGGTCGGCGAGCACCTCCAAGTGGAGGACGCCACGCTGGCCCGCCTGCCCGACCCCGTGCCCGAGGTGTACTTCGGCGGCTCCTCACCCGTCGCCGGCGAGGTCGCCGCCCGGCATGTCGACGTCTACCTCACGTGGGGCGAGCCTCCCGCCAAGGTCGCCGAGAAGATCGCCTGGATCCGGGGGCTGGCCGCCAAGGAGGGCCGCACCCTCCGTTTCGGCATCCGGCTGCACGTCATCACCCGTGACACCTCCGAGCAGGCGTGGGCCGAGGCGAACCGACTCCTCGACGGCTTCGACCCCGAGACCGTGAAGTCCGTCCAGGCCGGACTGGCCCGCAGCGAGTCGGAAGGGCAGCAGCGCATGCTGGCCCTGCACGGGGGCGGGGGCCGGGACGGGCTGGAGATTCATCCCAATCTGTGGGCCGGGATCGGGCTGGTGCGGGGCGGCGCGGGGACGGCGCTGGTCGGCAGCCATGCGGAGGTGGCCGGGCGGATCAAGGAGTACGCGGCCCTCGGTATCGAGGAATTCGTCCTCTCCGGCTATCCGCACCTGGAGGAGGCGTACTGGTTCGGGGAGGGAGTGCTGCCCCGGCTCGCGGAGCAGGGGTTGTGGCGGCATCCGTACGGTGCGCACGCGGTTCCGTCGTCGCAGGTGCCGTTCGCCAGTTCCCCGCGCCCCTGGCGCCCCTGACGCTCCTAAAGGGAGGCGCTGCCCGCGAGCGCGGTGAGATGCGCCCTGCGTGACTCCGTCGTCTGGCCCTGGACCAGGAGGAACAGGGCCTCCCTCGCCAGGCGTTGGGCCCTGTTCGTCACGGTCATCGAGCGGCCGCCTCCGGCCACCACCGCCGCAGTGGTGGCCGTGCGCATCAGATCGAAGGACTGGGTGCGCAGGGCCAGGCGTTCGTTCCTGTGCACGGGTGCCTCGGGACGGTCGGTCAGCTCGTAGGCTCTGGCGCGCAGCCGGTCGAGACGCACCCGCAGCGGCTCCGCGATGTCGGTGTCCAGCAGGGTGAGTGCCGCCTCCGTGATGCCGAAGACCGCGGGGGAGGCGATGACCGTCTTCGTACGGTCGGTGGCGGCCCATTCCTCGTACGGCCGGTGGAGGGCCACGGCCTCCTGCGGGACCCACAGGCCGGACAGTTCCAGGGACACGGTCCGGGACGCGGTGAGCGCGGCCAGGCGCATCGGCTTCGATGCCCGCAGGCCCGGCTGTTCCCGGGCCTCGGTGAAGGCGAACAGTGCTTCGTCGGCCTCCGTGACGCCCGCGAGCAGCATGACGTCGTTCAGGCCCCAGCCGGTGTACCAGGGCACCGTCCCGTCGAAGCGCCAGCCGGCGCGCTCGCGTGTGACGCGCACCGGGGTCCGCGGATGGGACCGGAGGTGTGCGTACGCCACCCCGGACAGCAGTTCGCCGCGGGCCATCGGGCCCAGCAGCCGTTCCCGTACGACGGTCTCGCTCTGGGTCAGGGTCGCCACCGGTGTGTGGTGCTGGGTCTGGACGAACCAGGTCGAGCAACACGCGCCGGCCAGGATCTCGGCCGTCTCCCGGGCCACCGCGGCCGGGGCTGCCGCGCCCCCGTACTGCCTCGGTGCGCTCACGCCCAGCAGGCCCGAGCGTTTCACGGCCTCGATGTGGCTCTCCGGCAGGCCCTCCTGGTCGACCTGCTCGGCGTGCGGTGCGAGGAGCTCGTCCGCGAGCTGGCGGGCGCGGCTGACGAGCGGGTGGGGCGCGGTGGTCATGCGGACGATTCTCCCGGTGCCGTGGCGCGTGGTGCCGATCAGGGGGCGTGTCGCACGTCGACGGATGCCCCGAGCCGACCTACGTCCAGCCCGACCCCGTGGCCGTCCCGCGCGCACCACCGATGACTGATCCCCACCCTTGACTGGTCTACACCCTTGACTGGTACAGACCAAAGCGGTTGAGTGTGCGACCACAACCCCCCACCACGGCCGCCCCCACGCCGTGACCGGCTCGCCGGCGCGTGTGCACGAGGCCCTGCTCCAGCCTGCCCTCGAAACGGGCGCGGCCGTGTTCCGCAAAGGAGTTGATTCCGTGTCGAGACGCCGCATCTCCGCGGTCCTGACCGCGCTCATCGTCGGAACCGCCGCTCCCGTCCTGCTGCCCGCCCAGAGCGCGTCCGCCGCGCCTTGTTCGAGCTACCCGAGCTGGGTGGCCGGCCGGTCGTACGTCACCGGCAACATCGTTCGCTACACCGACGGCAAGGCGTACATCGCCGAGCACGACAATCCGGGGTACGACCCCACGATCAGCACCTGGTACTGGGAGCCGTACGCCTGCGACAGCGGGCCGTCGAACCCCTCCGGATTCGTCGTCAGTGAGGCCCAGTTCAACCAGATGTTCCCGAACCGGAACTCCTTCTACACGTACAGCGGCCTGAGGGCGGCCATGAGCGCCTACCCGGCCTTCGCCAACACCGGAAGTGACACCGTCAAGAAGCAGGAGGCCGCCGCCTTCCTCGCCAACGTCAGCCACGAGACCGGCGGGCTGGTGCACATCGTGGAGGAGAACACCGCCAACTACCCGACCTACTGCGACTGGAACAGGCCGTACGGCTGCCCCGCGGGCCAGGCCGCCTACTACGGGCGCGGCCCCATCCAGCTCAGCTGGAACTTCAACTACAAGGCCGCGGGCGACGCGCTCGGCATCGACCTCCTGAACAACCCGTGGCTCGTGCAGAACGACGCGGCCGTCGCCTGGAAGACCGCCCTCTGGTACTGGAACACACAGACCGGACCCGGCACGATGACCGGCCACAACGCGATGGTGAACGGCGCGGGCTTCGGCCAGACGATCCGCAGCATCAACGGTTCGCTGGAGTGCGACGGCAAGAACCCCGCGCAGGTGCAGAGCCGCGTGAACAACTACCAGCGGTTCACAGGGATCCTCGGGACTTCACCGGGCGGCAACCTCTACTGCTGATGGCGCTCGGTGCCCCATGATGTCATGCACCTGATCGTCGACCGGCCGACCCGATGAAGGGCACCGAGATGCCACCCCCCCGCACCGCCCTGCTCACCGCGACCGCCGCGCTCGCCGCGGCGGTCGTCGCCCCCTCGCCCCCCGCCTCCGCGGCGGTACCAGCCACCGGCGCCTACTACGTGCAGAGCGCCACCACCGGACTCAACGCCGCCGACAACGGGGGAGCGGTGGAGCAGCACAGGCCCAAGGGCAACGAGGACCACCAGCAGTGGACGCTCAGGGCCAACGGATCCTCCTACGTCCTGGAGAGCACCGACACCGCCGGCAGCTGCCTCGGCCGCTCCGGAGACCAGGCGCGCACCGTCGCCTGCGCGAGCGCCGACGCCGCCTGGGAGATCACGGAACTCGGCTCCGACCAGTACCGCCTGAGGGTCCCGGGCACGGAGCGCTACCTGACCGTCGGTACCAAGCCGTCCGGCTCCAACTACCCCGCCGGGCTCGCCATCGGCTCGGCCGGCGGCCTCGCCGCCTGGTACCTCACCCCGGTCACCCCGACGACCCGCCCCATGCCGCCCGCCAACGAGCGCACCCTGGACCAGGTCACGTTCCTCACCTCCCACAACGCCTACGCCAACGGCGTCGACGGCGGCTTCGCCCCGCCCTTCGTGAACCTGGCGCCGAACCAGTCCCGCGGCATCAACCAGCAACTCGCGGACGGGGTACGAGGGTTCATGCTGGACGCTCACCAGACCTCCGACGGCGCCATCCTGTGCCACAACAGCTGCACCCTCGTCAGCAACCCGGTCGCCCTGTGGGTCGACATCCAGCGCATGGTGGACTTCCTCAAGCAGAACCCGAACGAAATCGTCACCGTCTTCCTGGAGGACTACGTCGATCCGGGCGTCCTGCGCAGCGAACTCGCCCGCGTCAGCGGCCTGTCGGACGTGCTCTACCGGCCCGACCAGACCGGCGTACGGCAGAACGGCTGGCCGAAGCTGGCCGACCTGATCGCCGCGAACGACCGGCTGCTGATCTTCACCGACCACAGCCGCTCCGCCGACCAGTCCGCCGGACTCACCCGGGACACCTTCGGCGTGATGTACCAGCGCGAGTGGACGGTCGAGAACTACTGGTCCATGGGCTCGGGCGTGGGCTCCTCCGACTGGTCCTGCTACAGCCGCTGGTACGACGCGGGCACCAACATTCCGCTCACCCGCACCGAGTCCGGCTTCCGGCCGCTGTTCGTCATGAACCACTTCCGCGACGTCGCGGTCACCTCCACGGCGACCACGGACAACACCAAACTCACCGACCGGGCCCAGCGGTTCTGCCGCCCCGCCGCCCGCAAGAAGCCCAACTTCCTCGCCGTCGACCACTACAACCTGGGCAACCCGGCCTCGGCGGTGACGGCCCTGAACGCGTACACGTATCCGTAAGGCCCGCACATGGAGGCGTACACGTATCCGTAAAACGGACGAGAAGACGCCCGCGGCCCGTGTGAGACTCCGACGATGACCTCGCAGACGACCACCGCGCGGGCCGCGGGCACCTGGACACTCGGCGACCTGCCCGTCAACCGCCTCGGATTCGGAGCGATGCGGCTGACCGGCAGCGCCGCCTTCCACCACGGGAAGCCGCGCGAGCGTGACCGGTCGATCGCCGTGCTGCGGCAGGCGATCGACCTCGGCGTCAACCACATCGACACGGCCGCCTTCTACTTCTCGTCCCTGCGCTCCGCCAACGAACTGATCAACAGCGCCCTCACCCCCTACCCGGACGATCTCGTCATCGTCACCAAGGTCGGCCCGCACCGCGAGTACTCGGGGGAGTGGGGCACCGCGGCCCGCCCCGACCAGCTGCGCGGCCAAGTCGAGGAGAACCTGCGACAGTTGGGCCGCAACCACCTCGACGTGGTGAACCTGCGGCGGATGCGGCAGGACTCCATCGCCGAGCACTTCGGCGCCCTCGCCGAACTGCGGGAGGCCGGCCTGATACGGCACCTGGGGGTCTCCGACGTCGAGCCCCGGCACCTCGCCGAGGCACAGGCCATCGCCCCGGTGGTGTGCGTGCAGAACAAGTACGGACTCGGTTCTTCCGCCGCCGGGTCCGACGAGGTCCTGCGGCTGTGCGGCGAGCGAGGCATCGCGTTCGTGCCGTTCTTCGCGATCGCCGGCGACGGCGGCTCACGCGGCCCGGACGGCACGCACGACGACGAGGTGCGCGCGATCGCCCGCGCCCATGACGCGACCGAGGCCCAGGTCCGGCTGGCCTGGACCCTCCACCAGGGTCCCCATGTCCTCGCCATCCCCGGCACGGGAGATCCGGACCACCTGGTGCAGAACGTGGCCGCGGGAGCGCTCCGCCTCACGGACGAGGAGGTCGCCCAGCTGAACGGGCTGCTGCGGCAGAAGGCCGGTTGAGTCCTCACACGCCGGAGGGGGCCGGGTCGTCCGCCGAATCCCTCGTACCACCCGGATGCCGTCCCGCATCAGATGCCGACGGGGCGGCAGTTCATGCCGCTCGTGAGGCGTTGGCTGCTGCTGAGGGCGCCAGGGTTCCGCCCCCGCCGCCGCTACCCGTCCCATCCTGGTGGGGGCTGGTCGCGCAGTTCCCCGCGCCCCTAAAGGCCGTGCGGTTCCCCGCACCATTCAGCCCCTCCGGCGTTTGAGGAGCGGGGGGGCCCGGGGGTCGGCCCCCGAACCGGGGTCCGGGGCGGAGCCCGGAAAGGGCGGGGGTTCAAGGGGGCGCAGCCCGCTTGGTCGGGGGCGAAGGGGCAGCGCCCCTGGGGATGGGACGGGTAGGGGCGGCGGGGGCGAAAACAACTCCTGGCGCCCCAGGGGTGCTCTCCGGGAACCCAGATCGCCGTCCCGGGACCGAGTGGGGGCGCCTCCCAGTTGCCGTACTCGTCGTGTTACGTATAACTTCCCAGCACCCACCACCACCACGTGAGCGAGAGGCCCATGAGACGTATCGCCCTGATCACCCTCGTCGTCGACGACTACGACGAGGCGATCGGCTTCTACACGGAGGCGCTCGGGTTCCGGCTCGTCGAGGACGCGCCCCGGCCCGACGGATCGAGGTGGGTCGTCGTCGCGCCGGGTACGGAAGGCGGGCACGGCAGCGGACTGCTGCTGGCCCGGGCCAAGGACGAGGCACAGCGGGGCCGGGTCGGCGACCAGACCGGCGGACGCGTGGGCTTCTTCCTGCACACCGACGACTTCGCCCGCGACCACGCGCGCATGAGCGCCGCGGGCGTGCGGTTCCTGGAGGAGCCGCGGCACGAGCCCTACGGCACCGTGGCCGTCTTCCAGGACCTGTACGGCAACCTCTGGGACCTGCTCCAGCCGTCCAGCTAGCCGATCCCGCCGTACTTCGACCACGGTCCCGATCCCTGACCAACCCGATCCCCCTGCCCGGGAACCACCCGCCGAGGAACCACACGCATGACCGCGACCCGCATCGACACCGCCACCGTCCGCCGCCTTCCCAAGGCCGTGCTGCACGACCACCTCGACGGTGGTCTGCGCCCGGCCACCCTTGTGGAACTCGCCGACGCGGTCGGACACTCCCTGCCCACGACCGACCCGGAGACTCTGGCCGCCTGGTACGTCGAGGCCGCCGGCTCCGGCGACCTGGTCCGCTACATCGGCACCTTCGAGCACACTCTCGCCGTGATGCAGACCCGTGAGGGCCTGCTGCGCACCGCCGAGGAGTACGTGCTCGACCTCGCCGAGGACGGTGTCGTGTACGGCGAAGTCCGCTACGCGCCCGAGCTGATGGTGAAGGGCGGCCTGACCCTCCCCGAGGTCGTGGAGGCCGTGCAGGAGGGCCTGGCCGCGGGCATGGTGAAGGCAGCGGCCGCGGGCACCGCGGTGCGCGTCGGCACCCTGCTCTGCGGGATGCGCATGTTCGACCGCAGCCGTGAGGTCGCCGACCTGGCGGTGGCGTTCCGGGACGCGGGCGTCGTCGGCTTCGACATCGCCGGTGCCGAGGACGGGTTCCCGCCCGCCGACCACCTGGCGGCCTTCGAGTATCTGCGCGGCGAGAACGTCCCGTTCACGATCCACGCCGGTGAGGCCCACGGGTTGCCCAGCATCCACCAGGCCCTCCAGGTGTGCGGCGCCCAGCGCGTCGGGCACGGTGTCCGCATCACCGACGACATCGTCGACGGCAAGCTCGGCCGCCTCGCGGGCTGGGTGCGCGACCGCCGTGTCGCCCTGGAGATGTGCCCCACCTCCAACCTCCAGACGGGCGCGGCCGACTCCATCGCGGAGCACCCGATCACGGCCCTGAAGGACCTGGGCTTCCGTGTCACCCTCAACACCGACAACCGTCTGGTGTCGGGCACGACCATGACCCGCGAGATGAGCCTGCTGGTCGAGGAGGCGGGCTGGACGCTGGACGACCTGCGCACGGTGACCGTGAACGCCCTCAAGAGCGCCTTCATCCCGTTCGACGAGCGGAGCGCCCTCATCCGGGACGTGGTGCTGCCCGGTTACGCGTCCGCGCGCTGAAGCAGCCCTCGTACGTACGCGGCCTGCCCGACATGCTGGAGGTCGTCGCCCAGGACGCTGATCAGCCGGACACCGAGTGTGACGGCGGGGGTCCAGCTCTCGTCGACGATCCGGTCGAGGTCCTTGTCGTGGAGTTCGGCCACGAAGGCCAGCGTGCGCTCGTGCACCGCGTCGTGGTAGCCGAGCAGAAGGTCGCCCGAGTCCACCTGCACCCGGGCGACCTTCTTGGACGTGTGCCCGTATCCGGTGTCATGGGCGGGCAGCCCCAGACCGAAGCGGTCCGCCCAGCCGTCCGCCAGCCACACCTGCTCCTGACCGGCCACGCCCGCCACGTGGTCGTCCTGGATGCGTGTGAGATGCCAGACCAGCCAGGAAATGGAATTGGCGCCGTCCTGGGGCGGGGCGTTGAGGTCGTCGGGAGAGAGGCCCTCGACTACGGCGTGGACCTCTTCACTGATGCGGCCGAACGCGTCGGCCAGAAGGTCTTTGGAGTGCATGACATCCAGGCTCCCGCACGAGGGGCGAGTTCGCCTCCGAAGTCACGGATGCGTTTCTTTTCCGGCCGGTCTCCTTTGGGCTGAACCGTCGATTCCGTTCCGAGTGGGTGGCTATTCACCGCTTCAAAACGGTACTTACTTCAGGTAACTCAGCGTCACAGTCATCAAATCTCCTTGAATTCTCCTCTTCTTGGGCCGCGCGAACAGGCAGCGCCCTTACGGGGCTTCGGAATGGAGAGGCGTGAGATCCCTTGTTGCGGGACCACGCTCTGTGCAAGGGTGACGCCTGTCGGTGTGCAGGCAGGGGGTGACCTCGTGCTGTACGCGGCACAGCCTGGAGGACATTGGACGTGAGTGACGCCCCCCTTTTGAATTCCCCGCGACTTGCCCGTCCGTTCGGCGTGATGGACGAAGAGCTGGCAGCCGAACTGAAACGGTATTCCGGTCGGCGGCCCGCGCGCCGGCCCGTCGGGGAACTGCTGGCCCGGCACTGGGTGGCCGTCTTCTCCTACGCGACTCTGTGCACCAGCGACGCCCAGCATGCGGGGATGCTCGCGACTGCGGCCTTTACACGTGTATTCGGAGAAGCGCAGCGGCAATCGGGCCCGACAGCCGCCTGGCGGCCGCATCTGCTGGTCACGGTGCGCCGTACAGCGGGGGAATGGGACACGGACAGACGCCGGGCGATGCTCCACCCGGCCCTGAGGACCGATCCCTCGGCCACGGACCGCGCAACGGCAAGGCTCCTCCCCGCCGACGACAGGAAACTCGTCTCCCGTGCCTTCCACGAGCTCCCGGAACGCGCCCGCTGCATCCTGTGGCACGCCGAGGTCGAGGCGGAGGACCTCGCCGTAGCTGCCGCGCTCCTCGGGATCACCCCCGAGGACGCCGCAGTGAAGGCGACCCAGGCGCGGGCGCTGCTGCGTGACGCCTGCATGCGCGCACACCGTGAGACCGCCCCCGACGAGGAGTGCCGTCGCTTCAGCCGTCTGCTGGACGTGTCGCTCCGCCGCGGTGACCTGGGACTCGACCCCGACCTGCGGCAGCACCTGGCGCACTGCCCGCACTGCCGTCACAGCGCCGACCAGTTGGACCACTCGGGCGCCCGCCTGGCCGTCCTGCTGGCCGAGGCCGTTCTGGGCTGGGGCGCGCGGGCCTATCTCGACTCGCGGCCGGGACGAGCGGCGGGAACGACGACGGTGGCGGGCGCGGAGTCATGGACGGCCGGGAGCGGGGCACCGGCGGCGGGTGGCGCCTCTGAAGGACCCACCGAGGCGGCGGACACGGACGGCGGTGTCCCGCGTCTTCCGGCTCGTTCGGCGGGGTGGGGTGACGGGTACCTTCCGGCTGAGCGAGCCGGGCGAGCCGGGCGAGCCGGGCAGGGCGGGCGGGGCGACGGGTACCCGGCCGGGCGAGCCGGGCGGCCGGCCGCGTCGTCCGGTCCTCGCCACGCGGTGCGCACCGGCCTCCGTCGCCGGGGCGTCCTGCGCTCTCTGGCGGACGACGTGCTGCACGGTGCCGGGCCTTGGCGCCTCGTCCGGCGCCGACGGGTGGCCCTGGCGATCCTGGTGGTGAGCGGATGCGTGCTGGTTCCGCTGGCCCTGACGTCGGGAGGCGGGAGCGACCCCGTGGCCCATGCTCCCTCCGGCATGGCGAGTTCCACCGAGAGGACACCGGGCGCGTCCGCCGTCGGGGCGGGCGGCATGGTGAGCGGCCCGCTGGAGGGCCGCCTGCGAAACATGGGCAACGGTCTCTGCGCAGGCATCGACGGTACGGGACCGACGGCGGGCACGGAGGTCGTGCTCACCATGTGCACGTCGTCGGTGCGCCAGCAGTGGTCGTACGAGACGGGTGGTTCGCTGCGGAGTCTGGCGGACACCGAACTGTGCCTCGACTCCCGCCTCGGGCTCCCCGCCCGGCTCGGCTCCTGCGAGGACCCCACCCGGCAGGGACGCGTCCGTTACGACCTCACCCTCGACGGCAACCTGCTGCCACGGAGCGGTCTGGGGCGCGCGCTGGCGCCGGCCTCCGCCGAGGAGGGCGCCGTCCTGGTCCTCAAGGAGCGCACGGATGACGACGCCTCACAGCGGTGGACCTTCGACAACTCGGTCGAGTCCCTGCAGATCGAGTCGGTCTCCCGGATGACGGACGCCTCGACGGCGGCCCCGAAGCCGGCCCGGCCCGTTCCTCCGCCCGCCCCGACACCCCCACCGAAGCCCCGCCCCTCCGCGTCGTCCTCCACCCAGAACCCGGCGCCCTCCGAGCCGTATCCGCCGTACCCGACGTCGAACCCGTGCCCGCCCTCCTCCTGCTGGCCCAATGGATACGGCTACTACGGCGATGGTGGCTACGGGGGCTACGGGGGCTACGGGGGCTACGGGGGCTACGGGGGCTACGGCGGCTACGGCGGCTACGGGGGCTACGGGGGCTACGGCGGCTATGGCTACGGGCAGGGTGGCGGAGGCTGGGGAGGCTGGGGAGGCGGCTGACGAGCGGTGCGCGGACTGCGTGACGGCTGCCGCGATGCGGTCTCGTCTGCCGGGTTCCGTCCGTGATCGGCTGCGGGGCCGTCGTGGTTGCTCGCGCAGTTCCCCGCGCCCCGAACGGCTCGGGGCACGGGGAACTGCGCGACCAGCCACATACGACCCGCACCTTGACGCCCCCACAAGGCCGTTGTCACACTCACCGCCCCCACAGAAATCGCTTGCTGTCTCGTCGCCGTACGTCCTGGGGCCCGCGGAGCCGGGTTGCCGCAGGTCAGGTACGGCCGCCGCATGAATCGATTCAGTCGAACGGATTTCGACAGCGTCGAGGAACGCACAGGGCAGCAAGCGCATCGCCCCCCATAGGAGAAGACGAGATGGGACGCAGAGCCGCAGCTCACCTCACCGACGAGGCCGCCCCGGACCGCCGTACCCGTACGACGCGCCGTACCCGTACGAAGCGCGCGCCAGCAGTCGCCGCCTGCGCCACCGCCCTGCTCACCGGTGCCGCCGTGATGACGGCTCCCGCGAACGCGGCACCGGAAACAGCCCCCGCCCATCCGGAACCGGTCGCCGCCTCGGCCCCGAGGGAGGCGATCGCCGCGTGCGGTGACGGCTCCTACCAGGCGGAGGCCGTGCTGAGCGGCAGCACCTGGACCGCCCGGCGCGGCAGCAGTGTCGTGTACACCGGCGGCGACATGCGCGCCGCGATGCAGGCGGCCGTCAACAGCCTGACCTCGGGCCGGACTTCGAAGGAACGGGTCGTCGTCCGCGGCTCGGGCTCGATCGCCGCCGGCTCCCGGGTCTCCCTGCCCAGCTACACCGTGCTCGACGTGTGCGGCACGATCAACGTCACCGGTTCGGGCTCCGGCGACCAGGCACCGGTCTACGCACGCGGTGCCCGGGACATCGAGGTCCAGCACCTGAACCTGACCGGCACCCCGCTCTACGGCGTCTTCATGCGCAACGTCCAGAACGTCGTCCTGGGCCAGATCGACATGCGGCTCTCGCGCGGTCTCGGCGTCCGCATCGACAACCGCGGCGACACCAGCCAGTGGACGCGCAACGTCCGGATCGACAACGTGTACGTCTCCGGCGCGAGCAGCCACGCGGTCGAGACGTACGGCGTCGACGGCATCACCATCGGCACCGTCACCGCCCGCAACGTCGGCGAGTCCGGCCTGCTGCTCAACCAGACCATCAACGCCACCGTCACCAAGGTCGACGCGGACGGCGCGGGAGCCGGCACCGGCTACGCGGCCTTCCGCATGGCCAACCGCAACGGCCGCGTGGGCAGCGCCTATCCCACCAACATCCGCGTGGGCGAAGTCGTCGCGCGCGGTGGCGGACGAGGCGTCTTCTGCGTCTCCGAGAGCGGGGGCGCCGTCGTCGACCGGGTGACCCTCACGAACACCGGCAACAACGCCATCCTGATAGAGAACTGCTACAACGTGAACCTCGCCGCCCAGAGCGGCAGCGTGTCCGGCGGTGGGGAGATCCGGCTCGCGGCACGGTCGGAGTTCCCGAACAACCGCGACATCACCGTCCAGAACCTGACGGTGACCAACTCGGCCATCCGTGAGAGCCCTTGCGGCGAGAACACGACCTTCCGCAACAACCGGCTGGTCAACAGCAGCCAGAGCATCTGCTGATCCGTGTCCGGACGCGTGTCCGGGGCTCGCCTCCCCGGATGCGCGTCCAGCCGCCCAGGACGCCGTCCCGCCCCCGGAGTTGACCCTCCCCTTACGTCAGGCACGAGGCTGTACCCCGACGAAAGGGCAGGCGCATGAGCTACTCCGTGGGGCAGGTCGCGGCATTCGCCGGGGTGACCGTGAAGACGCTGCACCACTACGACAGGGCGGGACTGCTGTCGCCCAGCGGTCGGAGCCACGCGGGCTACCGGCTGTACGGCGACGTCGACCTTGCCCGTCTCCAGCAGATCCTCTTCTACCGCGAACTCGGCTTCTCCCTCGACGAGATCGCCGCCATCCTCAAGGACCCGCAGGCGAACGCGCTGGAGCAGCTCCGGGCCCGGCAGCGCGAGTTGAGCGAGGAGATCGCGCGGCTGCAGCGCCTCGCCGACGTGGCGGAACGAGCCATCGAGGTCCAGCGGACCGGAGTGTCCCTCACGCCCCAGGAACGCTTCGACGTCTTCGGCGAGATCACCTTCGACCTCAGCTACGCCACCGAGGCGCGGCTCAAGTGGGCGGAGTCGGCAGGGCAACGCGAGGCGATGGCCCGCGCCGACGCCCACACCAAGGAGGACTGGCGGCAGCTCATGGCGGAGGCCGCCGCCTGGCGCGGTGACCTGCTGGCGGTCTTCGACGCCGGGGAACCCAGCGACGGCGAGCGGGCCATGGACCTCGCCGAGGAACACCGCCGCTACGTCACACGGTGGTTCACCACCTGCCCGCCCGACATGCACCGCCGCATCGCGGACGACTTCGTCGCCGACCCGCGTGCGTTCGCCCTCGTCGTACCGCCCTCGCAGCAACGGCCGGGCCTCGCCCCCTATCTGTGCAAGGCGGTTCACGCGAACGCCTCCCGCCGCACCCACCCGGACCCGGTGGAGGACCGATGAGGATCATGATCGCCGCCGCCGGTTCACGCGGCGACGTCGCCCCGTACACCGGACTGGGCGCCGAACTGAGCCAGGCCGGATACGACGTCTCCCTCGCCGTGACGGAAGCCTTCGCACCGCTGGTACGCAACGCCGGTCTGGAGTTCCGGAGTCTGCCGGCCCGGCCAGGCGCCCACGGAGGCGCCACGGACCGACGCGAACTCATGCGCACCGCGGCCGGCTTCGTCACCGAGCTGGGTCAGGGCTTCGCCGACGCGGTCGCCCAGGGCACGGATCTGCTCCTGTTGTCCGCCACGACGGCCCCGCTCGGCTGGCACGTCACCGAGGCCACCGGGATCCCGGCTCTCGGGGCGTACCTCCAGCCCACCGCACCGACCGGCGACTTCCCGCCCGTCGTCATGGGAACCCGCTCCTTCGGGCGCCTCGGCAACCGTACGGCCGGACGCTTCGCGCTCCGCATGGCCGACCGGGTCTACGGGCAGGCCGTCGCCGACCTGCGCCGCCGCCTTGACCTGCCTGCCCTCACCGCCTCCGCGATGCGCCGCCGGCAGGAGCAGTCCGACTGGCCCGTCCTGCACGGTTTCAGTGCCGCGATCGTTCCCCGCCCCTCCGACTGGCCTACCGGCCTGGACGTCGTGGGCACCTGGTGGCCGCACCTCGACCCGGCCGAGCAACTCCCCACGGACCTGGAGGACTTCCTGCGGGCCGGGCCCCGGCCGGTGCTCATCGGCTTCGGCAGCATGGCGGGCGGTGGAGGAGAGCGGCTCAGCGACATCGCCGTACGGGCACTGCGGCGAGCCGGGCTGCGCGGCATCCTCCAGTCCGGCACCGCCGGGCTCGCGGCGGACGGGGACGACGTCCTCACCATCGGCGACGTACCGCACCAACTGCTGTTTCCGAGGCTGGCCGCCGTGGTCCACCACGCGGGGGCGGGCACCACGGCCGCGGCCCTGCGGGCCGGAGTGCCCGCGGTCGCGGTGCCGGTGACGGCTGACCAGCCGTTCTGGGCGGCACGGCTCGCCGCGCTGGGCGCCGGACCCGCCCCGATCCCCTTCGTGTCCCTCACCGCGGAACGGCTCGCCGAAGCCCTCGGCCACGTGACGAAGCGGCAGACGTACGCGCGGGCCGCCGCGACCGTCGCCCAGCGCATGGCGACGGAGGACGGCGCGGGCCAAGTGCTCAAGACTGTTCAGCGGCTGACGGGCTGACGGGCTGACGGGCTGACCAGATGGCCGCCTCGGCTGCCCCGCCTGACCCGGCGGGGCGAGGGGCGCCACGACGGCCGCCGGGGCGCGTTGTTGGTGCGGTGAGCCCCCGGCTCCTGCTGCGGCGACACCAATCTGTTCGGTAGGCCGGACATGGTTCGAAAACTCTTGACGCCCCCATGTACACCAGTTGACACTCTCGCAACACGACGTCACACCGACGAAACGGCGGGCCTCCCACGGCAGGGGTCCCGCTGTCGGCCGTGCCTGCCCCCGCCTTCGTCCAGCCGCGCCTCAGCAGGGAAAACCCCACATGACGAACATCGCACGACCGCGCCGAGCGAGACGCTGGGCGGGCCATCTCGCCGGACTCGCCGTCACCTCGCTCTTCCTCGGTCTGGCGGGCCCCGCCGTTCCCGTGGCGCAGGCGGCGGACACCGCGGACACCGCTGACATCACCGACGGCCTGGTCCTGCGCTACAAGCTCGACGCCTCCTCCGGCAGCGTGGCAGCCGACTCCTCGGGCAACGGCCGTGACGGCACCGTGAACGGCACCGCGGGCTGGTCGGGCAGCGGCGAAGGGCTCGCCTTCAACGGCTCCGACACCTACGTCAAGGTGCCGAACAACATCATGAGCGGCCTGGACTCGATCACCGTCTCCATGGACGTGAGGATCGACTCCACGCAGGCCACGCCGTACTTCATCTACGGCTTCGGCAACACCAGTGGCACCGCGGGCAACGGCTACCTCTTCACCACCGGCGACGGCTTCCGCACCTCCATCGCCACCGGCAACTGGTCGACGGAACAGACCACCAGGCCGTCCACCTCCCCGAACCTCACGCGCTCCGTCTGGAAGCACGTCGCCTACACCCAGACCGGCAGCACGGGCGTGCTGTACGAGGACGGCGTCGAGGTGGCCCGCAACACGGCGCTCTCCATCACCCCCGGCGGCATCGGCTCGGGCACCACCACCGCCAACTACATCGGCAAGTCCGTCTATCCCGGCGACAAGCTCTTCAAGGGCAGCGTCCGCGACTTCCGCGTCTATGACCGGGCACTCGCCTCCCCGGAGGTCGAGCAGATCGCCCTCCCGGTCGACACCCAGGGCGTCGCCGACGACAAGGCCGCCCTCACCCTCGGCGACACCAGCGCCGTCACCGACGACCTCACACTCCCGACCACCGGCACCGCGGGCGGCTCGAAGATCACCTGGTCCTCGGACGACCCCGACGTCGTCTCCGCCACCGGCAAGGTCACCCGTCCCGCCGCCGGTCAACCGAACGGCCACGCCACGCTCACGGCGACCCTGAAGAAGGGCACCGTGACCGCCACCAAGACCTTCGACGTCACGGTTCTGCCGGACTTCGACGACGCCACCGCCACCGAGAAGGCCGCCGGGGAACTCACCGTCAACAACCTCGACGACGCCCGCGGCAACCTCACCCTGCCCACGAGCGGCGCCTACGGCACGAAGGTCGACTGGTCCTCCGCCGAGCCGGACGTCGTGTCCGCCGACGGCACCGTCCACCGCCCGGCACACGGCGACGGCGACACCACCGCGAAGCTGACCGCCACCGTCACCAAGGGCGACGCGAAGGCGACCCGCGACTTCACCGCCAAGGTGCCCGAACTGCCGAAGAAGGAAGCCCTCAAGGGCTACATGTTCAGCTACTTCACCGGCGAGGGCACCGCGGACGGCGAACAGCTCTACGCGGCCCTCAGCAAGGGCGACGATCCGCTGAAGTGGCGCGAGTTGAACGACGGCAAGCCGGTGCTGACCTCCACGCTCGGCGAGAAGGGCCTGCGCGACCCGTTCATCATCCGCTCCCCGGAGGGCGACAAGTTCTACCAGATCGCCACCGACCTCAGGATCTACGGCAACGGCAACTGGGACGCCTCCCAGCGCACCGGCAGCAAGTCCATCATGGTCTGGGAATCCACCGACCTCGTCCACTGGACCAACCAGCGCCTGGTCAAGGTCTCGCCCGACAGCGCCGGCAACACCTGGGCGCCGGAGGCGTTCTACGACGAGCAGCGCGGCGAGTACGTCGTCTTCTGGGCGTCGAAGCTGTACGACAACCCGGAGCACTCCGGCGACACGTACAACCGCATGATGTACGCGACCACCCGCGACTTCTACACCTTCAGCGAGCCCAAGGTCTGGATCGACCGCGGCTACTCGGTCATCGACTCCACGGTGATCAAGCATGACGGGACCTACTACCGCCTGTCGAAGGACGAGCGGAACAACACCTCCTCCACCCCCAACAGCAAGTTCATCTTCGAGGAGAAGAGCGACTCGCTGCTCGACACCTCCTGGACCGCCGTCGCGGAGGGTATCGGCAAGGGCGCCATGAACGCCGCCGAGGGGCCGCTGGTCTTCAAGTCCAACACCGAGGACAAGTGGTACGCGTTCCTCGACGAGTTCGGCGGCCGCGGCTACATCCCCTTCGAGACGACAGACCTCGCCTCCGGCAACTGGACCCCGTCCACCGGCTACGACCTGCCCGCCAAGCCCCGCCACGGCACCGTGCTCCCGGTGACACAGGCCGAGTACGACCGGCTGCTGCGCGCTTACCAGCCGGATCAACTGGTGGAGAGCGTCGAGGACATCAAGGTCGAGACGCGCATCGGTGACGCCCCTGTCCTGCCCGCCACGGTCATCGCCGAGTACGCGGACGGCGTGAAGCGGCCCGTCTCCGTCACCTGGGACGAGGTCCCGCCCTCGGCCTACGCGCAGGCCGGCACCTTCACTGTGAAGGGCAGCCTGCCGGACGGCGCCGCGCTCGCGGTCCGCGCCGAGGTCACGGTCTCCGAGGAAGGTCCCGACGTACCGGCCGACCTCGTCCTGCGCTACGACTTCGACGAGACCGGCGGCAGCATCGCCCGCGACTCCAGCGGCCACGGCTACCACGGCACGTACGTCCACACGCCCGAGTTCGGTACCGGCGTGAAGGACGGCTCGTTCAAGATGTCCGGCGGATCGAGCAGTTCCACCACCTCGCCGTACGTCAGGATCCCGAACGGCGTGCTGAAGGACGCCGACAGCGTCACCGTCTCGACGTACGCCAAGTGGAAGGGCGGGGACAACTTCCAGTGGCTGTTCGGGCTCGGGCCCGACAGCGACAAGTACTTGTTCGCCACCCCCTCCAACGGCGGTTCCAGCCTCTACTCGGCCATCACCAAGGCCAGTTGGTCGGCGGAGTCGAAACTGACGGGCCCCCAGCTGCCCGTCGGCGAGTGGAAGCACGTCACCGTCACCCTGAACGGCGCTACGCAGACAGCGGTCCTCTACGTGGACGGCATCCAGGTGGCCCGCGCGACCGGGGTGACCACCAAGCCGTCCGAGCTGTACGACCCTTCGAAGGGCTACTCCGGCTACATCGGACGGTCCCTGTACTCCGCCGACCCGTACTTCGGGGGTGAGGTGGACGACTTCCGGATCTACAACCGGGCGCTGTCGCCCGCCGAGGTCCTGGAACTCAGCGGCAACACCACGGGAATCGCCTCGGCCACCCACCCCGACCTCAAGGTCGACGCGATCGTCGATGACAAGGACAGCAGGATCGTCCTCCCGCTGAACGAGGACGCCGACATCACGTCCCTCGCCCCCGAGTTCACGCTCGCCCACGGCGCGGCCATCAGCCCCGCCTCCGGGTCGGTGCACGACTTCACGAAGCCGGTCACGTACGCGGTCACGGGCTCGGACGGCAAGAAGCGCACCTGGACGGTCGAGGCACAGCGGATGCGCAGCCCGGTCCTGCCGGGTCTCAACGCCGACCCGAACATCGTGCGGTTCGGCGACACCTTCTACCTGTACCCGACCACCGACGGCTTCGAGGGCTGGAGCGGCACGCAGTTCAAGGCGTACTCCTCCAAGGACCTGGTCCACTGGAAGGACCACGGCGTCATCCTCGACCTCGGCCCCGACATCTCCTGGGCGGACAGCCGGGCCTGGGCGCCGACGATGGCGGAGAAGGACGGGAAGTACTACTTCTACTTCTCGGCCGACGCGAACATCGGCGTCGCGGTCTCCGACTCACCCACGGGCCCGTTCAAGGACCCCCTGGGCAAGCCACTGCTCAAGGCCGGGCAGTACCCCGGCCAGATGATCGACCCGGCGGTGTTCACCGACGACGACGGCCAGTCGTATCTCTACTTCGGCAACGGCCACGGATACGTCGTCCCGCTGGGCGACGACATGATCTCGTTCGACGCGTCGAAGGTCAGGGACATCACGCCGAGCGGCTACAACGAGGGATCCTTCGTCATCAAGCGCAAGGGCACCTACTACTTCATGTGGTCGGAGAACGACACCCGGGACGAGAACTACCGCGTGGCCTACGCCACCGGCCCCTCGCCCACCGGCCCGTGGACCAAGCGCGGGGTGATCCTCAGCAAGCGCCTCGGCCTCGGTATCAAGGGCACGGGTCACCACTCCGTGGTCCATGTGCCGAACACCGACGACTGGTACATCGCCTACCACCGCTTCGCGATCCCGGGCGGTGACGGCACCCACCGCGAAACCACCATCGACAAGCTGGAGTTCGACTCCGACGGCCTGATCAAGGACGTGGAGCCCACCCTCAGCGGCATCGACCCGGTCACCGTCGTCCACGCCGGTCCGGACGCCGACGGCAAGGAGGGCAGCGCGATAGCCCTCACCGGCACCGTCTCCGGGGCCGACGGGCCGAAGTGGACGGTCGAGGACGGAGCACCCTGCACCTTCTCCGACCCCCAGGCCGTCCCGACCACGATCACCTGCGCCGACGACGGCACCTACACGGTCACCCTCACCGGCGGCCGCAGCAGCGACACCCTCAAGGTCACCGTGGACAACGCGGCACCGGTCATCGGCTCGGCCGCGGGTCCCGAGTCCCCGTCGCCCGCCGGCAGGCGCACGGTGGTCACCGCCGAGTTCGACGACCCGGGCGCCGACGACACGCACACCTGCTCGGTCGACTGGAAGGACGGCACCGAGCCGGCGACCGGAAGCGTCACGGGCTCCGTCTGCGGGGCCGCGCACACCTACAGCACGGTGGGCATCCGGCGTCCGGTGATCACCGTCACCGACGACGACGGCGCCTCGGACAGCACGGTTCTCCCCGAGGTGATCGTGTACGACCGGGCCGCCGGTCCGGCCCTCGGCGTCGGCTTCCTGTCCTCGCCCGCCGGCGCCTACCCGGCCAAGCCCGAGCTGACGGGGACCGCCGCCTTCTCCTTCGACGCCCGTTACAAGAAGGGAGCCGAGGCGCCCTCAGGACACGCCACCTTCGACTTCCCGAAGGCCAAGCTGCAGTTCCGCTCCAGCGGCTCGGACTGGCTCGTGGTCACCGGTTCCACGGCCGTGTACCAGGGCTCAGGAAAGGTCAACGGCACGAGCGGCTACGGCTTCCGGATCACGGCCACCGACGGCCGCCCGGACACCTTCCGCGTCGAGATCTGGAAGAAGTCCACCGGCCGGGTCGTCTACGACAACGGGACCGGCGCGAGGACGAAGGGAATCACCGTGGGCGACCGCCGACAGTAGGCCGGACCGCGTCCCACCCACGCCGAGCGGCACCCGGGCACAGCCCCGGGCGCCGCTCGGCGCGCTGTTTGCGGGGCGCTGCACCGTATGGACCACCTCGGGAGCACACACGCGTGCTGATTTGACTAATTTTGTCCATGTAATTCCTCTTGTCCCTGATTCGGGATGAAGGGTGGGCGATGGTCAACAGCTCGAACGCCACGCTGGTCGGCGCGCCACGACCCGGGGCGTCCACGCTCGCCCGGAGGTCCTGGCGACTGCGCGGTGACGGCTGGTTCCTGGCGGTCGCGGGGGCGTACACGCTGGCCCAACTCACCCTCGTACGCCCGGGAATGGGCCTCGGCTGGGACGAGACGGTGTACGTCAGCCAGGTCAGCTCGCACGCGCCGGCGGCGTACTTCAGCGCACCGCGTGCGCGCGGTGTCTCATGGCTGGTCGCACCGGTCGCCGTCTGGTCGTCGTCCACCGCGCTCCTGCGCACCTACCTCACGCTGCTGTCGGGGCTGGGCCTTTTCCTGGCGCTGCGTGCCTGGCGGGGGCTGTTCCCGACCCGGGTGGTGGCCCTCGGGGGCGCGCTCTTCGCCACACTGTGGGTGACGCTCTACTACGGCCCGCAGGCCATGCCCAACCACTGGGTGGCGATCGGCGCCCTGGCCGGCGTCGGCTGCTTCCTGCGCGCCTGGGCCGACCGCGCCGACCGGTGGGCGCCGTGGGGCATCGGCGTGAGCGTGGCGCTGATGGCATTGATGCGGCCCACCGACGCGGCGTGGGTGACCCTCCCGCTGCTGGCCCTCTCCGTGTGGGCCCGGCACCCCCGGCTCCTGGCGGCCCTCGTGGCGGGGCTCGTCGCCGGCGCGGCGCCCTGGGTGATCGAGGCGTACACCGACTACGGCGGCCTGGCGCAGCGGCTGGCCGACGCCTCCCGGATCCAGGGCGGACTTGGCTGGAACATCGCCGTCGACGACCAGGCGCGCAGCCTGGACGGCCGCACCCTCTGCCGCCCGTGCACCGGACCACCGGCCCACATCACGGTGGCCGCCTGGTGGTACGCCCTCCCGCTGTTCGCCGCCTTCGGAACGCTGGTCGCGGTCCGGGCGCGGCGCGCGGCACCCACGCTGATCCCGGTGGCCTGCGCCACCACGGCGGCCGTCCCGTACCTGTTCATGATCGGATACGCGGCCCCACGCTTCCTGCTCCCGGCCTACGCCCTGCTCGCGATCCCGGTGGCCGACGCCCTGGCACACCTGGTGACGGCGCCGAGCGGGAGGTGGCGGCCCATCGTCGTGACAGTGGTGGCGCTCGGCCTGACCGGCCACCTGGCGGCCCAGCTCGCGGTGCTCACGCACACCGTGGACCGCACCCACACGAGCCGTCGCGACTGGGCGCGCACCGCCGGCGAACTGCACCGCCTCGGCGTACGGCCCCCCTGCCTGCTGACCGGCCACCTGGCCATCCCGATCGCCTTCTACACCGGGTGCTCCTCGGCCCACACCCATGGCAACAACGCCAACACCACCAAGGCCGAGCTCCTGCGCACCGCCCGGCGCGTCCCGTTCGCCGTGCTCACCCGGCCGGGCTCGGCGCCACCCGGGTACGCCCGCACCTGGCCCGCGCACCGGTACCACCAGGTCGACCTGTACGTGGCACCGTCCGCGCGCTAGCCGCAATCCACCGCCGGGTCGTCCAGCAGCCGCATCAGCGCCCGGGCCGCCGGGCTGGTGGCCTCCGGGGGCGGGAGCATCGCGACGGTGTCGTACGACGTCTCCCCGGTGCCCTTCAGGGGGAGCGCGGCGAGGGACGAGGCCTCACGTTTGTGGCTGAAGTGCCGGGGGACGACGGCGATGCCGAGACCCTCCTGGACGAGGTCGAGGAGGCTGTGCACGTCATTGACCTCCAGGGTCACCGTCCGCCGCACGTCCGCCACGGCGAAGGCCGCGTCGGTGGTGCGGCGCGGGCCCCAGTCGGGGTGGAAGTCGACGAAGGCCTCGCCACCGAGGTCCTCCGGCGTGACGGCGCCCTCGCCCGCCAGCCGGTGCGTGGGGTGGCACAGCACGGTCATCGGCTCACTGGCCAGCGGGATGCAGCGCAGCTGCGCGGTGTCGGCGCGGGTCGTGACCGCGAACGCCAGGTCGAGACGCCCGGCGGCGACCTCCTCCGCCAGCGCGCCGGAGCCGGCCTGCCGCAGCCGGATCTCCACGTCCGGATGGCGACGGCGGAACGCGGCCAGCAGCTTGGCCACGCACACCCCGGCGATGCACTGCTCGGTGCCCAGCGACAGCGTGCCGCGCACCACGCCCCGCACCGCCGCCACGGCATCGTGGGCCGCACGGACCTGCGCGAGGATGCGCTCGGCCTCGCTGAGCAGGGCTTTCCCGGCCTCCGTCAGCGTGACCCGGCGTGTGGTCCGCACGAACAACGGCGCCTGCAGCTCCCGCTCCAGCGCGCGGATCGAGGCCGACAGCCCCGACTGCGACACCATCAGCCGCTCGGCCGCCCGGGTGAAGTGCTGCTCCTCGGCGACCGCGACGAAATGCTGGAGGTGACGCAGTTCCATGATTGAGAAGCCTAAACGCTGAATGCCATCCGAAACCCCTGTTGGACCGGCACGGTATGCGCGGGTGAGAGTGGTGACCTGCTCTTGACGTTTTTCCAGGTTTTCCCCGCTCTCCAGGAGTACGCGTTGTACACCGCACACCCCGACCGTTACGCGGACATGCCCTACCGGCGCACCGGACGCAGCGGCCTGAAGCTGCCCGCGCTCTCGCTCGGCCTGTGGCACAACTTCGGCCCCGACCGGCCGGTGCAGACGCAGCGTGCGATTCTGCGCCGCGCGTTCGACCTGGGCGTCACCCACTTCGACCTGGCGAACAACTACGGCCCGCCGCCCGGCGCCGCGGAGAGCGCCTTCGGCGAGGCCCTGAAGGCCGATTTCGCCCGATATCGGGACGAACTCGTCATCTCCACCAAGGCCGGCTACCTGATGTGGCCCGGCCCGTACGGTGAATGGGGTTCGCGCAAGTACCTGCTGTCCTCGCTGGACCAGAGCCTTGCCCGTATGGGCGTCGACTATGTCGACATCTTCTACTCGCACCGCCCCGACCCGGAGACTCCGCTCGAGGAGACGATGGGCGCCCTGCACTCGGCGGTCCAGCAGGGCAAGGCCCTGTACGTCGGCGTGTCCAACTACTCGCCGGAGCAGACCCTTGAGGCTGCCCGCATCCTGGGGGAGCTGGGCACCCCGCTGCTGATCCACCAGCCGCGCTACTCGATGCTCGACCGACGCCCGGAGGAGGGCCTGCTCGACGCCCTCGACGAGCTCCAGGTCGGCTCCATCGCGTACTCGCCCCTCGAACAGGGCCTGCTGACCGGCCGCTACCTCAACGGCATCCCGGAGGACTCCCGGGCCGCGAGCGACAGCCCGTTCCTCAACGCCGACAAGGTCACCGAGGACCTCGTGCAGCAGCTCCGTTCCCTGAACGACGTGGCCGAGTCCCGCGGCCAGTCGCTCGCCCAGATGGCCCTTGCCTGGGTCCTGCGCGGCGGCCGCGTCACCTCCGCCCTCATCGGTGCGAGCAGTCCCCAGCAGTTGGAGGACAGTGTGGTGGCCATCCGCAAGCTGGACTTCACGCCGGAGGAGCTGACCCGGATCGACGAGATCATCAAGGACTGAGCCCGTCGAGGGGGCTTTTGATCGCCCCCGATGCCCCTACCCCCCCGCTCGAGCGAAGCCGAGAGTGGGGGAGGGCAGGGGCAGCGGGGCGACAACCCCTGACGAGTTCTACTCCGCGCCGCCGAAAGTCCACACCGCACGGGCGCCCGGGCCGACGACCAGGGTCGAGTGGCCGATGCGTTCCTCGTGCCGGTACTCAACCGGCTGGTTGAGAGCGAAAACGACCCGACGGAGGCCTGCCCGGTCACGCGGGACGGCGTCGAGCCTGATCGTGGTGCCTCCACCCTTCGCGACGACACCCCCGTCAGCCGTGGACCGGACGGCGAACCCGCCGGCCCGCAGCAGCGGCACCGTGCTCGCGAGATCACGTGCCGTGACCGCGAGGCGGACGGAGGTCACGTCACGCATCAGGTGGCTGCTGTAGGCGTCGGACAGGTAGCGCTCCCGGCCCACGTCACCGGGATGGTCGGCGGGCTCGGTGTTGCCGCGCGGGTCGGCGAAGTACTCCGGGAGGTACTCCATCGCCCAGGCCTGGAAGGCGTCGTACTGGTCGGTGGTGAAGACGGCGTCGAACCAGGGCACCGGGACACCGTCACCGAAGTCGCGTGTCTGGCGGAACGCGATCGGATCGGCGACTCCCTCGTCCCGCAGCCGCTCGGTCACCGCGGCGATGTCGCCGGCGCGCTCGGTCGAGACTCCCAGCCCCGCGCTGCCGAGCGTGCCGTCCTGGCCGGCCAGGTCTCCGACGCCGAAGAGTTCGAGATAGGTCTCGCGGCCCATCAGATAGCGGCCGGTCCAGGTCTGTCCGCCGGCACCGGTCGTGGTGCGGACCTGGAAGTTGGCGAAGTCCCGCAGATAGGCGGAGTGTTCGATGGCGTCGGCGGTTTCCCGGTCGAGCACCCCGTAGGAGTGGTTGTAGAAGAGCAACTGCTGATCGGCCGGCGGCGGGCTCGTCCCGGCCGCCGCCGTTGTCGTGCCACCCCCGATCAATCCGGCGAGTGCCACAGCGAGAACCATGAGCGTCCGTAACTTCCGGTGAAGAAGCATGCGGGTGATCGTAGGACGGGGGACCCGCGCTCGCCTTTCCTTTTCCGCGGGTTCCTGGTCACGGTCGCGGTCCTCACGAACCGAGCCGCTCCTGCAGGAGCACGGTCACGCTCTCCCCGGCCTCCTTGCCGATCGCCCTGCGGACCTCGGCCTTCACCGGCAGCATGTGGGTGCCGTCGCCCAGGGCCATGAAGGAACTGTGGAAGGGATGCCCGTCGATCGTCCCGCGGACCTTCACCAGGCCGCGGGTGCCGAAGTACGCCACGGACTCGGGCCACACGAGGTAGGTCCAGCTGCCCTTGTCCGGCCGCTTGCGCAACTCCGCGGTGAACTGTTCGTGCAACGTGGTCATGGTGCCCTCCGCTCCCGGTGGCCCTCCCGGCCCCTGTTCGGGAAGCCGTACAAGAGAAGTGACCTGTACAAGGGACCACCGGGAGCGGAGAAACTCATCGCGGGGGCGTGCTCCCGCCACGACCCGCCGGGTTCCTCACGCGGCTCCGGGCGGCACCCGGTCCAGGAATCCGTACACGCCACGGATGAGCCCCTCGTCGTCGAGCGTGATCACGTCGAACCCGGCGACCGGTGCCGACCCGTCCGTCTCACTGACAAGCTCCCAGCCGAAGCGGGCGGTGTCATGGTGGCCGTCGACGGCTCCGGTCGGCCGGAAGGAGAACCCCGGGAACTGCTCGTGCGCCGCCGCGATCACGGCCGCGATCCGCTCGTGCCCGCGGACGTCGGCGAGGGGGTCGGTGTAGGTGCCGTCGGCGGTCCAGGTGGCCGCCACGGCCTTGATGAGCTCGTCCGCGTCGCCCGCGTTCCAGGCCTCGAAGTAGCGGGCGACGGCGATCTCGTGACGCTCTGTGTTCGCGGACATGGTCGATCAACCCCCAGGGCAGTCGTCGATACTGGTCAGAGCCGGATTCACGGGCCGGGTGCGGCGCTTGCGTGATCCGGTACCGCAACGATGCCCGGCCGGGCCGGAGGCGTCGATTACCTCTCGGGTCATGCCCGCGAGGGCCTGCTGACACGGGGTTCCGAAGCATTTCGGCCAACTCCGGCCACGCATATGCCAGGAGACTGGCTGGAATGGCATGGTGACAGAGCGTCAGGAGTGACGATACTCGATTCCTAGGGTTGATTGCGCCATGAACAAACAGCGCCACTGTGCGCGATCGGCGCATCGCCCGACGTGTACGACCAGCTGGGCGCAAGGCGAGCGGTACCGGACCGGGCAGTCAGCGGTGCGATGGGGGAGCGAGCGTGCACGACGAATTCCTGTGCCATGTCACCGCATACGGCATATGCGGCGGACAACGCGTGGGTGTTCCGCTGGGAACCTACCGCGCGCCCACTTTAGCCCTGGCCCTGTGGTGGATGCGCGATCGCGCGTTATGGATCGCCGAGCGGCTCGACCCGCACCCCCACAACCCCACCTACCCCCCGAACTCCATCGTGCCCGTCGCCGACAACGTCCCGGACGTGCCCGGCATCCTGCGTGCCTGGAGCGGGAACCCGGCCGAACAGGAGCTGGTGGCCGAGGAGTTGGCCGCCGGGAACCTGGTGCGTGTCGCCACCAGTGACGACACCACCGAGTACGAGCTGCTCGCGGAGTCCGTCGACGCGCTCCGTATGCAGCGCACCGGTCGCGTGATCGCCACTCCTGCCGCCTGACCTCCGGGCGGAGCGAGCTCAGGCGCATATCCGGACCAACGAATAGAATTCAGGCATGGCAGAACGGCACATCGCGCCGACTGCGCCCGAACTCGTCATCCAGACCGACACGGGCTCCACGGTGATGAGACCGAGCCGTGAGTACCGCGTCGGACGCGACCCGTTGAGCGACGTCGTCCTCGACGACGACCGGGTCTCATGGCACCACGCGGTGCTCCGGCCCGATGCCGACCACTGGACGATCGAGGACGTGAACAGCACCAACGGCACCTACGCCGACGGGCATCGCGTGCGCGAGTGGGATGTCGGCCCGGGCAGCGTCATCCACTTCGGCAATCCCTCCGACGGCCCTCGGGCGGTCCTCACCGGCCCCGGCCCCGAACGCCCCTCCGGCGTCTTCAGGCCCGCCACCACCGGTACCTTCCGGCAGCCCACCCATGTGCGCCCGCTCCCCGAGCGGACCGTCCGCCTCGGGCGCGGCACCGACAACGATCTGGTCGTCGACGACCTCACCGTCTCCCGGCACCACGCCGAGCTGCGGGCCCGCACCGACGGCACGTACGAGATCGTCGACCTGGGCAGCCACAACGGCACGTTCCTCAACGGCCTGCCCGTCGACCGTGCCCCGATCGGACAGGGTGACATCGTCGGCATCGGTCACTCCGCGTTCTGTCTGGTCGGCGACCAGCTGCAGGAGTACGTCGACACCGGCGAGATCTCGCTCGACGTCCAGGAACTCACGGTGGCCGTCGACCGCGGCCGCAAGACGCTGCTCGACAGGGTCACCTTTCCCGTCGGCCAGAAATGTCTCCTCGCCGTCGTCGGTCCCAGCGGCGCCGGCAAGTCCACGCTGCTGAACGCCCTCACCGGGCAGCGGCCCGCCGACACGGGCACGGTCCTGTACGACGGCCGCGATCTTTACCACGACTACGCGGAGCTGCGCCAGCGCATAGGCCTGGTCCCGCAGGACGACATCCTGCACACCCAGCTGACCGTGCGCCGAGCCCTCACCTACGCAGCCGAACTACGCTTCCCCCAGGACACGGCCAGGGCCGAGCGGCGGGAGCGGGTCGACGAGGTGATCCGCGAGCTGGGCCTCCAGCAGCGCGCCCAGCAGCCCATCCACAGCCTCTCCGGCGGCCAGCGCAAGCGCGTCAGCGTGGCCCTGGAACTGCTCACCAAGCCGTCCCTGCTCTTCCTCGACGAGCCGACCTCGGGCCTCGACCCGGGCATGGACCGCTCGGTGATGCACATGCTGCGCGGCCTCGCCGACGACGGCCGAACGGTCGTCGTCGTCACCCACAGCGTCCTCAGCCTCGACGTCTGCGACCGGCTCCTCTTCCTCGCACCCGGCGGGAGGACCGCCTACTACGGGCCGCCGGACGACGCCCTCGCCTTCTTCGGCTTCGAGCAGTGGCCGGAGGCCTTCGAGGCCTTCGACCGGGATCTCGACCGCGACTGGGCGGGGGAGTACCGTGACTCGCCGTTCCACCGCCACTACGTCGAGGCGTCGATGGACCGGCCCTATCTGCCCGGGATCGCCGAACCCGTCGCGGGGGAACCACCTCCGAGGCCTCCCAAGCCGCAGAGCTGGGGCTCCCAGCTCGGCACCCTGGTGCGCCGGTACACGTCCGCGCTCAGCGCCGACCGCGTCTTCCTGGCCATCATGATCGCGCTGCCGTTCGTCATGGGCGGCATGGCGCGGGCCCTGGCCGGGAGCGAGCTCGGCCGGAAGAGCGCGCTCAACACCCTGCTCATCCTGTGCGTCGGCGGCGTCCTGATCGGGGCGGCCAACGCCGTGCGCGAACTCGTCAAGGAACGGGTGATCTACCAGCGGGAGCGGGCCGTCGGCCTGTCCAGATCCGCGTACCTGATGTCCAAGATCGTCGTCCTCGGCACCGTCACGATCCTCCAGGCCGTCGTGCTCACTCTGGTCGCGCTGCTCGGCGTCGACCTCAACGCGCCCGGTGGCCAAGGCGTCCTCATGCCTCCTCTGGTGGAGATCACGGTGGCCGTGGCGCTCCTGGCCTTCACGGCGATGATGCTCGGCCTGGTCATCTCCGCGCTCGTCCGCAAGGAGGAGGTCACCATGCCGCTGCTGGTGCTCCTCGCCATCGTCCAGGTCGTGTTCTGCGGCGCGCTGCTGGACGTGGAAGGGGTGCCCGGACTCGAACAGCTGGCCTGGCTCGTGCCGTCGCGGTGGGCGTTCGCCGGGATGGCGGGCACCATCGATCTCGGCCGCATCTCGACCGACAGGAACGACCCCCTGTTCGAGCACACGGCCGGCGTGTGGCTGCTCGACATGGGAATGCTGGTCGTCCTGGCCGTCGTCTGCGGATGGGCCGTCGCCCGACTGCTGCGCCGCCACGAACCCGCCGTCATGCGGAAGTAGCCATGATGACCGCCCGCGGCTTCCACCCCACGCACGTCGTCCCCCAGGACGGCCTGCCCGCCTGGGAGGCACCCGACCCGTCCAGGCCCACCGTGCCGCTCGACGCCCTCCTGCCGGTCCAACTCGTCGAGCGGCGCGGTGACTGGGGTCACGTGATGTGCGCCAACGGCTGGTCGGCCTGGGTGGACGGCCGTCTCCTCGTCGCCGTACCGCAGGATCCACCGTCCGCCCGGGCCGCCCCCTCACGAGCGCGGGACCCCAGGCCGCTGCTGGCCCGCGCCGAGGACACACTGGAGCGGTACCGCAGCGTCATCGAGGGGCTGGTGGAGGGGCGCCTCGACCAGGAGTCGTTCCGGGACGGCACCCGGGGACTGCGGATCGGTCTCGTCGTCGACGGCGAGTCGCTGTGGCTGTACGACACCGACCACGAACGGTGGCTGTACTGCGACGGGGCGCGGCTGAGCACGTACGCCACCCCGAACGCCCCGGCGGCGCCGACCCCGCCGCCGGCCGCGGTGGCTGCGACTCCGCCTCCCGAGCCCACCCGCGTCGTACGGGAAACGGAACCCGGGGATGCGCCGGAGCGCGGGCCGGTGCCGGAGCCCGGGGCTGCGCCTGAACCCGGGCCGGCGCAGGACCCCGGCGGCCCCATGCCGGACCCCGGGCCAGGATCGGAACGCGGCCCCGTGCCGGAGGGCGGGCCCGTGCCGGAGCGCGGGCCTGTGTCAGGCCCCGGGGTCGGGCAGGAACCCGGTGAGCCCCTACCGAAATCCGGATCCGTGCCGGAACGCGGGCCCGTACCGGAACACGGGGTCGCGCAGGACCCCGACGGGTCCATACCGAAATCCGGACCCGTGCCAGAACCAGGACGCGTGCCGGAGGCCGGGCCAGGATCGGAACGGGGACCCGCGCCGGAGCCCGGCCCCGTCCCGGAGCCCGGCCCCGTCCCGGAACCAGGCCCCGTCCCGGAACCAGGCCCCGTCCCGGAACCAGGACCCGTCCCGGAACCCGAACCCGTCCCGGAACCCGAACTCAAACCCGAACCCGAACCCGTCCCGGAATCCGCGCCCGACCGGGGGCAGGACCACGAACCGACGCGTCTGGTCGGGGAGCCGGAGGAAGAGCCCGGAGGGGGGCGGGACCGCGAACCGACACGTGTCGTCCGGCCGGGTGATGCCCGATGAGCGGGATCCCGCCGTACGCGGGAGGCCCGTCGGGCCTGGTCGGGCGGCAGATCGCCGGCTACCGCGTCGAGAGCGAGATCGGCCACGGCGGCATGGCCGTGGTCTACAAGGCCTGGGACCTGAGGCTGGACCGCCGCGTCGCGCTGAAGCTGCTCGCTCCGGAACTCGCCCGCAACGACACGTTCCGCCGTCGCTTCACCCATGAGTCACGGGTCGCCGCGGCGATCGACCATCCGCACATCGTGCCGGTCTTCGAGGCGGGTGAGGCGGACGGCGTCCTCTACATCGCCATGATGTACGTCGACGGACGGGACCTGCGCCAGCAACTCGACCGTGAGGGGTCGTTGCCGCTCGAGGACGCCACCCGGATCGCCGCTCAGGTGGCCTCGGCGCTGGACGCGGCCCACGACCACGGGCTGGTGCACCGGGACGTCAAACCCGGCAACATCCTCATCGCGCCGGGCATCGACAGCGACCACCCCGAACACGTCTACCTCACCGACTTCGGACTGACGAAGCGGTCGCTGTCACTGACCGGGTTCACGACGGTCGGCCAGTTCGTCGGCACCATCGACTACATGGCGCCGGAGCAGATCTCGGGCAAGCCGGTCGACGGGCGCTGTGACGTCTACAGCCTCGCCTGCGTCGTCCACGAGACCATCCTGGGCGGGCCGCCGTTCGAGCGCGACGACGACGTGGCGGTGCTGTGGGCCCACCAGAACGAGGAGCCGCCGCCCCTCACCGGGAAGCGGCCCGACCTGACCCCGGCCGTCAACGACGTCCTGGCCAAGGCCCTCGCCAAGAGCCCAGACGACCGGTACGACTCCTGCCGCGCCTTCGTGGCCGCACTGCGGGCCGCCACTCTGCCCACACCGCGTCAGCCGGAGGTGCCGGAACCGCCGTTGTGGGCCCGCCCGGTCTTCCGCGGAGGGCCTGCCGATCCCTCTTAGCCTCCGGCAACGTCTCCTGGCCCCCGTCGACCTCGCCCCGCCGCCGGATCCGCTTGGCCGCCAACGCGCCGAGGAGTCCGGTCACCAGCCCCCACAGCGCGGCGAAGCCGAGCGCCGACCACAGCTCGGGCCGCAGGTACAGCTCTCCGGACAGACCGCCGCCCAGGCCGATACCCAGCACCGACAGCCCGTAGCGGGCGCCGATCCGTGCGACGAGGCAGATCATGAGCACGGTCAGCACGACGGCTACCGCCATGTGCACGGCGTGCTGCCACCCCCGCACACGCGCCGGGGAACGGGCGGCCATCACGAACGCCGCCGCCAGCAGCATCACCGCGTCCACGACCAGCAGCCACCACACCCTGCCGTCGTGCTCGGAGAGCGTCAGCAGGTTCAGTGTGACGTCCTGCGGCGTGCGCAGCACCTCGTCCAGCACATGAGGCATGGGCAGCCCGAACGGGCCCTGCACGTGGCCTTTCCAGGAGGCGCCGAGACCGATCGTGAACGCGAGCCACACCACGTTCGGCAGCGCCAGCATGATCACCGCGAACGTCTCCTTGGCGTGCCCGCGCGTCGCCGCCGCCACCACCGCGATCACCAGCCCCACGGCGACGTACGCGAGCAGCAGCGCCACCATCGCGTAGGCAGCCGGACGCACCGATTCCTGGAAGCGCACCAGCCGGGCCGGCAGCGGCGCCCCGGGCGAGACCATCAGCGCCAGGACGATGACGCCCGCGAGCCACAGCAGCCCGAAGAGCACGGTCTGCGGCACGTTGGACGTGAACCCCACCTCGACGCCGGAGTCGCCGAGCGAGATGGGGAACGTCTCGCGGGCCGTGAGGGACAGGACGACCAGAGCGACCAGCCACAGCGCGGCGACGCGTGCCGCCCAGCCGGCGAGTTCGGGTGCCCCCGCCACCGCCCGGTGTCTGAGCGGCCGTAGAAACCCGGTGGCGATCACCAGGGTTCCCGCGAGCGTCACCGACAGGGGAATCACGGTCAGGCCGCCCTCGGTCGTGGCGAAGCCGCCGGCGTTGCCCGAGAGTTCGATCGTGCCGCCGACCGCCGCCGTGACGGTGGCCGCGACGACCCGGGGGTAGGCGTTGTCCGGGAGGTCCGTGGCGCCGGCTGCCCACATCCCGAGCGCGGCGACCACCATCATCACGACCAGCCCGGCGACGACCGTGACCAGTGCCTGCACCCAGCCGTGCCGGGCAGCCTCGCGACCGCGTGACGCCTGGTCGGAGGAGGTGGGCAAGAGCAGGGTCCGGTGACGCACGGTGCCCACGCTAGGCAGGCCCAGGACGGTGCGCCCGCCGGGACAGTCCGACCGTGTGGGACGACGAGTGACACCCGGGAAGCCGGGGCGCGTCCGCTTGCGAGCCGTGTGGATTCCGGGCACACAATAGGCCTGCCATGTCCGTGATGTGGTAAATCATCCGAAGGCTAATGAAAGTTCCGAATGGCCCCTACCGCGGGGAGAAGAGCTCGTGAGCGTCGAAGAGCCCTCGTCCGGCAGCCCCACAGGACCACCGTCGGGCCCGTTGTCGGGTCAGCCCCCCGCCACACAGCCGGACGGCCGCTCCCCGCAGGGACCGTCGGGCGGTGACGCCGGCGGACCCGGCGGAGGAGACGCGGGCGGCCCGTCCGGCCCCGGCGGCCCGTCCGGCCCGGGAGGTGAGGGCTCCGGGCCCTGGTGGCGGTCCGCGCCCCGCGTCGCCGTCATCACCACCGTCGTCGTCGCGGCAGTGGTGCTGGCCGTCGTCTTCAGTCGCTCGGGCGGCGGATCGGACTCCGGTGGCGGAACCGCGTCCAGCGGCGAGGTGTTCCTCCAGCCGGCCGCCGAGACCGGCCCCGACCCGTTCACCCCGTCGTCGGCCACCGAGAGCTCAGCGCCCGCCGAGACTCCGTCGGCCACACGGACGCAGACCCAGACACAGGACACGAACGTCGTGCGCTCGGCGCGCGGTGACGCGGCGGGCCTCTACGGCGGGACCCGCAGCAGGACCAGTTGCGACGTCGGGAAGCAGATCGGGTTCCTCCAGTCGGCCCCCGACAAGAACCGGGCGTTCGCCTCCGTCGCGGGCGTCCAGGCCTCCGGGGTTCCCGCCTACCTCCGCTCGCTCACCCCTCTCCAGTTGCGGTTCGACACCCGTGTCACCAACCACGGCTTCCGGAACGGCGGCGCCTCGTCGTACCAGGCGGTCCTCCAGACCGGCACGGCCGTGCTCGTCGACGACCGCGGGGTGCCGCGGGTGCGCTGCGCGTGCGGCAACCCGCTGACCCCGCCCGTCGCCCAGAAGACCACGCCCAAGGAGAAGGGCGACCCGTGGCCGGGGTACCGGAAGCAGAACGTCGTGGTCGTCCAGCAGGCCGCGACGGTCGTCACCATGTTCGTCGTCATCAACCCCGACAGCGGCGAGTGGTTCGAGCGCCACAAGGGCGACGACACCGCGGGCATGGACAAGAAGACGAGCCCGCCGAAGAACATCGTGTCGCCGTCGGCGTCGACCGGCTCACCCACCAGTAAGTCCCCCTCGGAGTCCGCCTCGTCCGCCAAGCCGTCGTCCTCGGCGTCAAAGCCGTCCCCTTCGTCGTCGAAGCCTTCCCCGTCGTCGTCCAAGCCGTCGTCCTCGGCGTCCAAGCCGACCACCCCGTCCGCCTCGCCACCGAAGACCTCGCCCTCCAAGCCCACGACGCAGCAGCAGTCGCCTCCCACGGCGGGCTCACCCGGCACGACAACGGCCTCGGGCGGCCTCAGCACCCCGGGCACGGGAACCGGACCGTCTCCCGGGATGTGAGGAACCGTCTGAGCCCCTCCAGGGGGCTGCCCCTACTCGTCGATCGCCGCACCGAACGCGGCGTCCGCGGACGGAGCGCCCAGCGACCCCGCGCCGTACGTCCACGAACCGGAGGCCGTGACGCCCCCCGAGCCCGCCGAGAGCACCCAGATGTAGCCGTCGCCGGTGTTCTCGCCGGGTGCGGAGGCGAGCAGACCGAAGCGGCCGTCACGGTTCGGGTCGGTGAGACGGACCTGGGCGCCCCACTTGTCGCCCTTCTCGGGCACGCCCGGCACGTTCGCCGAGTTCTGGTCCCACGACTTCGCGCCGGTTGCCGTGAGACCGGCGGCGGATCCGCGCAGCACCCAGACCGCGCCCGCGTCGGCGACCGTACCGATGTCCTCGCCCGAGGCGCCGATCGCCACGTCCGCGTACCCGTCGCCGTTGGTGTCCGCGACCGACAGGTCCGTGCCCCAGCCGTCGCCGACCTCTGCGTTGCCAGGCACGCCGGTGGAGTCCTGGGTCCACCAGTCGGCGTCCTCCAGGAGCCCGTCGGGGCCGCCGAGGCGCACGCCGATCACACCGCCTGCCCACACCTCTCCGTAGACGTCGTTCGGACCGTGCGGCTCACCCGTGACCAGGTCGTCGTACCCGTCCTTGTTGATGTCACCGGACGCGGCGACCGGACCGCCCTCGAAGTCGCGCGTGTACGACAGACCGTCCGCGTGGCCCGACAGCAGGACGGACCAGCCGTTGCCCGGTTCGTCGCCGACCGTCACGCCGGACACGACGAGGTCGGCGTAGCCGTTCTTGTCGTAGTCGCCCGTGGTCAGTGACTTGGCCAGGATGTCCCGCGGTGCGGCCTGCGCGGACAGGCGCTGCGTCGAGCGCTGCTTCAGCGAGTTCTGCGTGGCGGGGTCGTACGCGAAGAGTTCCAGGTCGTACCCGTCGAGGACGGCCAGCAGGTCACCCGGCGTGTCGTTCGTGAAGTGAGCGGCGGCCAGGCCGACGCCGAACTGCTCGCCCGCGGTGGGCTCCTGGGTCTGCAGCCAGTCGCTGGCGGCTCCGGTGAGCCCGGACCTCGACCCCCAGAGGACGGCAACCCCGCCCGCGTCCTTGACGGTGCCGATGTCCTCGCCGGGAATGCCGACGACGGCGTCGTCGTAACCGTCCCCGTCGAGGTCGCCGGTCGCGACGGCCTTCCCGAAGCCGTCACCCGTCTCGGCGGCACCGGCGACCCCGGCCGTGGACTGGCTGAACCGCGCCACGTTGGAGGTGCCGATGCCTCTCGACGAGCCGTACTGCACGGTGACGAGACCGGCGCCCTTCTTGCCGCTGACGGTCGCACCGGGCGCGCCCACCAGCACGTCCTCGTAACCGTCACCGTTGAAGTCGCTGTTGCGGTCGCTCGCGCGCGTTCCGCCGGGCACACCGGCGTACGCGGAGGGAGCGGCGGCGATGGCCGCGCCGGAGACGAGAAGGAAAGTTGCCGCCGCTAGGGCAGCCGAACGATTCTTGCGCATGGCGGCTCCTGACAGAGAGAAACGGCCGGGCAGCGCGGGGGTGTCCGGAAAAGGGCCCGTTCCTTGTCCGGCGCCCTGTTTGACACCGCGTGGGGTGCAAGGGTTGTACGCGTGTTTCCGCCGCGGGGGACGGGCTGGTGGCCGGCGAGCGCCGCCCGCGCCGCGAGCGCGTCGTCCGGTTCCCAGCCCTGCCTCGGTACGGCGTCCGGCAGCAACCGCGTGTACGGGTGCGCCGGTTCACTGAGCACCTGCCCTGTCGGCCCCTGCTCGACGACCCGTCCGCGCCGCATGACCAGCACCTCGTCGGTGACGTGCTGAACCACGGCGAGGTCGTGGCTGACGAAGACGAGGGCGACGCCGGTGGCAGGAGCAGACGCGACGGCTGACCGAGCCGGACACCCTGCGCGCCGCGGTGACGGCTCTGGCCGACGCCGGGGAGATCCACTGCTTCGGGATCGCCGCCTCCGAACCCGCCGCCCGCCACCTGTCGCTCGCCCTGGGCCGCATCGGCCGCCGCTCCCGTTTTGTCGACGCGACCGGCTTCGCGCTCGCCGACCACCTCCTCGCACTGAGCCGGGACGACGCCGTGGTGATCTTCCAGCCCTGGCGGGCGCTGACCGAACTCACCGTGCTCATCGAGCGCGCGGGCCGTCGGCGCCCGGGTCGTCCTCGTCAACGACGAACTCGGGGAGGAGTTCGGCGACCGCGTCGACGCCGTCCTCACGGCGCCGCACACCCCGACCGGCATCACCTCGGAGGCGCTCACCGCGCTCGTCGTGGCGGACGTGCCGCTCCTCGCCCTGACGACCCTGGACGAGACCCGGGCGGTGGACACCTCGCACCAACTGACCGTGCTGCGGGAGCAGTTGCTGTCGCGCAGTCCGAACCGCAGGAGTTGAGGGCCGCCACGGCCCGCAGAGCGGGAAAACCGGTGGCGAACCGGCGCGACGACCGCGGATGCTCGTCGGTATGACCGACAACCGTGAGCCGCGGGCGGACGAGAAGACCTCACAGGAGCGGACGTTCGGGTGGTGGGACATGTTCGTCCACCCCGACGACGATCCACGCAGTGACGGAGGCTACGAGGGGGAGCGCGCCGGACTCGTCGGCTATCTGCGGGACGTGCGGCTGACGTTCGAGCTGAAGTGCGCCGGACTGGACGCCGAGGCGATGGCCAGGCGGTCGGTGCCGCCGTCCAACCTCTCGCTCCTCGGGCTGCTGCGCCATCACGCCGACGTGGAGCGAACCTGGTTCCGCAAGGTCATGGCCGGCGAGGACGTCCAACGGCACTACCGGACCGAGGAGGACCCCAACGCCGACTTCAACGGCGCCGTCGCCGACCCCGAGGTCGTCGCCGAGGCCTGGGAGACGTGGCGCGCCGAAGTCGCCTTCGCGGAACGCTTCGTGGACGAGGCACCCGACCTGGGCGTCACGGGCACCAACGGCGACGAGACCATCAGCCTCCGCGAGGTCCTCGTCCACATGATCGCGGAGTACGGCCGCCACAACGGCCACGCGGACTTCCTGCGTGAGCGGATCGACGGGCGGGTCGGGCAGTAGGCGATGGTCAGCGGGCGTCGGTCAGGGGGCGCCGCGCCGTGATCAGCTCGTGCAGACAGCACTTGGTCACCCGGCCTCCGTGTCGCGTGTCGATCAGTTCACGGATGCAGCCCAACAGCCCCTCCCGGGCGGAGGCTTCGAGCGCGAGGTGGCCGGAGTAGGTCAGGAGCACGTCGATGTACTCCTGCGTCGAGTACGTGATCTCCCGCGTCCACCGGCGCGAGCGGAGGTCGTCCCAGTGGGCCAACTCGCCCGTGTCCGTGGCGATGTCCGACTCGTCCCGCAGGCGCAGGCCCGGCGGCGTGGCCGGGTCCCAGCGCTCGTAGCACTCCTGGGCGCGGGCGAAGAAGTCGAGGGTGCCGCCCTTGACGTGCTCCGTGGTGACACGCGCGAAGGTGCCCCCGGGGCGAAGCGCTTGGCCCACCTTGGTGACTCGCATGGCCGGATCGAGCCAGTGGAACGCGGTGGCGCACACCACGAGGTCGAACGGCTCGGCGGGCAGGGGCCACAGCTCGAAGTCCGCGACCTCGACGTGGGCGCGCGGGAAGGTGCGCAGATTGCGCCGGGCGACCCGCGCCAGCGCCGGGCCGAGCTCGACGGCCGTGAGGTCGCAGCCCGACTCGGCGAGCGGGACGGTGAGTTGGCCGGTGCCCGGGCCGATCTCCAGGACACGGGTGCCCGGATCCAGCCCCACCTGTCCGGCCAACTCCGCCACCAGCGCGTGGGGATAGCGGGGGCGGGCCCGGTCGTACAGCTCGGCCGCCTCGTTGAAAGTGTCGCGCAGCATGGCCGTAGACCTTCCCCGATCGGGCCATGATTCCACTGAGGGCGGAACGTCGATCCCTTCCCGTGGAGCTCTCGGCTCCTAGCCTGAAGGGGTGACCAAACAAGCGTCGAACGAAGCCCGTGTCATTCCGCTGCGCCCGGCGACGGCCACTCCGGCCACTCCGGCGCGGTCGGCCACTCCGGCCCCCACGCGCGCTCCGGCCGCCGCACCGCGGCAACAGCGCCCGGCGCTCGCCCCGCGGACGCGTCCCCTCCAAGAGCCCCAGGCACCCGCCCCCGTCAAGGAACCCCTCTGGCGCGACCTCGTCGGTGACGTGCTGAGGCGGCAACGGCTCGCCCAGGAGCGGACGCTGAAGGACGTCGCGGAGGCGGCGCGGATCTCGATGCCGTACCTCTCGGAGCTGGAGCGGGGCCGCAAGGAGGCCTCCTCGGAGGTCCTCGCGGCCGCCGCCCACGCCCTCGGTCTGGGCCTCGGCGACCTGCTCTCCCTGGCACACGGCGAACTGGCGCGACACACCCGGACGACGCGTGCGACGACGGCAGCCGCGCCCGCCACCACATCGCAGCACAACGGACTCTGCCTCGCCGCCTGACACCCCCGTGGCCCGGCGGCTCGAAGGGCTCAGACCTCCACGAGCCGCCGGCTCAGCACGTCGTCGGCGAGCCCGTACGCCACGGCCTCCTCGGCGGTGAAGACCTTGTCACGGTCCATGTCCGCGCGGAGGGTCGCGACGTCGTGATGGGAGTGCCGGGAGAGGACCTCCTCGACCTGGGAGCGGATCCGGACCATCTCCTTGGCCTGGAGGGACAGGTCCGAGGCCGTTCCCTGACGGCCGCCGCTCGCGGGCTGGCCGAGCAGCACCCGCGCGTGTTCGAGGACGAAGCGCCGGCCCGGATTCCCGCCCGCCAGCAGCACCGCGGCCGTGGAGGCCGCCTGCCCGACGCAGAACGTCGAGATCGGCGCCTGCACGTACGACATCGTGTCGTAGATCGCCATGAGCGAGGTGAACGATCCGCCGGGCGAGTTGATGTAGATGGCGATCTCGTTCCCCGGCGCCGACGACTCCAGGTGGAGGAGCTGCGCGATGACGACATTGGCGACGCCGTCGTCGATCTCGGTGCCGAGGAAGATGATCCGCTCGTTCAGCAGCCGGCTGAAGACGTCGTACGACCGCTCGCCCTGCGGGGTCCTCTCGACGACGTTCGGAATCGTGTACGTACCCATGTCTACAGCCCCATCCTGCGTCGCGTCGTGGCCGGCCGGACGTCGGCGAGCGACTCCACCACCTGGTCGACCATCCCGTACTCCTTCGCCTGCTCGGCCGTGAACCAGCGGTCGCGGTCGCCGTCCCGGGAGATCGTCTCCGGGGTCTGGCCGGTGTGGTCCGCGGTGATCCGCTCGATGGTCCGCTTCGCGAACTCCAGGTTCTCGGCCTGGATCTCGATGTCGGCGGTGGTCCCGCCGATCCCCCCGGACGGCTGGTGCATCATGATCCGCGTGTTCGGCAGCGCGAACCGCTTGCCGTGCGCGCCCACGCTGAGCAGGAACTGGCCCATGCTCGCCGCGAAGCCCATCGCGAGCGTGGACACGTCGTTCGGGATCAGCCGCATGGTGTCGTAGATCGCGAGGCCCGCGGTCACGGACCCGCCGGGGCTGTTGATGTACAGGCTGATGTCGGTGCGCGGGTCCTCCGCGGACAGGATCAGCAACTGGGAGCAGATCCGGTTGGCGGAGACCTCGTCGACCTGCGTGCCGAGGAACACGATGCGCTGCGCGAGCAGTTGCGCGGCAAGGTGGTCGTCGAACCGCGACGGAGGAGTGTCCCCCTCCTCGGCCCGGGGAGCGAGAGCCGGCGCCCAGCCGGTGATCAGTGACGTCATGAGTCCTCCTGTCGTGAAGGGGTGCGCGGCGGTGAACCCGCCACTTCCACTCTCGCCAAGAAGGGCTCCTGACATGGGATTTCTCTGCCCGCGGCAGATTCGCTACGAGCAGAGGAGCACGGAGGCGTCGCACGAGGAGCAGGCCGCGCGGGACCCGAGGGCAACCGTGCCGCCCGCGCGGCTCCGCCGTGAGCCGACGCCGGTGAGGCGAACGGACTACGCGGCCTCCCGCAGTTGCCGGAAGAACGCCCGCACATCGTCCACCAGCCGCTCCGGCACCTCCAGTGCCGCGAAGTGCCCGCCCCGGTCGAACTCGGTCCACCGCACGATGGTGTTCGTACGGTCCGCGATGTGCCGCAGCGGAATGAAGTTCTCCTCCGGGAAGACGGCCAACGCCGTCGGAGTCGTGGAGGGGTCGGGGGGCGCGCCCCAGCCGCCCGCGTGGGCGCGCTCGTAGTAGATGCGCGCCGAGGAGCCGGCCGTGCCGGTCAGCCAGTACAGCATCACGTTGGTGAGCAGCAGGTCGCGGTCCACGGCATCCTGGGGGCGGTCCCCGGAGTCGGTCCACTCCGCGAACTTCTCGGCGATCCAGGCCAGTTGACCGACCGGCGAATCGTGCAGCGCGTATGCCAGCGTCTGCGGGCGGGTGGACTGGACGACGCCGTATCCCTGCCTCTCGCGCACCCACTCCTCGGTGCGCGCCCATGAGGCCAGCGTGCGCTCGCGCTCCTTCGGGCTCAGTGCCGTCAACTCCTCCTCGGTGGGCGGTGTCACGGCGGCGGAGTCCGGGAGCAGGTTGAGATGGACGCCGATGACGTGGCCGGGCCGTATCCGGCCCAGCTCGCGGGAGATCGCGGCGCCCCAGTCCCCGCCCTGCGTGCCGTACCGCCGGTAGCCGAGCCGCTCCATCAGCTCGGCCCACGCGGCGGCGACCCGGCGGAACTCCCAGCCCGGCTCCCGTGTCGGCCCGGACAGACCGAAGCCCGGGATGCTGGGGATCACCAGGTCGAAGGCGTCGGCCGGGTCGCCACCGTGCGCCCGAGGGTCGGTCAACGGCCCCACCACATTCGTGAACTCGACGATCGAGCCCGGCCAGCCGTGCGTGATCACCAGGGGTGTCGCATCGGGCTCCGGCGACCGGATGTGGGCGAAGTGCACGGTCGCGCCGTCGATCTCCGTCATGAACTGCGGCCACGCGTTCAGCCGTGCCTCCGCGGCCCGCCAGTCGTAGTCGTGCCGCCAGTACCGTACGAGCTCCCGCAGATGGTCCCGGGGGACGCCGTACGCCCAGCCCACGCCGGGCAGCTCGTCGGGCCAGCGGGTGCGGTCGAGCCGGGCGTGCAGATCGTCGAGATCGGCCTGGGGGATGTCGAGGCGGAACGGGTGGATGGCGTCGGAGCCGTCCGGAGTGTCCGTGCCGTCTGCGTTCATGGAGATCATGTACCGCGATGCTAGTTCCGGCAGGCGCTGCCCCGGAACGAATATCGGCCACGGCCGGCCCGGCGGGCACGCGACGATCCTCAGTTCCGCCGCGCCGCCGGAAAATCGTGCCCGCGCCACCGATGAGTTCGCGGACGAGGATCGGTCGACACAGGTGACGACACTCTGGCGCCCGAGGAGGCACCCATGTCCGCGAACGGATTCACCACCTGTCTGTGGTTCGACGGCCAGGCCGAGGAGGCCGCGCACTTCTACGTCTCGGTCTTCAAGAACTCCAGCATCGGCCGGATCAGCCGCTACACCGAAGGCGGGATGGGTACGCCCGGATCGGTGATGACCGCGGAGTTCGTGGCGAACGGCCAGCACTTCGTCGCGCTGAACGGCGGCCCGCAGTTCAAGTTCAACGAGGCGATCTCGTTCCAGATCTTCTGCGAGGACCAGGCCGAGATCGACCACTACTGGAACAAGCTCACGGAAGGCGGCGGCGAGGGCGGCCCCTGCGGTTGGCTCAAGGACAGGTACGGGGTGTCCTGGCAGGTCGTCCCCGGCAGGCTCATCGACATGGTCAACGACCCGGACCAGGAAAAGGCGGGCCGCGCGACCAAGGCCATGCTCTCGATGGGCAAACTCGACCTCCCCGCCCTGGAGAAGGCGTACGCGGGCGAGTAGGGGCACGCCCAGTCGGTCGCCCTGTCGCACACACACCGTGCGGCGCAGGGCGACCGACGCGTGTCGGCCCACCGGCCCGTCCGCCATGTCGACCTCGCACACCACTTCTCAACAGGCCGTATGACAGGACAACAGGAGTTGTTTACCTTTTCTGGGTGGAAGTGACCCCGGGTGGCCGTAAGGCTGACTGCGCCCCCACAGGCCCCCGGAGGATCAGTGAACATCTCCCTTACCGTCTGGGTGCTGACCATCGCAGTGCTCTGCGTGCTCATCGCCGTCGACTTCTTCATCGGCCGCAAGCCCCATGACGTGTCGATCAAGGAGGCCGGCATCTGGTCGGCCGTCTGGATCACCCTCGCCATCGCGTTCGGACTCGGCGTGCTGGCCTTCGCCGGCGGCAAGCCCGCGGGTGAGTTCTTCGCCGGTTTCATCACCGAGAAGTCGCTCAGCGTCGACAACCTCTTCGTCTTCGTGCTGATCATGGCGAAGTTCGCGGTGCCCTCGCAGTACCAGCAGCGTGTGCTGATGATCGGCGTCCTCGTGGCGCTCGTGCTGCGGGCGATCTTCATCGCGGCCGGCGCGGCGATCATCTCCACGTTCTCCTGGGTCTTCTACCTCTTCGGAGCCTTCCTGATCTACACCGCCTGGAAGCTCGTCCAGGACGCGCGCAAGGGCGGCCACGACGAGGAGTACGAGGAGAACAAGCTGCTCAAGGCGGTCGAGAAGCGCTTCGGCGTGGCCGACCGCTACCACGGCACCAAGCTGTGGATCGAGCAGAACGGCAAGCGCGTCATGACCCCGATGCTGGTCGTCATGCTCGCCATCGGCTCCACGGACGTGCTCTTCGCGCTCGACTCCATCCCCGCCATCTACGGTCTGACCCAGGACCCGTACATCGTGTTCACGGCCAACGCCTTCGCCCTGATGGGCCTGCGCCAGCTGTACTTCCTCATCGGCGGCCTGCTGAAGAAGCTGGTCCACCTCTCCTACGGCCTGTCGATCATCCTCGGCTTCATCGGCGTCAAGCTGGTGCTGCACGCCCTGCACGAGTCCGGCGTCCACGTCCCCGAGATCAGCATTCCGTTCTCCCTGGGCTTCATCGTCCTCGTCCTCGCGGTGACGACCGTGACCAGCCTGTGGGCGACGAAGCAGCAGACGCGGCGGGAGACGCCGGCGAGCGGCGACGCGATCCCGCAGGAGCCGGAGCAGCCCCGATCGGACCGCGTCGGCTAGCCGCGCCGCCGCGTCGGCCGTCGCCGAATCCCTCACCCGTACGCCCCGGTCGAACAGCCGGGGCGCACGGCGTTCTGTGCGCGTTCTGTGTGCGTGACGCGTCAGTGAGGCGAGGTGTTTGTGAGGGCCACGTGTCCCTTGGCTGGTTCTCCCGGTACCAGGGGTTGGCGTGAAACCGCCCCCTCGTTATCGTTCACGGACTTCACTCAATCGTTCCGCTGAACGAATAGCGGGGAGGGGCGGTCGGTCATGTCCGACATCCACCACCCGGGACGGCGGTCGGTCCTCGCCGCGGGCGCCGCCGGTGCCGCGTCGCTCGGCGCCTCCTGGCTGCTCACCGGCTGTACGGGCGCCGCGTCCGCACCCGTGCTGCCCGTTGCCGCGCGGCAGGGTGCGCCCGACCGGGGCGGCACCCTCCGTATCGCCCGGCCTCCCGCCTCCGACGCCGAGACGCTGGATCCGGCCAGCGCGCTGTCGGCGTACGAATACCTGGGCGCCCTCTACAACCGGCTCGTCCGTGTCGACAAGGGCGGCGCCGTCGCCCCCGACCTCGCCGAGTCCTGGGAGTCCGACGCCGAGGCCCGCACCTGGACCTTCCGCCTCCGCGGGGGTGTCACCTTCCACGACGGGCGGAGCTTCACCTCGGCCGACGCCGCGTACACCCTGCGGCACATCCTCGACAAGAAGACAGCCTCCCCGCAGGCCGCCGTCCTCGCCCCGCTCATCGCCCCGGACCGGCTGCGCACCCCCGACGACCACACCCTCGTCGTCCCCCTCAAGTCCCCCCACGCCGAGTTCCCGAGCCTCCTCACGCACTACAACTGCTATGTCGTCCCCGACGGCAGCGCCCGCTCGATCGGGCGGACGGGCATCGGCACAGGGCCGTTCAGGCTGGAGTCCTTCGCGCCCGCCGGGCCCGGCCGCGTCACTGCCTACGCGGACCACTGGCAGGGGCGCCCCGTCCTCGACGCCGTCACCTTCTACACGGTCGCCGACATGTCGGCCCGCTCGAACGCCCTGCTGGCCGGGCAGGTCGACCTGTTGTCGCAGACCAACCTGGACTTCGCCACGGCCCGCGTCATCGCCGCCTCCGACCGCGCCACCATCGCCCGCGTCGAGAACGCCCAGTGGTACGTGCTGCCGATGCTGACGACCGAGAAGCCGTTCACCGACGTCCGCGTACGGCAGGCGATGAAGCTCGCCTACGACCCCGAGCACGTCGTGAAGGTCGCCCTGCAGGGCGCGGGCACCGCCGGCTGGGACAACCCGGTGCCGCCCAGCGACCCCGCCCACATCTCCGCCCACCCCGAGCACGACCCGGAGAAGGCGCGCTACCTGCTCAAGCAGGCCGGCCACGAAGGGCTCGCCGTCGACCTCTACACGTCCTCCTACGACCCGGTGTTCACGCCGATGGCGCTCGCCTACCAGGACTCGGCCCGGCGCGCCGGCATCCGTGTCCGGGTCAAAACGGCGGCCGCGGACTCCTACTACACGCAGATCTGGATGAAGAAACCGCTGATGGCCACCTACTGGTACACCGGCAGACCCGTCGACCAGCTCTTCACCCAGGTCTTCCGCGGCGGCTCCTCGTACAACGAGACCGCCTGGTCCGACAAGGACTTCGACGCCCTCCTCGACCGGGCCCGGCGCGAGACCGACGACAAACGGCGGCGCGAACTGTACGGCGAGGCGCAGACCTTCGTCATCGACAAGGGCGGGGCGATCACCCCGATGTTCGCCGACCGGCTCGTCGGGATCTCCCGGAAGGTGCGCGGATACGCCGAGCACGGCTTCGAGTTCGACTACCTCGGCATCGGCCTGAAGGGAGCCTGAGCATGCTGTCCTTCCTCGCCCGCCGGATCGCCGCCGCGCTGGGCACCCTCCTGCTCGCCTCCGTCCTGGTCTTCCTCGCCGTCCAGGCCCTGCCCGGCGACGTCGCCACCCAGGTCCTCGGCAAGGACGCCACCCCGGACGCGGTCACCGCCCTGCGCGGGCAACTCGGGCTCGACCGGCCCGCCTGGGAGCGGTACGCCGACTGGGTGGGCGGCGCCCTCCACGGCGACTTCGGCACCTCGCTGGTCTCCGGCAAGGCGGTCGGCGGAGAGGTGTCCATGTACCTCGGCAACTCCGCGCTGATCGCCCTCATCACCATCCTGTTCGCCGTCACCGGCTCGATCGTCCTCGGCGTCCTCGCCGGCCTGTACCGCGACCGCTGGCCGGACCACGTGATCTCCACGGTCAGTCTCGTCGGCATGAGCGTCCCCGAGTTCGTCGTCGCCACCGTGCTGGTGCTCTGCTTCTCCATCGCGCTGCCGTGGTTCCCGGCCGTCGTCCTGTACGGTCCGGAGGCGAGCGCCGGTCAGCTCCTGCCCGCCGTCTGGCTGCCCGCCCTGGCGCTGGCCACGGTCATGGCCGCGTACATCGTCCGTATGGCCCGCACCTCCGTCATCGACGTGATGGCGAGCGAGTACGTCACCACGGCCCGCCTCAAGGGCCTGTCGACCTGGCGGGTCGTCACCCGGCACGCCCTGCCGGGCGCCCTCCTTCCCACCCTGCAGGTCATCGCGCTCAACGTGGCCTGGCTCGCGGGGGGCGTCGCCGTCGTCGAGAACGTCTTCAACTACCCCGGCATCGGCAAGCTGATGCTCTCCTCGGTGCAGAACCGCGACCTGCCCGTCATCCAGGCCATCGCCCTCGTCAGTTCCGTCGTGTACGTCGCCTGCAACCTCGCCGCCGATCTCGGCGCCATGGCCCTCAACCCCAAGCTCCGTACGCGTGGGAGGACTTGATGACCACCCTCGGCACCGCCCCGGTCGCCGCGCCGGCCCCGGTTCCAGCCCGGACCGTCACGCGCGTCTGGCGCACCCTCCGCTCCTCGCGCGCCGCCGTCGTCGGCCTGTCCGTCGTCGCCGCCCACGTGCTGATCGCGCTCCTCGCACCGCTGCTCACCTCGTACGACCCCATCGCCAACAGCTCGGACGAGGCATTGCTCGGGCCGAGCGGTGCCCACTGGGCGGGCACGGACCAGTACGGCCGCGACGTCCTCGCCCGCGTGCTGTACGGCGGCCGCTACGCGCTCGGTGTCTCCGTCACCGCGACCCTGCTGACCGTCGCCCTCGGTACCGTGATCGGCTGTGCGGCCGCCCTGCGTGGGGGCTGGTTCGACGACGTGCTCGGCCGGGTCCTGGACGCGGTGCTGTCCGTGCCGGCGGTCCTGTCCCTGCTCGTCGTCGTGACCGCGCTGGGCACGGGGCCCTCGGTCATCGTCCTCGCGATCGCCGTGGTGTTCGTCCCCCAGGTCGTCCGGGTCGTCCGGGGTGCCGCCCTGGCCGTCGTACCGCAGGACTACGTGACCGCGGCACGGGCGCGCGGCGAGGGCACGTGGGCGATCGCGCGCCGCGAGATCCTGCCGAACATCACCGACATCGTGTGTGTCGAGTTCGCGATGCGGGCCTCCTGGGTCGTCCTGCTGATCTCCTCGCTGTCCTTCCTCGGCTTCGGCGCCGACCCGCCCACCCCCGACTGGGGACTGATGGTCGCCGAGAACCGCACCGCCATCACCGTCGTGCCCATGGCGAGCCTCGCGCCGATCATCGCCCTGGCCACGCTCGTCATCGGGCTCAACCTCGCCGCCGACGGGCTGTCCAAGGCCTGGGGCGTGGACCGGATCAGGGAGGGATCGTGATGGGTGCGAGTCATGGGGCGCCCAGCGGCGCCACCCCGGTCGTCTCCGTGAACTCCCTGTCCGTGGCGTACCGTTCGGGCGGCCGCGACGTGCCGGTCGTGCGCGAGGTGTCCCTGCGGGTCACCGCCGGACAGACGCTCGCCCTCGTGGGCGAGTCCGGCAGCGGCAAGTCGACCGTGGCGGCCACGCTGCTGGGGCACCTGCGGCACGGATCCCGGATCACCGGCGGCTCGGTCCACGTCCAGGGCAGAGACGTCTTCGGCCTGCCCGCACGCGAGTTGCGGCGGCTGCGCGGCGCAACCGTCGCCATGGTCGCCCAGAACGCCGGGCACGCGCTCACCCCGTCCATGCGCGTCGGACGGCAGATCGCTGAGGCGGGCGGAGACATCCCCGTCGTCGACCTGCTGGAGCAGGTACGGCTTCCGCGCCCGGCCGAACTCGCCCGCCGCTACCCGCACGAGCTCTCCGGCGGCCAGCAGCAGCGCGTCGCCATCGCCATGGCCATCGCGGCCCGCCCCGACGTCCTCGTCCTCGACGAGCCGACGACGGGCCTCGACGTCGTCACCCAACGCGGTGTCCTCGACCTGATCGCCGGCCTGCGCGACGAACTCGGCCTCGCCGCGGTGCTGGTGAGTCACGACCTCGGCGTCGTCGCCCACCTCGCCGACGAGGTCACCGTGCTGCGCTCCGGCCGGGTCGTGGAGTCGGCGCCCACGCGCGCGCTCTTCGCCAAGCCCCAGGACCCGTACACCAGGCGCCTGTTGGCCAGCGTCCCCCGCCTCGACGACACCGGGCTCGCGCTCGTGAGCGAGACGGGGGAGCGGGAAGTGCGGGCCAAGGCGGAGGTAGCGGCCGAGGCACCGGTGGCCGTGTCCGCCCGGGACGTGACCGTCGACTACGGCTCCGCGCGCGCCGTGCACGGCGTCTCCTTCGACGTCCGCCGGGGCGAAGTCCTCGCCCTCGTCGGCGAGTCGGGCAGCGGCAAGTCCACCCTCGCCTGGACGCTCGCGGGCCTGCGCACCCCCTCCGGCGGCACCCTGACCCATGAGTCGGGCGACCTGGCACGGTCCGCCGGGAATCGGCCCCTCTCCCTGCGGCGCAGGGTGCAGCTCGTCTTCCAGAACGCCGACACCTCCCTCAACCCGCGCCGTTCCGTGGGCGACACGGTCCGCCGCCCGCTGCGGTTCTTCGGCGCGGCGAGCAGTGCGTCCGAGGCCTCGGTACGGGCCCGCGAACTCATCTCCGACGTACACCTCGACCCGGCGCTCGCCGACCGGCTGCCCGCCCAGCTCTCCGGCGGCCAGCGCCAGCGCATCGGGATCGCCCGGGCGCTGGCGGGCGAACCGGACGTGCTGATCGCCGACGAGATCACCACCGCCCTCGACGTCTCCGTCCAGGCCGAGGTGCTCCGACTCCTTGACGACCTGCGGCGCGAACGCCGCCTGGCCTGCCTGTTCATCAGCCACGATCTGGCCGTCGTCCGGGGCATCGCGGACCGCGTGGCCGTCCTGCGGCACGGTGTGGTCGTCGAGGAGGGCCCGACGGAGGCGGTGTTCGCCTCGCCCGGACACCCCTACACCCGCCAGTTGATGGCGGCCGCCCTCGAACCCGACCCCGACGCCCGGCCGTTCCACGACGACGTCACCGACTGGGCCGACGCCGCCGAAGCGGACGACATGTGGACGGACCACGGTGACGGCCACCGCGTTCGCCGCTGGAGCCCCTCCGTAACGGAAGGAAACGCGTGAAGTACCGCGAACGGTTCGACCGCCAGGTCGTCCGCGAGGACGTCTGGATCCCCACCCAGGGCGGCAGGACCCGGCTGCACGCCCGCGTCTGGCGGCCCGCCGACGCCGAGATCGACCCCGTGCCCGCCCTCCTCGAATACCTGCCGTACCGCAAGACCGACTGGACCGCGCCCCGCGACGCCCAGCGCCACCCCTGGTACGCCGGACACGGCTACGCCTCCGTGCGCGTCGACATCCGTGGGCACGGCGACAGCGAGGGAACCCCCGGCGACGAGTACGACGCACAGGAACTCGCCGACGGCGTCGACGTCGTCAACTGGCTCGCCGTACAACCCTGGTGCACCGGCAAGGTCGGCATGTTCGGCATCTCCTGGGGCGGCTTCAACTCCCTCCAGATCGCCGCCCTCGCCCCCGAACCCCTGAAGGCGGTCGTCACGGTCTGCTCCACCGACGACCGCTACGACAACGACGTCCACTACACGGGCGGCGCCGTCCTCGGCGTCGACATGCTCGCCTGGGCGGGCACCATGCTCGCCTTCGCGTCCCGCCCGCCGGACCCGGCGAACGTCGGCGCGGACCGCTGGCTGCCCATGTGGCGCGAACGCCTCGGCGCACTCGAACCGTTCCTCCACACCTGGCTGGACCACCAGCAGCGCGACGCTTATTGGCGGCACGGCAGCGTCTGCGAGGACTACGGAGCCGTGGACGCGGCCGTCCTCGCCGTGGGCGGCTGGAACGACCCCTACCGGGACACCGTGCTCCGACTGGTGGAAAACCTTCCGGGCGACCGCGTCCGCGGGCTCATCGGCCCGTGGTCGCACCAGTACCCGGACCGCGGCCTCCCGCCCGGCCCCGCCATCGGCTTCCTCCAGGAGACCCTGCGCTGGTGGGACCAGCACCTGAAGGACCAGGACACCGGGATCATGGACGAGCCCCTGCTGCGCGCCTGGCTCACCGAGCCGGTCCCGCCCGCCACGTCGTACGACATCCTGCCCGGACGCTGGGTGGCCGAGCGCCACTGGCCCTCGCCGACGGTCACCTGGGACGAACGAGCCCTCGGCCCGGACAGCGCCCCCGTGCCCGTGCGCTCCCCCCAGCACACCGGCGTCGACGCCGGCCGCTTCTTCCCCTTCGGAAACGCGAGCGACCTGCCGCCCGACCAGCGCGAGGAGGACGGCCGGTCGGTCTGCTTCGACACGACGCCCCTCACGGACCGGGTGGAGATCCTCGGCCGCCCGCGCCTGAGGCTCCGCCTCGACAGCACCACACCGCGCGCCCACGTCATCGCCCGCCTCTGCGACGTCGCACCCGACGGCTCCTCCACCCTCGTCACCCGTGGCGTCCTCAACCTGCTCAGCAGGCACGGCCGCGACCGGACCGCGGAGTGGAGGCCGGGCACGTACGAGACGGTCGAGTTCGAGCTGAACGGCAGCGGCTACGCCTTCCCGCCGGGCCACCGCATCCGGATCGCCCTCTCCGACGCCTACTGGCCGTGGGTGTGGCCGCACGGCGAACGCGGTGAGCTCAGGGTGGTCCCCGCCGACAGCGCCGTACTCCTGCCCGTGCGGGAGACGGCCGACGAGCGGCCGGTCCGCTTCGAGGAGCCCGAGCAGGCGGCACCGCTGCCCGTGACGTACGACCGGCCCGCCCACCCGCGCCCCGAGCGGCTCGTGACGCACGACGTCGCCGCGGGGGAGTGGCGGCTGGAAGTCGACCCCAACTACGGCGGGTCGCGCACGTACCCGGACGGTCTGCGCTACGAGGAGAGCGCGCTGGAGACGTACACGATCCGCTCCGACGACCCGCTGTCCGCCTCGGCGGTCTCCACATGGACCATCCGGCTGAGGCGCGGAGACGGGGACGGGGACGAGCACGGGGACGGCTGGGACGCCGAGATCGTTACCCGGACCGAGCTGCGGGCGACGCGCGCGGACTTCATCATGGACAGCCGCATCGAAGCACGGTCGAACGGAGAGACAGTGGCCAAGCGCCAGTGGCACCGCACCACCCCGAGGACGTCCGGATGACGGCCGACGAGCCGCCGCGGGCGCAGCGGTCCGCACCCGCCGCCCGGTCCTCCCGCCGTGCCGTCGCCGCCGCCGACCGGACCCGCCAGCCCACCGAGGTGCGCCGCCGTCTCATCGTCGAGGCGGCCGTTCCGCTGATCGCCGAGCGCGGCTACGCCTCGGTGGGCGTCCGTGACGTCGCCGCCGCGGCCGGCGTGTCCGTGGGCACGGTCACCTACCACTTCGGCAGCGTCCAGGAGGTCCTCACCGAGGCGATGGTGCTGAACATCGAGCGGTACTACGCGGCACTCAGCGAGGCCGCCGAGCGGGCCACGAACTCGGCCGAGGCGCTGCGGCTGCTGGTCGACGCGCTGTTCACCGAGGACACCGACCGGCACTGGCGCATGTGGTTCGACTACTGGAACGCCGCCGACCAGGCCCCGGACCAAGGCTTCGCCCGGGGCCAGGCCCAGCGGTACCAGGCCTGGCATCACCGGATCCGGTCGCTGACCGAACGGGGCGTGGACGACGGCGAGTTCACCTGTGACGACCTCGACGGATTCACCGTCCGGTTCGCCGCGCTCGCCGACGGCCTGGCCCTTCAGCGCCTGCGTCAGGAGCCACCCGTCAGCACGGAAGAGGCCCGTCGGCACCTCAACCGTCTCATCGAGACGGAACTCCGGCGCGTCTGACGGAACTCCGGCTCACCCGGCGTGTTCCCCGACCGTCCGCGAGATCTCCCGCGCCATGCGCAGGATGCCGGGGGAGCGGACGGGGCACGGCTTCGGCTTCGACGTCGTGGGCGCCAGACAGAAGTGCAGGTAGTCGTCGTCACGGTGCAGGGCGGCGCGGCCCCGGTCCGACTGTGTGCAGTACGCGGAGTTCTCCCGCTCGTACGTCGTGCACGGCAGGTACTGAGCCCAGGCGTAGCGGGCCGAGGCCGGGCTCACCGCCCTGCCCGCGTCGGCGACGAGGTCGTCCGAGGCGTCCGCCTGCTTCTTGTAGAGGGCGTTGACGCGGCGCACCCGGTCAGGAGTGATCGGGTCGGGCCCCTGCAGCACCCACACGATCGCCGGCCGGCGCGCTCCGCCCGCGTCCGCGATCTGCTCCGTCAGCCGCTCGGCGTCATCGGCGTACCGGGAGAAGTACCTGCCTTCGGCCTTGCCGTAGGTGATGCCGTCCATGCAGGGCGTGTAGCCCCAGGCGTTGCCCCAGAACTGCAACACCACGAAGTCCGGGCGCAGTTCGCGCACCAGGGCAGCCGCCTTGTCCCGCGGGGGCACCAGTGACCTGTCGCCGGTGCCCTCCAGGTAGTCGCACAGTGTCGTGCCCGAGTAGGGGGCGCTGGTGTAGCGGGCGCCGAGGTCGTCGCGGAGCTGCTGCCCGAGCACCTTCTGGTTCTCCATGGCGAGGGAGTCGCCGAGGTAGAGCACGACGGGTGCCTTCTTCGGGGCCCTGGTCTTGGGGGCGCCTTTCTTCGGGGCGCGTGTCTTCGGTGCGCTGGGCGCGGTCGCCGATGCCGGTGCCGTCTCGGGTCCGGACGTCGGGTCCCCGCAGGCGCCCAGCAGCACTCCGGCGAGCAGCACCCCCACGATCCACGGCTTCCGCATACGGCAACTCCCGCCCCGGCGACCGGAAAACGGCTCCCCAGGCAAGCACAGGAGGGCCGCAGGGGGAAGACACGCATCGGCCACGGGGCGCCCGGTTGTCCCGGACGCCCCGCAACGTCTCAGGGAGTCATCCCGCCCGTGCACGCGGCACCCGGTTCCGGCGTCTGCTCGCCCTGCACGTACTTGTCGAGAAACCTCTGGACCCGGGCGTCGGACGCCGAGTCCACTTTCAACTGCTTGCCCCACGCGTTGAGGACGACGGGCGACGTCTGGTCCTCGTACGGGCTCATGAACGTGTACGTCGTCTTTTCGACCGTGTCGGTCAGCCGGGAGACGTCCGCCTCGGACGCCTTGTCGTTGTACGTGATCCAGACGGCGCCGTGCTCCAGCCCGTGCACGGCGTTCTCGTTCGGCACGGCCTTCGTGTAGACCTGCTTGTCACAGTTGACCCACACCTGGTTGTGGTCGCCGCCGACCGGCGGGCTCATCGGGTAGTCGACCTTGGCGGTCACGTGGTTCTGAGTCAGCTTGGACCAGCTCTTCACACCCTTGACCGGGGCGGCCTTCGCCTCCTCCTTGTCCTCGGCGGCGGCGAACAGGAACCACCCGCCGCCGACGAGCCCGGCGAGGATCACGGTGGCGGCACCGAGGGTGAGCAGGCGGGCACGCCGCTCACTGGCCTGCTCGGCCCTGCGCATCTCCTCGACGCGGGCGCGACGCTCCGCGCTCCTGGCCTTGGCGTTCGATGTACCCATGGGAATGTCCTTCTCCCCGCCGTGCCGTCGAGGGCAGGGCGGTGCTGCGAGCGGTGTTCGAGTGGGATGGCCGGCTGGTACGCGGATCGGCCTAGACCCGAAGCAGCTGCAGTTCGTGGAGATCCGGAGGGCGGGCGGCGCCCGGCTCGCGGGACGGGTCGAGCGCCCCGACCCCCGCAGCGGTCGCGGGCTGTCCGGGCGACGCGGCCCGGTCCGCGCCCACGAGCGGCGTATGGGCGAGCACGCCGTGGTGATCGGCGCTGTCGCAGTGGTGGTCGCCAGGGCCCTCCTCACAGGGCTCCCGTTCCGCCTGGCGGGGCGCCAGGGCCTCCGGACGCTCGTCCGGGGCCGAGGAGTGCGCCGTCAGGGGTGAGGACGACGGCACGTCCGACAGCCCGTCCGACGGAGCGGACACCCGGGACGGCACCGTCGACGGCACACCGTGCTCGGCGGCGCCTGCCGTCGGCGCACTCACGCAGAACAGCCCGAAGGTCGCCGACACCACGAGGAGCGTGAGGCACAGACGCACCCACCCGTCCCGGGCACGCGGTGGCGCCGCACGACGCGACCGCGGAGGGGACATGTGACGCCTGACAACTCGAGGGAAGGGAGCGCCCGCTGAGAAGAGCGAGCGCCGCCGAAATTATCAGACCGGGCGACGGACTGACGTGTGCAGGACGAGGTCCCGGGCCACGTTTCAACATTTGTGACTTGCATCAAACGAGGACTAGGGTGAAGTGGCTCGGAGGATTTCCCCGCCAGGCAAGCCGAGCGGCGGTGCGCTGCGGGGCCGCCTCCGGGCGAGGGAAGTGATCCCGTTGTCCGTCGCCTGGGACGACATCGGCGGTCTCGTCGATGCCCATGAGCGTTTTCTGGCCGGGGCGCGGGTCGACTCGGATGTCCGGGACTCGGTGCTCGACTCCTGGAAGCGATGTCGTTCCGCGGGACTCGAGCCGCACCAGCTGGTGGTCCCCTACTCGCCGGACCTGGTGATGGAGGACCCGTTCCTCCGTGCGGCCGACCCGGTACTGGAGCACCTGACCGCCTCGCTCGCGAACGTGAGCATGACGGTCGTGCTCTGCGACGGGCAGGCCCGCATGGTGCAGCGGCACGGCGGTGACCGTCAGCTGCGCGCCCGCCTGGACGACGTGAACTTCGCGCCCGGTTTCTGCGCGTCCGAGGACGCCGTCGGCACCAACGGCGTCGGTACCGCACTGGCCGAGCGGGGGCCCACGTATGTCGTCGGACGCGAGCACTTCGCCGACTGCCTGTCGTCGTTCGCCTGCGCCGGCGCACCGGTGCGGAACCCGCTCAGCGGGCGGATCGAGGCGATCCTCGACCTCACCTGCCTCCGCGACGACGGCGACCCCGCCATGGTGCGGCTGGTGCGAGAGGCCGCGCACGGCATCGAGGCGCGGCTGCTGGAGCAGTCCACGGAGCGCGAGCGGGCGCTGCTCGCCGCGTACCGCATGGCCTCGCGAGGGAACGGCGGCACCGGTGACTGGCCGCGGCAGCCCGAGCACCCGCCCTGGGCACCGGGCGACGGCCGCGAGGGCGACGGTCTCGGCAGGATCGACCTGGCCGTACTGCGCGAGAAGGCCGAGGAACTCATCGCCTCACCGCACCGCACCCTCGACGAAGTGGCCCTCTCCGGCGGCAGGGTGGCGACCCTGATGCGGCGCCCGATCATGGGCGCCGCGGGCGAGACGGGCGTGGTCGTCGAGGCCCGCGTCCTGGGCGGCCCGCGCCTGCGTCACATCGAGCTCACCACCCCGGCCGGGCCGACCGTACAGGTCAGGGGGACCGATGCGCCGGAAGCGGCGACGGCCGCCCCGGGTACGGTGACCGGGGGCGCCACGACAGCGCCGCCCGGAAGGACGCGGGCCGTAAAGCCGCTGTCCGGTACCGCGCCGCCGGCACCGGCGACGCTCACGCCCCCAGCCGTTCCCGCGACGCTCGCGCCCCCAGCGGGCCGGCCGGACGACACCCGTGACGAATCCGGTGCCGAGGGATGGCTGCTGCTCGTGGGGGAGCCCGGAGTCGGCCGGCTCGCCGTGCTGGCCCGCAGGCGCCTGGAGCTGCTGCACGACGCCAGCGTCCGCATCGGCACCACCCTGGACGTGACCCGCACCGCCGAGGAACTGACGGAGGTGACCGTCCCCCGCTTCGCCGACTTCACCGCCGTCGACCTGCCCGACTCCGTGCTGCACGGCGACGAGCCCGGGCCGCTGGGGCCCGGATCCATGCTCCGCAGGGTCGCGCTGGACTCCATCCACCAGGACTCCCACCTGTACGAGGTCGGCGACCTGTTCCCGTTCGTCGGCTCCACACCGCAGGCCCGCAGCTGGGAGACCGGACAGTCGGTGCTCGAACCCGTCCTGTCAGCGGCCAGGGGCTGGATCGCCCAGGACCCGGAACGGCTCGAACGGGTGCTGGCGGCAGGCGTCCACTCGCTGATCACCGTGCCGCTGCGGGCGCGCGGTACGACCCTCGGCATGGTGAGCTTCTACCGCTGCGAGAAGCCCGCGCCCTTCGAGGACGACGACCTGTCCCTGGCCCAGGAAGTGGTCGGCCGGGCCGCGATCAGCATCGACAACGCCCGCCGCTACACCCGCGAGCACAACACCGCGCTCGCCCTGCAACGCAGCCTGCTGCCCCGCGGCCGCCCCGAACCGAGCGCCGTCGAGGTCGCCTACCGGTATCTGCCCGCGCAGGCCGGGGTGGGCGGCGACTGGTTCGACGTCATCCCGCTGTCCGGCGCACGGGTGGCGCTGGTGGTGGGAGACGTCGTCGGCCACGGCCTGCACGCCGCCGCCACCATGGGCCGGCTGCGCACCGCCGTACACAACTTCTGCTCCCTGGACCTGCCGCCCGACGACCTCCTCACCCACCTCGACGACCTGGTGGGACGCCTCGACCGGGGGGAGGGCTGGGCGGTGGAGAACGCCCACGCCGACTCCGGCATCGTCGGCGCCACCTGCCTGTACGCGGTCTACGACCCGGTGTCCCGGCACTGCACCCTCACCCGCGCCGGGCACCCTCTCCCCGCGATCGTCGGCCCCGACGGAACCGTGGACTTCGTCGACCTGCCGTCCGGCCCGCCCCTGGGCCTCGGCGGCATGCCCTTCGAGACCGTCGAGATGGAACTCGCCGAGAACAGTCAGCTCGTCCTCTACACCGACGGCCTGATCGAGGACCGGCACCGGGACATCGACAACGGCCTGGACCGGCTGCGCACCGTCCTGGCCTGCCCCGACCGGGAACCCGAGGAAACCTGCGAAGCGGTCCTCGACGCCCTGCTTCCGGCCCGCCCGAACGACGACGTGGCCCTCCTTGTCGCCCGCACCCACGCCCTGGGCGCGGACCACGTGGCCCAGTGGGACCTCCCCACCGACCCGGCGGTGGTCTCCCGCGCGCGGGTCGCGGTCACCGAGCAGCTGTCCGCCTGGGGCCTCGACGACCTGGCCTTCACCACCGAACTCGTCGCCAGTGAGCTCGTCACCAACGCCATCCGCCACGCCACCGGCCCCCTCCAGCTCCGCCTCCTGCGCGACCGCACCCTCATCTGCGAGGTCTCCGACGGCAGCAGCACCTCCCCGCGCCTGCAACGCGCCCGAACCGAGGACGAGGGCGGCCGCGGCCTCTTCCTCGTCGCCCGGCTCACCGACCGCTGGGGCACCCGCTACACCCCCGACGGCAAGATCATCTGGGCGGAACAGCAACTGCCGTGATCCGCGGAGCGCGCCCCCGCCCCCTCAGTCCTCCAACGCGTCAGTCCTCCACCGGGTCCAGCAGCTCCAGCAGGTCCGCCAGCGGCAGCGGCTTGGAGAGGTGGACGTCGAAGCCGGCGCTCCGGGACCGGGCGTGGTCGGAGTGGCGGCTGAAACCGGAGACGGCGATCAGGCGGAGTTTCGCGCCGTGGGGACGGGAGCGGATGCGGTGGGCCACCGTGTAGCCGTCGATGTCGGGAAGGCCCAGGTCGCACAGCACGACGTCGAAGAGCCGGGACTCGGTGGCCGTGAGGGCGTCGGAGCCCGTGTGCACGGTGGTGACGTAATGACCGTGGCGTTCCAGCAGGGTGCGGTACGTCGCGGCGAGGTCCGCGTTGTCCTCGGCGATCAGGATGGCGAGCTCACGCCGCTTGGGCGCCTGGGGCTTGGGGAGAGGCGGCTCGGGGGTGGTGGACGAGGGCAGGGGGAGCCGTACGGTGAACGCGGCGCCCCTTCCCGGACCGTCGCTGTGGGCGGTGATCGTGCCGTCGTGGAGTTCGGTGATGGTGCGGGCGACGGAGAGCCCGAGGCCCAGGCCCTCGGGGGTGCGGGGACCGGTGGGTGCCGCGCGCATGAAGACGCCGAAGAGCTCCTCGGCCTGCCCGGGGGCGAAGCCGATTCCGTCGTCCTCGACCGAGAGGACGGCCTCTTGGCGTCGCATGGTGAGCCGGACCGTCGTGTGGCCGCCCGGAAGCGTGTACTTGAGCGCGTTCGAGACCAGGTTCGTCAGGACCTGCGCCAGTCGCAGCCGGTCTCCGTCGACCAGTACCGGCTCCGCGGGCACCCGCACGTCCAGCGTGCGGTTCTCGTGCGCGAACAGACCCCGGATGTCGGCGCACGTGCTGTCCACGACCGTCCGCAGGTCCGTTCGCTCGCGGACCAGCTCCAGCCGTCCGGTCACCGCCCGGGTGCCGTCCAGCAGATCGTTGCTCATCCGGGCGAGCGCGGCCAGCTGGCGCTCCAGCACCGAAAGGGCGGGGTGGCCGTCCGGCAGGTCCAGGGACAGCAGTTCGGTGGCCGCCGTGGCGGCGGCGAGCGGATTGCGCAGCTCGTGCGAGAGCGTGGCGATGAACCGGTCCTTGGCCCGCTGCTCCTCCCGCGACTGCCGTCCCGCCGCGTCGAGTTCCAGGTTGGCGTGGCGCAATTGCTCGTTCACCTCGCGGATCTCCCTGGCCCGTACGAACAGGTCGATCTCCATGCCCTCGGCCCGCGTCTGCGCCTCGGCGGCGGCCCGTTCCTGCTCGCGTCCCACCCGGCGCAGATGCACGAACTCGGTGACGTCCTCGACGCGGTGGATGATGTGCGTGACGTTGTTCCCGGCGTCCAGGACCGGTGTGTTGACGGGACTCCAGTACCGTTCCGCGAAGGCGCCGTCGTCACCGGTGGGGATGTCGTACCGCTGCAGCGCCATCGTGTCCGTGCATCCGCTCGCCACCACCGCCTCCAGCGAGCGGCGCAGGTTTCTGACGCCGTCGGCCGACGGGTCGTCCGGGTTGTCGGGGAACACCTCGAAGACGGGCCGCCCGACGATGTCACGGGTGGTGTGGGTGGCCGTGAGATACGCCCGGTTGACCTCCACGATCGTGAAGTTGGGCGCCAGAACGAGCAACGGGGAGAGCACCGCGTCGAACAGACGGCGAAAGTCCGAGGCGGGAAGGGAGCGGGCAGCGGACATGTCCGGTCTCACCCCGGTCATGGATCGAGGCGGTAGCCGTAGCCGCGCACGGTGGTGATCCGGGGTGCGGGCGCGGGCAGCCGGGCGAGCTTGCCGCGCAGCCGGTACACGTGCTCGATCACCGTCGCGGGCTGCTGCCAGGACGCCCCCCAGATCCGCTCCAGCAGCAGCTCGGCGGACAGGACCCGGCCGGGGGAGCGGGCGAAGGCCTCCAGCAGCGCGTACTCCTTGGGGCGCAGCGTCAGCAGGACGCCCGCCGCGCTCGCCTGCCGCGCGCCCGTGTCCACCCGCAGCACCCCGACCTGGAGCACGTCCGGCTCCTCCGGCGGCTGGGAGCGGCGCAGTACGGCCCGGATCCTGGCCACCAGCTCCCGCTGCGAGAACGGCTTCACGAGGTAGTCGTCGGCGCCGATCTCCAGCCCCGCCACCCGGTCCGCCTCCTCACCGTGCCCGCTGACGACGATCACCGGGAGGCGGCTGGCGGACCGCAGGGCCCGCAGCAGCTCCAGGCCACTGCCGTCCGGCAGGCCCAGGTCGAGGACGGCGAGATCGATGGACTCGTCGTGCAGGACGGACTTGCCGGCGCGGGCGTCCATCGCCCAGGTGACGACGAAACCCTCACGTTCCAGATAGGTGCGGCACATGAGTGCGAAGTCGAGGTCGTCCTCGATCAGGGCGAGACGGGGGCGCATCATCCCACCTCACCGGGTTCGGCCGCCGCCCACATGTTGTGGCCCTGGTGAGCGGCCGTTGAGGCCCCGACCATGTGGGGACGGTAGAACGGAACTGCCCGCGGAACAAGGGGGAGCCGACCGGGGGGAGTTAACGGGGGGAGTTCCGGTGTGGACTCGTGCGGAACGGGGACGGCATGCCGCCGCACGAGTCCACACCGGCGCAACAGCGGTTCACCGGTGGCCGTACCCCCGCTCAGTGCCGCGCCGGAAGGTCGTTGACCAGCACCGCCGCCCCGTCGAAGCGGCCCGCCTTGAGATCCCGCAGCGCCTGCCCAGCCTCTGACAGGGGGTACCGATGGGTCGTCGCCCGCAGTCCGTACCGCGCCGCGAGCGCCAGGAACTCCTTACCGTCCTCACGGGTATTGGACGTGACGCTGCGCAGCTCCTTCTCGTAGAACAACTCGCTCTCGTAGCGCAGCGGAGGCGTGTCGCTGAGATGGATCCCGGCGACCGCCAGCACCCCGCCCCGGTCCAGGGCGCGCAGCGCCACCGGCACCAGGTCGCCGACCGGGGCGAACAGGATCGCGCTGTCCAGCGGCTCCGGTGGTACGTCGTACGGCTCGCCCGCCGACGCGCACCCCAGCTCCAGCGCGAGTCGCCGGGCGGCCGCACCCCGGGTCATGACGTGTACGGTCGCGCCCTGCGCCACCGCCAGCTGCGCACACAGGTGCGCGCTCCCGCCGAACCCGTACAGCCCGAGCCGCCCGCCCGAGGGCAGCGCGGCCCGCCGCAGCGCCCGGTAGCCGATGATGCCCGCGCACAGCAGCGGCGCCACCGTCACATCGTCGGCATCCATGAGCAGCCGGTACGCGAACGCGGCCGGAACGGTCGTGTACTCCGCGTAACCGCCGTCGGCGTCCCACCCCGTGTACCGCGACCGGGGGCACAGGTTCTCGGAGCCGCGCACGCAGTACGCGCACGTGCCGTCGGTATGCCGCAGCCAGGCCACACCGACGCGGTCGGCCGGCGCGTAATCGCGGACGTCCTCGCCGACCGCCGCGACCACGCCCACGACCTCGTGTCCCGGTGTCACCCCGGGACGGTGCACGGGCAGGTCGCCCTCGCTGACATGCAGGTCCGTGCGGCACACACCGCTCGCGCGGACGTGCACGAGCAGCTCGTCGGGCCGGGGCACCGGTACGGGCTTCTCGGTGAACCGCAGCGGCCCGTCCTCGATCGGCCCCGGCCGGCCCACCTCCCACGCGTGCATCATCGCCTGCCCCATCCCCTCGACTTCCCCTCGACCACCGTGTTTCTACCAGTTTGCTGTGGTCCGCCCCTTTCGGCGCGCGGCGCGGGCGGAGGCTGACTAGCGTGAGACGAGGGACCAGAAATCGTCCGTCGAACCGAAGAGAGCCACAGTCATGGCCGTACAACCAGAAGGAACGCCCTGTTGGGCCGACGCGATGTTCACCGACCTGGAGGGGGCGAAGAGCTTCTACGGCGACGTACTCGGCTGGACGTTCGGCGAGGCGCAGTCGCAATACGGCAACTACACCCAGGCGTACGTCGACGGCAAGGCGGTCGCCGCCGTCGTCCCGCCCATGTCCGACCAGGGGGGACAGTCCGCCTGGTGCCTGTACCTCGCCTCCGCGGACGTCGAGGCCACCGCGGCCAAGGTCCGGCAGAACGGCGGCGAGGTGCTGATGGAGCCGATGCAGGTCGGCGACTTCGGCTCGATGCTGCTGGCCCGTGACCCGAGCGGCGTCGTCTTCGGCGCCTGGCAGGGCGGTACCCACGAGGGCTTCGAGGCGAAGGGCGTGCCCGGCGCGTACGCCTGGGCCGAGGTCTTCACCCGCGAGCCCGAGAAGTCGGACGCGTTCTTCCCCGCCGTCTTCGGCTACAGCGCGAAGCAGATGGAGGACCCCCAGGTCGACTTCCGCATGTTCGACGTCGGCGAGGACACGGTCCTGGGCCGCATGAAGATGACGGAGGACTTCCCGCCCGAGGTGCCGCCGTACATCAACGTCTATTTCACCGTCGACGACTGCGACGTGGCGATCAAGACCGCGACCGAGCTGGGTGGCGTTCTCCGTTTCGGCCCGATGAACACCCCGTTCGGCCGCTTCGCGGCCCTCAGCGACCCGCAGGGCGCGTCGTTCTCCGTCATCGACCTCACGACCACCGAGGGGGAGGTGCCGAGGACGAGCGATGTGACCTGATCCGGCTCGGGGCGCCCGGGCCGGACGACGGACCCGTGGGCGGTCCGGGTCCCGGGTCGTGGCATGATCGGACCCATGGAACGCGTAGTGGCCGCCTGTGACGGGGCGTCGAAGGGGAACCCCGGACCGGCTGGATGGGCGTGGGTGGTCGCCGACGCCGAGGAGACCCCCAGTCGCTGGGAGGCCGGTCCCCTGGGCAAGGCCACCAACAACGTCGCCGAACTCACCGCCCTGGAGCGGCTGCTCACGGCGACCGACCCGGACGTACCGCTCGAGGTCCGCATGGACTCGCAGTACGCGATGAAGGCGGTCACCACGTGGCTGCCCGGCTGGAAGCGCAACGGCTGGAGGACGGCCGCGGGCAAGCCCGTCGCCAACCAGGAGCTCGTCGTGCGCATCGACGAGCTCCTCGGCGGGCGCACGGTCGACTTCCGCTACGTCCCCGCCCACCAGGTCGACGGCGACCGGCTCAACGACTTCGCCGACCGCGCCGCGAGCCAGGCGGCCATCGTCCAGGAACCCGCCGGAAGCGACCTGGGCTCTCCTGAGCCGCCCTCTGCCCCCGCAGGCACCCTCACTTCCTCGAAGCCGAAGAAGTCCACGCGCAAGGGCGCCTCGTCCCGTACGGGCGCCGGCGCGAGCTCCCGCACGATCAAGGCGAAGTTCCCCGGCCGCTGCCTGTGCGGCCGTCCCTACGCGGCGGGCGAGCCCATCGCGAAGAACGACCAGGGATGGGGCCACCCCGAGTGCCGTACGGCGGCGGCCGCGGGCGCGTAACGGGGGCGGTCTTCGGCCCTCGCCTCGCCGAGGCGCGGCGGACACACGGGTGACGCGCTCGCGCCAACCGGCGTCGGGGCCACCCACTGCTGTTACGTTACGTGCTCATTGTGTCGCTCTGTGTCATGCAGGGGAGTGTGCATGAAGATCGCGTGCGTCGGCGGCGGCCCCGCAAGCCTGTACTTCTCGATCCTGATGAAGCGCCAGGACCCGTCCTGCGACATCACCGTCCACGAGCGCAACCGGGCCGGCTCGACGTACGGCTGGGGCGTGACCTACTGGGGCGGGCTGCTCGACAGGCTCCGCGAGCACGACCCCGAGTCGGCGGCGGCCGTCGACGAGAACTCGGTCCGCTGGACCGACGGAGTCGCCCATGTCCGCGACGTCCGTACGGTCCACCGCGGCGACGAGGGCTTCGGCATCGGCCGGCGCCGCATGCTCGGTCTGCTCGCGGCGCGCGCCGAATCCCTCGGAGTGCGGCTGGAGTTCGAGCACGAGGTCACGGCGGACGACATCCCGGACGCCGACCTGGTCGTGGCGGGCGACGGTGTCAACAGCACCCTGCGCGAGCGCCACGCCGGCCACTTCGGCACCGATGTCCGGCTCGGCCGCAACCGCTACATCTGGCTCGGCACCACCCAGGTCTTCGACAGGTTCACCTTCTCCTTCCAGGAGACCGACCACGGCTGGATCTGGGCCTACGCCTACGGGTTCAGCGGGGAGCGGAGCACCTGTGTCGTGGAGTGCTCCCCCGAGACCTGGACCGGGCTCGGGCTCGACCGCGCCGCGGAGGCCGACGGGCTGGCCCTGCTGGAGAAGCTGTTCGCCGGCATCCTCGACGGCCACCCGCTGATCGGCCGCGACCGGGCCGACGGCGCCGCGCAGTGGCTGAACTTCCGCACCCTGACCAACCGCACCTGGTCCCGTGGCAACCTCGTCCTCATCGGCGACGCCGCCCACACCACGCACTACTCCATCGGCGCGGGCACCACCCTCGCCCTGGAGGACGCCATCTCCCTCGCCGGAGCCCTGCGCGACCGCGACGGACTCGGACCCGCGCTCGCCCGGTACGAACAGGAGCGCAAGGCCGAACTCCTCCGCCTGCAGAGCGCGGCGCGCCTCAGCGCCCAGTGGTACGAGAACCTCCCGCGCTACATCCACCTGCCCCCACGGCAGATGTTCGCCCTCCTCGGCCAGCGCCACTCCCCGCTGCTGCCGTACGTACCGCCGCAGCTGTACTACCGGCTCGACCGCGCCGCCGGACAACTGGAAATGCTGCGCCGCTTCAAGCGCTGGCTGGGCCCGCGCCTCGCCCGCACCTCGCAGACCCGGGCACTGGCCGCGCGGAAGTAGCATCCCGCGCCGGAGGGGGCGGCCCCGCGCCGGTGCGCCGCACCGGTCAGTTCACGCCCCGCGGTCTGAACTGGATGCTGATGCGCGGTCCCGTCGCGCGGTGCGACTTGGGCACGGCGTGGTCCCAGGTGCGCTGGCAGGAACCGCCCATCACGATCAGATCGCCGTGGCCCAGGGGAAACCGCTGGGTGTCGCCGCCCCCGTGCGGGCGCAGGGCCAGGTCGCGTGCCGTCCCCACCGACAGGATGGCCACCATCGTGTCCTGGCGGGCGCCCCGGCCGATCCGGTCCCCGTGCCAGGCCACGCTGTCCCGGCCGTCGCGGTAGTAGCACAGGCCGGCCGTCACGAACGGTTCGCCCAGTTCGCCGGCGTAGCGCGCGGTGAGCGCGTCGCGCGCCTCGTCGAGGACGGGATGCGGCAGCGGATCGCCGTCCGCGTAGTACGCCAGCAGCCGGGGTACGTCGACGACCTGCTCGTACATCTGCCTCCGCTCGGCCCGCCAGGGCACTTCCTCGGCGAGCTGGGTGAAGAGCGCGTCGGCCCCGCTCAGCCATCCGGGCAGCAGGTCGATCCAGGCCCCGGCGCCGAGCGCGACCCGGCGTATCCCCTCCAGCGGTGAGAGCTGGACGGTGTCGGACTGGTCGAAGAGGGAGCCCTGGAGAGGGGAGCCAGGGTGGTGCGTGGCCATGCACGCCAGCCTACCTCGATATTCGGATGAATGTTCGATCAAAAGTCCACGCGAGCTCCCGTGCCCCGCCCGGCCGCGGCGGGGCACGCTCACATCAGTGCTGTTGGGCCTTCTGCGGGGTCGCCTCGCTCGGCCGTACGATCACGAAGCCCTCGCCCTCCAGCTTCAGCTGGACGGCCTCCCCGGAGCCGCCGCGGATCATCGATCCGAAGGACTGCGACCGGTGCAGCGAGGTGTGCAGCTGGGCCGACCAGCCCACTACGGCGTCGGTGTCGACGAACACGGGCTGCTGGTGCGACACCGGGATGACCAGCGGATTGCCCTCGCAGACCAGCCCGAGCCTGCCCTGGCCCGTGAACACGCTGTTGAACAGACCGCCGCCGGTGACACCCGCACCCTTCACCGTCTTGATCTCGTACGCCAGTGTGGGATCGAAACAGAGCACGTTGCGCCCGTTGACGGTGAGCGCGTCCCCCGGGTCGATGTCGACGACGAAGCAGTTCTGCGCCTCGTGCGCGAACCAGGCCTCGCCCTGTCCGCGCACCGTCATCAGCGGCAGCCCCTCGCCGGTGACCGCGCGCTTGAGCATGCCGCCCACGCCCTGGCCCTTGCGTTCGAACTGCAGATTCCCCCGGTAGGCGATCATCGCCCCCTGCCGCGCGAGCATCTCCCCGTTGACGGCGTACCTGATGGTCTTCGCGTTCTGCACGCTCATCCCCGGCGCGTGCGCCGGTTGCACCATGTGCTCGCTGGAAAAGAGATCACCCTTCATGCAGGCATGCTGTCCCGGAGGCACTGCCTCCGCCAAGCTCGGCGCACCACATCGTGTCAACACGCCGTTCTCGCCCGGCTGTCGGCGGCCGCTTGGAGCGGGAGGATTGCTGACCGCCGTACCCATGCAGTGAGAGGAGCCGTGACCGCATGACCGTGCTCGGAGTCGACATCGGGACGTCCAGCAGCAAAGGGGTGCTCGTCGACAGGGACGGGACGGTGCTGGCCACCGCCGTACGGCCGCACACGGTCAGCCGGCCGCGCCCCGGGCACGTGGAGATGGACGCCCTGGTGTGGTGGGACGAATTCACCTCCCTCGCTCTCGAGTTGACCGCGTCGGGAGAGCCGGTCACGGCGGTGGGCGTCAGCGGCATGGGGCCCTGCGTCGCGCTCACCGACGAGTGCGGCACCCCGCTGCGTCCGGCGATCCTCTACGGCGTCGACACCCGGGCGACCGAGCAGATCGCGCGCCTGGAGGACGAGTTGGGCCGTGACGCGGTGCTGGAGCGCTGTGGCTCCGTGCTGTCCACCCAGGCCGTGGGCCCGAAGATCGTGTGGCTGGCCGAGCAGGAGCCCGAGACGGCCGCACGTGCCCGGCGGCTGTACATGCCCAGCTCCTACCTCGTCCACCGGCTGACCGGCGCCTACGTCCTCGACCACCACTCCGCCAGCCAGGCCGTGCCGCTCTACGACTCCCTGTCCCGGGACTGGTACGACCCGTGGGTCCGGCACATCGCCCCGCACCTCGAACTCCCGCCCCTGCGCTGGCCCGGAGACGTCGCCGGCCACCTCACCGCCGAAGCGGCCGCGGCCACCGGGCTCCCGTCGGGTATCCCCGTCGTCACCGGCACCATCGACGCCTGGTCGGAGGCCCTGAGCGTGGATGCCCAGCACACCGGCGACCTGATGCTCATGTACGGCAGCACCATGTTCCTGATCAACACCACGGCCGAGCGCGTCCTCGTGCCCGAACTGTGGAGCACGGTCGGCGCGTTGCCGGGAACACGCAGCCTCGCGGGCGGTATGGCCACCTCCGGGATGGTCACCGACTGGCTGCGGGAGCTGTTCGGCGCGCCCGACACCGCCACGCTCCTCGCCGAGGCCGAGCGGTCGGGGCCGGGCGCGCGGGGCCTGCTGATGCTGCCGTACTTCGCCGGGGAGCGCACACCGGTCGCAGACCCCGACGCGCGCGGGCTGGTCGCCGGGCTGACGGTGGAGCACACCCGGGGCGACCTCTATCGCGCCGCCCTGGAGGCCACGGCCTTCGGTGTGCGGCACAACGTGGAGGCCATGCGTGCCGCCGGTGCGCGCATCGACCGGGTCGTGGCCGTCGGCGGCGGAACCCGGGGCGGCCTGTGGACGCGTGTCGTCTCCGACGTGACCGGCCTGGACCAGGAGATCAGGAGCGTCACCCTCGGAGCGAGCTACGGCGCCGCGTACCTGGCCGCGAGCGCGCTCGGAGCGGCGGACATGGACGCCTGGAACCCCGTACGCGAACGCGTCACGCCGGACCCCCGACTCCGGTCCCGGTACGACGAGTTGTACGCGCTCTACCGTCGTCTGTACCCGGCCACGCGCGACATCGCGCACACGCTGGCCCGGCACCAGCGCGACGCCTCCACGCCCTGAAGGAACCCGCCCGTGCGGAGAACGCCTGACACCGGCCGGACCGGAGTGGTAGAAGCGGGCACATGACCAAGTTCCGCTGCGCCTGTTGCCCTCGCACGCCCTGTTCTCCCTGTTCGTACCCGGTCCACACGCGATGACCGCGGGCATCGACACCCCGGACCGCCGGGGCCGTACCGGACTCGACCGCGTCGGGCGGGACCTGACGGGCAACCCACGGGTCAGGGTGCGGGAGGTGAAGCTGCTGTCCTGCCACTGGTACGTCGAGCGCACGACGACCTTCGACCTCCAGCACGCGGACGGCACCTGGAGCACCCAGGAGCGCGAGACCCACGACCGGGGCAACGGCGCCACCATGCTGCTGTACGACGCCGAGCGCCGGACCGTGCTGCTCACCCGGCAGTTCCGCTACCCGGTGTACGTCAACGGCCACCCCGACGGGATGCTGGTCGAGACGCCGGGCGGTCTGCTCGACGAGGAGGACGAGCATCCCGAGGTCGCCGTGCGGCGCGAGGTCGTCGAGGAGACGGGCCACACCATCGGCGAGGTCCAGCACGTCTTCGACGTCTACATGAGCCCCGGCTCCGTCACCGAGCGGGTGAGCTTCTACGCGGCCTCGTACGGCCCGTCGACCCGTACGCACGAGGGCGGGGGTCTGGACGAGGAGGGCGAGGACATCGAGATCGTCGAACTGCCCTTCCGCCGGGCCCTGGAGATGATCCGGACGGGCGAGATCGCCGACGCGAAAACCATCATGCTGCTCCAATGGGCGGCGCTGGAGGGCCCGTTCAGCACCGGGGCCTGATCCCGGGCTCCGTCTCGCGGCCCGTCGGCCCGGCGCCCAGGTCAGCTGTCGAGCGCCTCGGCCGCCGCGGCCGCGACGGCCTCCGCGACGGCGGTGAGCGCGGGCGAGTCGAGCTTCCACTGCTGCCAGAACAGGGGCACGTCCGCGCTCCGGTCGGGTGCCAGGCGGACCAGCCGGCCGGCGTCGAGCAGCGGCTCGGCCTGCGAGGCCGGCAGCATGCCCCACCCCAGGCCCGCGGCGACGGCATCGACGAAGCCTTCGGACGTCGGCACGAAATGGCGCTGGGAGCTCGCCCCACGGCCCCGCCTCAGCCGGCGCACGAACGCGTCCTGGAAGTCGTCCCGCCGGTCGAAGGCCACCACCGGCGCGTCGGCGATCACCTCCCGCAAGGGCACGTCCGACCCCACGCCGAGCCATCGTCGCGAGAAGGCGGGGGAGGCGACGGGGAGATACCGCATCCGTCCCAGCGCGCGCACCGAGCAGCCGGCCACCGCGTCCGGCGACGAGGTGACCGCGGCCATCACGAGCCCCTCGCGCAGCAGCCGTGCCGTGTGGTCCTCGTCCTCGCGACGCAGCTCGTAGCAAGCACGCATCTCCTCGGGCACCCGCGTGAGGGCGGGCAGGAACCAGGTGGCCAGCGAGTCGGAGTTCACCGCGATCGACACGCGCGTGGTCTCCGGGGAGCCGGTCATGCCGAGGGCGGTGTGGGCGTCCTGTTCGAGGCGGGCCAGCTGGCGGGCGAACCGCACGATCACCGCCCCCGACTCGGTGGGCCGTACCGGCTTCGTGCGGACCAGCAGCACCCTGCCCGTGCGCTGTTCGAGCGCCTTGACCCGCTGGCTGACCGCCGAGGGCGTCACGTGCAGAGCACCGGCAGCGGCGTCGAACGTCCCCTCGTCCACCACCGCGAGCAGGGTGCGGACCAGATCGATCGGAAGGTCTGCCATCACGAGCGCTAATGGTACGTAAGAATCTTTAGCTGTACTGGTGCGAGGCCCTGCCCCTAGCGTCCTGCGGGTGACCGCCTCTCTCACCGCCCTGACCGCCGGGTTCGGCACCGGACTGTCCCTCATCGTCGCGATCGGCGCCCAGAACGCCTTCGTCCTCCGTCAGGGCATCCACCGGGACGCGGTGCTCCCGGTCGTGGCGATCTGCGCGCTCTCCGACGCGGTGCTGATCGCCCTCGGGGTCGGCGGGGTCGGTGCCGTGGTCGTGGCCTGGCCGTCGGCCATGACGGTGGTGGCACTGGTCGGTGGCGCCTTCCTCCTGGTCTACGGCGTCCTGGCCGCGCGGCGCGTCCTGCGCCCGGCGTCGCTGCGCGTGCAGCCCGGCTCGGCGGGTTCGCTCCGGCGGGCGGTCCTGACCTGCCTGGCGCTGACCTGGCTCAACCCGCACGTCTACCTCGACACCGTGTTCCTGCTCGGCTCGGTCGCGGCCGAACGGGGCTCCCTGCGCTGGGTCTTCGGTCTCGGTGCCGTCGCCGCGAGTCTGTGCTGGTTCGCCTCGCTCGGCTTCGGCGCCCGCCTCCTCAGCCGTTTCCTCGCCCGGCCGTCGGCGTGGCGTGTACTGGACGGTCTCGTCGCCGTGACCATGCTGGTCCTGGGCGCGACTCTGATCGCCGGCGCGTGAGCGATGTGCCGGTACGCGTGCCCGCGCCCCGTCGAGCCGCCCCGCCAGCGCTGTTCCGGCGCTCCCCGAAGTGGACGACGGCCACCGCCAGGACGCCCAGTGCGAGGCCGGCCACCGTCTGCGCCCCGAACGGTTCGCCGAACATCAGGGCGCCCCACAGGGCGGTGACCGGGGCCATGAGGAACATCAGGGTGTTCACCCGGGTCACCCCGGAGCGCCGGAGGATCAGCCAGTACAACCCGTACCCGCCGAAGGTGGAGAGGACCACGAGCCAGACCACGGCCGACCAGAAGGACCCGCTCGCCGGCGGCGCCGCCGCACCGGTCAGGGCGGCAAGCGCGGTGAACGCGACGGCACTCGTCCCCGCGTGGATCGTCATCGTCACCGCCGGTGCGAGGTCGCTCGGCGAACGGCGGTCGAGGAACGTCGCCGCCACCAGGGACAGCATCCCGAGGAACGGCACGAGATACGCCCACCAGGGTGTGCCGGTCCCGGCCCCGGCGTCCGCCGCGGTCACGACGAGCACGCCGGCCAGGCCCAGCCCCAGCCCGGCCCACTGGGTGCGGGACGCGGGCGTGCCCAGCAACGGTCCTGCCAGTGCGGCGGCGACCAGCGGCTGCGTGCCGTCGATCAGGGCCGTCGTGCCGCTGGAGACACCCAGCTGGATCGCGAGGTAGACGGTCAGGAGGTAGCCGCTCTGCGACAGCGCCCCGACGACCGCCTGCCGTCCCAGCTCCCGCGCCCCGAGGCCGCGCCATGACGCCCGGTCCACGAGCAGGGCCCACGCGCCGAGGCCGAGAACCAGCGGCAGGAAACGCCACATGAGCAGGGTGAGGGCGGCCGCGCTCCCCGCCCCGAGCTTGGCACCGATGAATCCGGAGCTCCACGAGACGACGAAGGCGATCGAGAGCAGGGCGTTCATGACGCCTCCCATGAGTAGACCGATCTGTATACCCGTCGCTGAGTATACAGATCGGTCTACACTGGCTCCATGACGACCGTGCAACCCCCTCACCGAGTGGCCCTGACGCCCGGAGCCCGTCGCGTCCTGGAAGCCGCGGGCCGGCTGTTCTACCAGCGTGGTCTGCACGCGGTGGGTGTCGATCTGATCGCCGCGGAGGCCGGGGTCACGAAGAAGACGCTCTACGACCGGTTCGGCTCCAAGGAGCAGATCGTGGTCGAGTACCTCGCGGACCGGGACGAACGGTGGCGCGGGTTCCTCGCTCCGCGCCTGGAGGCGGCGGGCACCCCGCGGGACCGGGTCCTTGCCGTCTTCGACGCCTCGCGCGACTGGATGGAGGAGCACGGCAGCCGCGGGTGCAGCATGGTCAACGCCCACGCGGAGATCGACGACCCGGCCCATCCGGCGTCCACGGTCATCACCGGCCAGAAGGCGTGGATGCTCACCCTGTTCACCGACCTCGTCCGCCCCCTCGCACCCGACGCGGCCGAGGACCTGGGGCGGGCTCTGATGCTGCTGCACGAGGGAGCCCTCGTAGCCCACGGGCTGCGGATCTTCCCGCGCCCGCTGGAGGAGGCACGGGAGCGGGCCCGCCTGCTGCTCGCGGGTGCCGACGGGCGGACGACCGGCGACTGAGCGCGCGCCGCTCCGGCGACCCGGTGGGGCCGGTGACCTGTGACCGGTGGTCGCTGGCCGAAGTCCGCCACCCGCCTGCCGAATCCGGTGCCCCGTGGGCGATAGTGATGCCCGGGACCGAAAGATGTAGCGAGCAACCAGGACGCCGGTGGACACGAGCGAGAACAGTACGAGCAAGGAGACGGAACCGGACGGCGAGTCGGGCGGCGCAGGCGGGCCGGACGCGCCCCGCCGCCGGGGATGGCGCCGCTGGGCCATGGACACGCGCCCGCTGCGCCGCCCCGCCTACCGCCGCCTGTGGTCCTCGACCATCGTCACGGCGGTCGGCAGCCAGTTGACCGCCGTCGCGGTGCCCAAGCAGATCTACGACATCACGGGCTCCTCCGCGTGGGTCGGCTACGCGAGCCTCGCCGGACTCCTGCCGCTGATGGTCTTCGCGCTGTGGGGCGGCGCGGTCGCCGACAGCATGGACCGCCGCACACTCATGCTGGTCACGAACACCGGCATAGCGGTCACCTCGCTCCTCTTCTGGCTCCAGGCCGTCACCGGACTCGGCTCGGTCGCCGTGCTGATGGTGCTGCTCGCCCTCCAGCAGGCCTTCTTCGGCCTGAACTCACCCGCCCGCAACGCCTCCATCGCCCGCCTGGTGCCCGCCGGCGAACTCGCCGCGGCCAACGCTCTGGGCTCCACCGTGATGCAGACCGGGCTCGTGGCGGGCCCGCTGCTGGCCGGCGCCCTCATTCCGGTCATCGGCCTCGCGGAGCTCTACCTGATCGACGCCGTCGCCCTGTGCGTGACGCTCTGGGCGGTCGTACGGCTCCCCGCGCTCCCGCCCCTGACCACGCCCGGTTCCGGACGCCGGGCCGGCTGGCGCGAGGTGGCCGCGGGCTTCCGTTACATCTCGCTGCACAAGGTGCTGCTGCTGTCCTTCCTGGCCGACATCATCGCGATGGTCCTCGGCATGCCCCGCGCCCTGTTCCCCCAACTCGCCGCCGAGACCTACGCCTCGTACGGGGAGGGTCTCGCGCTCGGCCTGCTGTTCGCGGCGATACCCATCGGCGCCGTGCTCGGCGGGCTCTTCTCGGGCACGTTCTCCCGTGCGCGCCGGCACGGGCTCATGGTCATCGCGGCCGTCGTGGCGTGGGGCGTGGCCATCACGGGTTTCGGGCTGAGCACGAGCCTGTGGTTCGCGGTCGCCTTCCTCGCCGTCGCCGGGGCCGCCGACATGGTCTCCATGGTGTTCCGCGGCGCGATCCTCCTCTCGGCCGCCACCGACGAGATGCGCGGCCGTATGCAGGGCGTCTTCACGGTCGTCGTCGCGGGCGGCCCACGCCTCGCCGACGTCCTGCACGGCACCGCCGGATCGGCCATCGGGCCCCGCGCGGCCGTCGCGGGCGGAGGCCTCCTCGTCGTCGTGGCGACGCTCCTTCTCGCCACGGCCACGCCGGCGCTGCGCCGTTACCGGGTCTGACCGCCGCATCGCCGACGCGTTCGCTCCTCCGGCGCGCCGCGCCCACACCTCAACTCCTCGTCTCCCGCCCCGTGCGCTTCGTAGGCTGCTCCCCAGGAGCACCCCCCGATGACAGGAGTGGCGACGATGCAGTACGTGAAGCTCGGTTCGACGGGTCTGGACGTGTCACGGATCTGCGTGGGCTGCATGAGTTTCGGGACGCCCGACCGCGGGGCCCACGAATGGAGCCTGGACGAGGAGGCGTCGCGCCCGCTGATCCGTCAGGCGCTGGAAGCCGGGATCAACTTCTTCGACACGGCGAACGTCTACTCCGACGGCACCAGTGAGGAGATCGTCGGCCGGGCGCTCGCGGAGTACGCCCGGCGCGAGGAGATCGTCCTCGCGACCAAGGTGTACGGCGCCATGCACGAGGGCCCGAACGCCCATGGCCTGTCCCGCAAGGCGATCATGACGGAGATCGACAAGAGCCTGCGCCGCCTGGGCACCGACTACGTGGACCTGTACCAGATCCACCGCTTCGACCCCGACACTCCCGTCGAGGAGACCATGGAGGCACTGCACGACGTGGTCAAGGCGGGCAAGGCCCGCTACATCGGGGCGAGTTCGATGTACGCGTGGCAGTTCTCCAAGGCCCAGTACACCGCGCGGCTGAACGGCTGGACGCGGTTCGTGTCCATGCAGAACCACTACAACCTCCTCTACCGCGAGGAGGAGCGCGAGATGCTGCCGCTGTGCGAGGACCAGGGCGTCGCCGTGCTGCCCTGGAGCCCGCTCGCCCGGGGGCGCCTCGCCCGCGAGTGGGACACGACCACGGAACGCAGCCGCACGGACCAGTTCGGCAGCACCCTCTACCGGGAGGGCGACCGCGACATCGTCGAGACCGTCGGCCGCATCGCCACCGAACGCGGCGTCCCCCGTGCGCAGATCGCCCTGGCCTGGCTGCTGCGCAGGAGCACGGCCCCCATCGTGGGCGCCACCAAGCCGCGGCACCTCGAGGACGCCGTCGCCGCCCCAGGCATCGACCTCAGCGACAAGGAGATCGAGGACCTCGAACGGTCGTACACACCGCGGGCGATCAGCGGCCACTGAGACCCACCTGCGGCGGCTGACCGGCCTCGCCGTACGCCGCCGCCCCTACGGATCGACGACACCGGGTTGCGCGTCGCCCGACGCGTACCCGCGTCCGCCGCCCAGCAGATCGTGGAGTCGGCCGATGACCTGCCGTGCGGTTTCCTCGGCGTCCTGCTCGGCCACGTCGGCCACGAGCACGTTCCACCGGGTCGTGGCGAGCAGCCGCAACGTCAGCTCCGTCTCGGCCCGATGATGGTCCGCGGCCGAGGCCACGTCCTTGACGGCACGCGTGCCCGGCGAGTTGCCGAGCTTGCCGACGTACCACTCGGCCCACTGGGGGCCTTCGCGCTCGATCGCCCGCCCGAGTGCCTTCTCGGGGACGTCCCGCAGGTAGACGACGGTCACCCGCGTCGGCTCGACCGCCGCTTCGAGGCCGGCCACGACCTGGGCGATCGCCCGCTCGTCGTGGCCCCAGGCCACGAGTGAGGGGATGAACGGGATCAGGGCATCGGTCACCAGCACGTCCACCCCGGCCGCCCGGGTCTCCTCGGCGTAGGCACGGCTCGCGTCGACCAGCGTCCGCGGCCGCACGCTGCCGTGGCCTCCGGCGAACTCGTCGGCCACCGCGCGGAAGGCGGGACGGGTCAGGACATCGGCTTCCTCGAAGTGATCGACCGTGGCCCCGCCGTCGGTGAACCAGCGGGCCACCGCACGGCACAGCGTCGACTTCCCGACCCCCGGGCTGTTGCCCACGACCGCGATCCACTGCTGCTCCATCGGCACAGCCTCACCCATCGGGCCGGCCGTCCGCCACCATGGCCGGCCAACTCGCCGGCCCGCGCCCGTCAAAGCTCTCCCGTGGCCCCCAGGCCGCCCCGCAGCGCCCGCAGATGGTCACCGAGCGGGCCGAGCCCCACATCATGGCGGCGCTCGTCGACGGTCTGCGGATGGCGGATCGGATACGGGCGCAGTGTACGGGGATTGATGCGCGAGCCGTAGAACTGCGGCTGCCCCATCTCGACGGCGCAGTGGTCGGCGATGTACGCGTGGTGCACGGCCGGGCAGGCACCGTCCGCGACGGCCTCCGCGATCAGGTCGCGGCACCTGAGTTGGAAGCCCAGGTGCGACGCGTGCAGCAGGATCATCAGCGCGGCCGTCGAGGCGGGTTCGCCTACCATGTCGGAGGTGGGCCAGCCGTGGCGGGCGACCAACGCTTCGAGGGCCTCGGCGTTGTCCTTGCGGCAGCGGGTGATGCGGTGCCGGCCGAGCGCGGCGGACACCGACCGGGCCTCGCGGGCCAGCCGGTGCTCCTCCTCGATCCTGCGGATCAGTTCGGCGGCGAGTGCGTGCTCCCGTACGGGAGCCGTCTGTTCGTGTCCCATGAGTGGCGCGCTCCTCATGCCGTCCCTCGGACGGTGATCGAGAACCACACCTTCTTGCCGATGTCACCGGGCCCGGGCGGGTCGACACCCCAGTCGTCGGCCAGTGCCTCGACGATCGACAGTCCGCGGCCCGTCTCGGCACCGGCGTCCGGCGTCCGTGGCCGGGGCGACACGGGGGACGAGTCGGTGACCGTGACGCGTACCTCACCGCCGGAGTGCTCGAGGGACACGCCGACGGTGTCCGAGGGGTTCGTGCTCGCGTGCCGTACCGCGTTGGCGACCAGCTCGTCCGTGGCCAGAACGGTGTCGTCGATGAGGTGGGTGAGCCGCCACAGTTCGAGGTGGGCGGCGACCATGCGGCGGACTCCGGCGGCGGACGACGGGTGCGCGGCCACGGCGACCTGGAGGAGACGCGGCGGCCTGCTGAGCGAGATCAAGGGAGCGTCACCCCGTCGGCTAACAACCCCGAGCCGTCGCCCTGCCCGGTGGCGGCACGGGCGGCGCGCGGACTCCACCCGGAGTCGTGGACTGGTGCGGCGGGGGTCCGGCGGCGATGTACGCCGACGCTGGGTGCCGTCATCGTGTGCCTCCTTACGTCTACGGCCCGCCTCGGTGGCGGCCGCCGGTGCTGTTGTCGAAGACAACAGCACCGGACACAGCTGGGTCGAGGTGGTGAAAGGGTTGTTCAGTCGCGGGAATGTAGTGATGTGCGCTGTATGTTCGCCGCCATGGTGAACGTGAACGACGGCGCGGCCGCCCGTGAGCGGCGCGGCGGCGCCGGATGGCCCGGTGTGCGGGACAAGCGGGTCCTGATCACCGGGGGCAGCCGGGGGCTCGGCGAACAGATCGTGCGGCTGCTGCTCGCCGAGGGGGCGTACGTCGGAACCTGCGCACGGACGGGGCGGGGACTCCGGACGCTGGGCGCGTCCCTGGCGGCCCCGGTGCGCGACCGTCTGTTCACCGACGCGCTCGACGTCACCGAGCCCGGGCGGCTGGAGGGCTTCGTCAGGCACGGGGCGACACGCTTCGGCGGGCTCGACGGCGTGGTGGCCTGTGTCGGCGGCTCGCAGGGCGGCGGCTTCGAGCGGGCGGACGCGGCGGACTGGGCGGCGACCTGGGAGACCAACGTCGGGCACACGGCACGACTGGTCCGCGCCGCGCTTCCGCACCTGCGCGCGGCCGGAGGCGGCTCCGTCGTGATCGTCTCGTCGATCTCCGGCTGGAAACCGGGACCGCACGCCCAGTACGGCACCGCCAAGAGCGCGCAGATCCACCTGGCGGCCTCGCTGGCCAGGGAGCTGGGCCCCGACGGCATCCGCGTCAACGCGGTCTCGCCGGGCTCGATGCTCATCCCCGGCCGCCGCTGGGACCGTATGCGCACCGAGAGCCCCAAGGCGTACGCGGCCTTCACGGACGCCGAACTGCCGGGTGGGGCGCCGGTCGAGCCGCAGGAGGTGGCCCGCGCGGTCGTCTTCCTGCTGTCCGACTGGTCCAGCGGAATCTCCGGCGCCAACCTCCCGGTCGACCGCGCGCAGAACGCGCCCACCCCGTACGGCTACTGACAGTCGATCAGGTGTGCTGGTCAAGCCGCCACCCCCAGTACCAGTCGCGACCTCTGCTCGAACTCCTTCACGAGCGGCTCGTCACGGCGGGAGGCCAGGCGCCTTCTGAAGTCGCGCAGCGCCTGGATCGACCGTTCGCTGTGGACGCCGCTCAGCGCGTCGAGTGCTTCCGTGGCCGTGGCGACGGCCTCGTCCAGCCGGTTCTGCTGGAGTTGGGCCGTCGCCAGTACCGACCGGCTGATGGCCTGGCGCCGACGGCGGTCGGCGTGGACGCGCACGGACTCGCTCGCGGTCTGCTCGGCCTGCGCGGCGAGCCCCAGATCGCGGAAGCACACGGCGGACTCGGCCTGCAGGTAGTGCTGGTCGAGGAAGCGGACCCACGGAGACTCCTGCGCAGCCCCGCGGCTCGCGTCCAGCTGCTTCTCGGCGGTGCGCAGGGCCTCGGAGGTCTCCCGGGGCCGGCCGAGCGCCGCGTGGGCGCGCGCCGACATGGCGTGCAGGCGCATCAGCCCGAGCGGACTGCCGGCGTCGCGCGCGGTGGCGACACCGGCCCGGGCCAGCGCCACCCCTTCGTCGGGCCGGCCCAGGTTGGTCGCCAGGTGGGACAGACCCGCGAGGATCTGCCCACCCAGTACTCGGTCGCGGCCCTCCGCGCACAGCCGCAGCGCCTGCGTCATGTAGCGCTGGGCCAGCCCGTACTCCCCGGCGTCGTACGAACTCCAGCCCGCCATCGCCGCGAGCCGGGCCCCCGCGGCGAACAGCTCCCGGCGCCGCCGCTCGGTCGTGCCGCGCTGCTGCAGCATGGGGACGACCTCGGCGGACAGATACTGCACGATGCTCGTGCGCACCCCACCGCCGCCGTAGTGGTTGTCCATCTCGTCGAACATGGCGATCATCGCGTGGACCTGCTCCGTGGGCCCGGCGTCGGCCACGGGCGCGAGCCGGTCCGTGGCGCCGTCCTGGCTCTCCAGCAGCCATAACAGCCAGGCCCGCTGAGGACCCATCAAGGCACCCGGCACGAAGGGGACCGCACCGAGCAGGGTGCGCCGGGAGATGTCGGTGGAACCGAGTTCGACCAGGGTGTGCAGTGTCTCCGCCACGTTCTCTCCGTACACGAGCGCCCGCCCCACGACGGGCCGCCCACCGTCGAGCGGGAAACCGAGGTCCGCGGGCGTCAGTTGGCGCCCCAGCCGCTCGCCGAGGACGGCCGCGATGACCTCCGGGGTGTTGCCACGGGGCTGCTGGCCCTGGAGCCAGCGCGTGACGGACGCCTTGTCGTAGTTGGTGTCCGCCCCTTGACAGCGGCCCAGTTCGTTGACCCGGAGGGCCAGCGAGGCGTACGAGCACCCCGCTTCCTTGAGGGCAGCCGCCAAGGCCTTGTTGGGGCCACCGGAGTCCTTGGCGCCCCTGCCCGGGTTTCGTGGTTGTCCGTTCGTCACGGCGGCCATCCAGGTCTCGCTCCATGTCGGCGCGCGGCTTGACCCGTACCCGCTTGAGGCGCCAACTCCCGGGCGGGCCGGATGAGTTCGATCGACGCTGCCGCGAATGTGCGCCAGGTCACTCGATCACTATGGTGGCCGACAGACTCAGCTCGCAACCGGCGTTCTGATAATTTCAGAATGAACTGCAAGGACCTGTCGGTGTCAACAGACGGCGTGGCACACTGCACGCTGTGAATCCCGTCCCGGGAGGCAGCACGTGAGTGAGACCCGCTCAGGAGGCGGCGCCCCGGCGGCCCCGACCGTCCTGCGCATGGTGCTCGGCAAGCGGCTCAGACAGCTGCGTGAACAGGCCGGAGTGTCCTTCGAGGAGGCGGCACGGGCCATCGAGGTCACCGCACTGACGGTCCGGCGCATGGAGAAGGCCGAGGTCGGCCTCCGGATCCCCTACGTGAAGGAGTTGCTGCGCACCTACGGGGTCTCCGCCACGGAGATCGAGGACTTCGTCTCCCTCGCCCGCGAGGCGAATCAGCCCGGCTGGTGGTACAAGTACCGCGACGTACTGCCGGAGTGGTTCAGCGCCTACGTCAGCCTGGAGAGTGAAGCCGCGGTCATCCGGCTTTACGAACCGCAGTACGTTCCCGGCCTGTTGCAGACCCAGGACTACGCCGCCGCGCTCATGCGTGTGGGCTTCCCCAACGCGACCGAGGAGGACATCGCACGCAGGGTCTCGCTGCGCCTGAGGCGCCAGGACCTGCTGGCCAAACCGGAGGCACCCGCCATCTGGGCCGTCCTCGACGAGACGGTGCTGCGCCGGCCCGTCGGCGGCCCCGAGGTGATGCGGGCCCAGATCGACCGGATGATCGAGATACTGGCGAGCCCGAGGGTCAGGATCCAGATCATGCGCTTCGCCGCGGGACCCCACCCGGGGGCCTTCGGTCCCTTCCACTACTTCCGGTTCGGATTCTCCGAACTCCCGGACATCGTCTACACCGAAAGCCTCGCGGGCTCCCAGTACGTCGACCAGCCCGCCGACGTCGTCACCTACCTGGAAGTACTGGACCGGATGTCCGTGCAGGCGGAACCGGTCTCCCGTACGAGGGACATCCTGGCAGCACTGCGTAAGGAGCTGTGACATGGCAACTGACGGCCCCATCTACAACGGCATGCCCGCCCGCGACCTCGGCACCGAGGGCTGGCACAAGCCCTGGAGCGGCACCAACGGCGGCTCCTGCGTCGAGGCCAAGCGCCTGCCCGACGGCAGCGTCGCCTTCCGGCAGTCCACGGACCCGGCGGGCCCCGCCCTGGTCTACTCGCGGGACGAGATGATCTCGTTCCTGGAGGGTGCGAAGGCGGGCCAGGCGGACTTCCTGATCGCCTGACCTGCTCCCTGCTCCCTGCTCCCTGCTCCCTGCTCCCTGCTCCCTGCCCCGCAGCCCGGCCCGGTGCGGGCGTTCACGGAGCGGCTCCGCCATGCCGGAAGCAGTCGCTCCGCCACTACGCCCGCACAACCGGACAACCTGGACGCGGACTCCCGCGACATCGAACAGCCGCCCACACTGGGAGGGTTGTCACCCGCCTCGTATCACTCGAAGGGAGCGGCATGCGTATGCCGCCGCGCGACCCGGGATGCGCGGTGCCGCCCGGTGGACGCGCCGGCGTCCCCGGCCGGGCCGCTCCCGAGGGGCGGGGATGACCCTGCCGCCCGAGCTCACCCGGTACCGGACCGTGATCGTCGAGGGCCATGAAGGCGCCCGCAGGGACGACCTCGTCGTGGGGCTCGCCCACCTCGGGTTCCTGGTCCGCCGCATGCCGGCGACCCCGCACCACCTCGATCCCGCCCTGCCCTACCGCGAACTGCTCTCCGCCCCGGGCCGCCTCGCCGTCGACGGCAGCGTCATCAGGGAACTCGTCCACGGACCGCTGTGCCGCGGACGCTCCCGGGTGACCTGGATCCAGGCCCTCGACTTCGCCGACGCCGTTGCCGAGCGCGACGGAGTCATGCTCCACCTCACCGCGTCGCTCCCGGCCGGTTGCGAGCGGCAGCCGGATGCGGAGGCGGGTGGGGAGGTGGAGGAGGCGGACGTGACGGCGGCGTACGCCCGCGTGTTCCTGACCCTCGCCCAGCACGTGCCCGTCGTGACGCTCGACATCGGAGAGCCGGCGCACCCCATCCGTGCCCACCCTGCGCAGGAGTGCCAACTCTGGGGAGAGACACGGAAGTTGACGGTAGGTTGGCGATGACCACGATGCGAGGCAGGAGACCCCCCATGACAGACGGCCGCCCCACCCCCGACCAGGAAGCGCTGTCGAAGATCGACACCACGGTGCCGCACTCGGCCCGTATCTGGAACTACTGGATGGGCGGAAAGGACAACTACGAGGTCGACCGCGTCGCGGGCGACGCCTACCGCGAGATCGCTCCGAACATCGAGGCGATGGCGAAGGCCTCCCGGGTCTACCTGATCCGCACGGTCACCTTCGTGGCCCGTGAACGCGGCATCCGCCAGTTCCTGGACATCGGCACCGGGCTGCCCACGTACGACAACACCCACCAGGTCGCCCAGAAGGTCGCTCCCGAGTCCCGCATCGTCTACGTCGACAACGACCCCCTCGTCCTGCGCCACGCCCAGGCCCTCCTCACCAGCACCGCCGAGGGCGTCACCGACTACGTCGACGCCGACCTGCACGACCCGGAGACCATCCTCGAATCGGCCGGCAAGATCCTGGACTTCGACAAGCCCGTCGCGCTGATGCTCATGGGCATCCTCGGGCACATCCAGGACTACGAGGAGGCCAAGTCGATCGTCAGCCGTCTCCAGGCGGCACTCCCCCCGGGCAGCTACTTCGTGCACTACGACAGCACGAACACCGACGAGGAGCTGAAGCGCGCCCAGGACGGATACGACGACACCGGCGCCGTCCCGTACGTCCTGCGCAGCCCCGCACAACTCGCCGCGTACTACGAAGGTCTGGAACTCCTCGAACCGGGCATCGTCTCCTGCCCCCTGTGGCGCACGGACCCCGGCACGAGCCCGGTGCCGACCGACGTGTACGGGGGAGTGGCGTACAAGCGGTGAACCCCCGCCCGCGGCGGGTCCATGACGCAGGCAAGTACGCCTTGACAATGTCGAACTGTCAAGGCGTACTTGCATGATGACGCTGCCCGATCTTGACGACCTCATCGCCGAAGTGGACCGAACCTGCGCCACCGCTCACCGTCCCGGAGAACAGGAACAACCCGACTGGATCGCCCTGTTGACGGCGGCCGCACAGATATCGGGCCAACTCCAGGCGCTGGCGGACGACCTGGTCGAGGACTACGTCGAGCACTGCCGTATGCACGGCTGCTCCTGGACGGACATCGGCGCGGCCCTCGGAGTGACCCGGCAGGCCGTGCAGCAGCGCTTCCACGCCCCGCACAAGCGCTACAGCCCCGAGACGATGACGGAAGGTCTCCGCACGGCGATGGCGCACGTCAAGCGGGCGGCCGTGCAGAACCGCAACAACTACATAGGCACCGAGCACCTGTTGTGGGGCCTCACCGTGGAGGACAACAGCGCCACTCGGCTGCTGCGGAACGCCGGGGTCGCGCCCGGGACCGTCCACCAGTCCGTGGCGACCCGGCTGAGCATGGGGGCCTCCCAGGCGGCCGAGCGGATCGCGTGGACGCCCTACTCCCGCAAGGCCATCGCCCTCGCGGAGGCGCGCTCCGAAGAGGGCGGCGGCGACCTCATCGACTGCGACGACCTGCTCGTCGGCCTCGCGCAGGTCGGTCGCGGTGCCGCTGCCACGGTCCTCGCGGACGCCGGTTTCGACCCGGCGGCCGTCGCCGACTAGGGCCGCCGTCCCTGCGTACGGCCTGGGGGCGGTCTAGGGAGCGGTCCTGCCGCCGTCCAGGCGTCCGACGCGGTCCACGTTCGCCCGGTCGTCGGCGTCCTCGCTGGCCTCGGCGGCGAACCAGGCGTCGAGGATCTCCTTCAGCAGCGGCTCGGACGTCAGTCGCAGGCTGAGCGCCAGGACGTTGGCGTCGTTCCAGCGGCGCGCGCCGTCCGCCGTGTACGAGTCCGCGCACAGGGCCGCCCGGACGCCCGGCACCTTGTTCGCGGCGATCGACGCGCCCGTACCGGTCCAGCAGCACACGACGGCCTGGTCCGATGTCCCGGAGGCGACCTCGCGGGCGGCCGCCTCGGAGCAGACCGCCCACTGGGGGTCGTCGCCCGGACTCAGCGCCCCGTGCGTTACCACCTCGTGGCCGCGGCCCCGCAGCTCTGCCAGCAGGAAGCGCGCCACGGGTTCGTCCATGTCGGAGGAAACGGAGATCCGCATGTCATGGAGCGTACTCAATGGCAGGGCGACGGGGCACGGTCGGCGGGAGACGGTCGACGGGCGGGCTCAGCTCAGCGGATCCAGCGTGAGGTAGGCCTGCCGCGGGCCGCCGTCATGGACGAGCGACTCGTGGTTCCCGACGTCGTCGAAGGCGAAGGCGTACGCCTTGCCGTCGGCCATCTGCGCGTGGATCGCGCCGGCGTAGTGGTTGGTCACCCCGTCCTTGTAGAAGTCGGCCGAGGAGGAGTCGGGCTGGTCGGGGTTGACGAGGAGTGTGGACCGGTTGAAGCCCGCGCACAGGGTGCGGGAGATCGGGCCGCGCACCGCGTCGTTCGGGGCGTCGAGCAGTTTGTGGCAGCCGAAGACGCTGTCGGCGTCCGGCTTCTGGAAGCTGGTGACGACGGCTCCTGCGGCGTTGGTGAAGTTCATGACGCCGCCCGAGACCCTGCCGTAGTACTTCGTGCCGGGCTGGTCGGCGAAGGGGGAGACCGTCAGCGTCGTCGTGGCGTACTTCTGCCAGACACGGTTGATGTAGTCGTCCATCACGGTCCTCGGCAGGGCACCGGTCTCCAGTCCGTAGAGCGGCGAGAGCGCGCGCAGGACGGTGCCGTCGGAGCGGGTCTGGATCAGGTTCGCCCAGCCGCCCGGCCGGCTCCGCAGGGCGCCCAGGAAGCCGTTGTAGCCGCCCGGCTTGAGGTGGCCCGTGCTCGCCGTGCTGCCGTCGGCACGCTGCACGCCGACCGCGTACGGCGCGGAGAACATGTCGACCTGGGTGCTGTTGAGCCACAGGCCCGAGTCGTTGAGGGTGTACTCCGACCAGTTGAAGAGGGTGTCGCGGTTCGGGTCGCTCGGGTTCTGCACGGCGGGCTGCACGAGTCCGCCGGTGGTCAGTCTGAAGTCGAGTTTCCGCCCGTACGAGAAGTAGATCCGCCCCGAGAACTTGGGGATCTGGATCGTCTTCGACTGTCCCGCGGCCGGACCGGCGATGGAGGCGTCCGGTGCCGGGGTGGGCGGGTTGCCGCCGGCGGGCCACGCGTGGAACGCGCCGTTCGCGTCGGCCCAGCCCTGCCTCCCCGAGGAGAGCTGGGTGCCCAGGGTGTAGACGTAGACCGGTTCGCTCCGGCCCGAGTTGTTGGTGATCTTCAGGGGAATGGTGTCGGGCACCGCCGCGCGGGCGGGCGGCGCCCACTCGGGCGCGACGATCGTGGGTGCGAGGGCCATGCCGAGCGCCGCGGTGACGGCCAGGGTTCGGTGCTTGAGTCGTCCGGTCAGCACTCTCCGCCTCCTGTACGAGAGCCGTAGTGGGGGTTTGGTCCGTACCTTTGTGAGAGCGCTCTCAGCCTCCCGCCGGGGTGCGTACATGTCAACGGTTTCAGCGTTGTCACCCGTTCGGATCGCGGTGTTGTCCGAGATGCTGGAGTGGCGGTTGAGGCATTTAATGACTGATGCCCGACGTGTCTCCTGCTGGAGGGCGCCACCCATGCCTTCAACCCGATCCAGTGCGGAGGGCGGTGAGCAGGCCTCAGAGGGCAGGCTCCGCCGACTGGGCCGGTGGTGCGCCCGCCATTTCGTGGTCGTCATCGTCGTCTGGCTCGCGGCCCTCGTGGCCCTGCAGGTGCTGGACCGTGCCGTCGGCGGGGACTACTCGGACGACTTCGCCCTGTCGGACGTGCAGTCCTCCAAGGGCCTCGACGTGCTCAAGGAGCACGACCCGGCGGCCGGCGGCTACAGCAGCCAGATCGTCGTGCACGACCCGCAGAAGCAGCTCACCGAGTTGAGCTCCCAGATGTCCCAGACGGTCTCCGACCTGCAGAAACTGCCGCACGTCCTCTCGGTCCAGAACCCGCTCACCGCCTCCGGCTCGCAAGCGTCGGGGGGTTCCCAGCAGCCGAACGTCGGCCCCCTGTCGACCGACAAGAAGACGGCGTACATCACCATCCGCTTCGACGAGCAGCCCTCCTTGCTCGGCGACGGCTACCTCGACGGCGTGGACACCTCCGTGCAGCCGCTGCGGTCGGCGGGAGCCGAGGTCGAGTACGGCGGTCAGCTCGGTGAACTGGCGCGTCCCAACGCCGACGACCGGGTGAGCGAACTGATCGGCTTCGGCGTGGCGATCGTCGTCCTCCTCACCGGGTTCGGCAGCGTGATCGCCGCCGTCCTCCCCCTCGTCACCGCCCTCATCAGCGTCATCGTGGGTCTCGCCTGCCTCGGGCTGCTCGCCGCCGCCTTCGTCTTCGCCACCGTGTCGCCGACCCTGGCCACCATGATCGGACTCGGCGTCGGCATCGACTACGCCCTGTTCCTGATCACCCGTCACCGGCAGAACCTCATGGACGGCATGGACCCGGAGCGGGCGGCCGGCCACGCCGCGGCCACCAGCGGCCGTGCCGTGCTCGTCTCCGGCTGCACGGTGATCGTCGCCCTGCTGGGCCTGTGGGTGTCCGGCGTGTCCTTCATCGGCAAGCTCGGGATCGCCGCCGCCGTCACGGTGGTCTCTGCGGTCCTCGGAGCCCTGACACTCGTACCGGCCCTGCTCGGGCTGATCGGCCGGCACATCGACCGCTACCACGTCCGCCGCCCCGTAGCCGAGACCGGAGGGGGAGACGGCGGCCGGCCGCAGGGCACCTGGCACCGCTACGCGCAGCGCGTGGAGCACCGCCCGTGGTGGTTCCTCGCGGGCGGCGTCACGACGATCGTCGTCCTCGCGATCCCCGTGTTCTCGATCCAGCTCGGCCACATCGGAGACGGCGCCGACCCCACGTCGTTCACGGACCGGCGTGCCTACGACCTGATGACCGACGCCTTCGGGCCCGGCTCCAACGGCCCCCTCACGGTCGTCATCGACCAGACCTCCGTGCCGGCGTCGCAGCGCTCGTCCCTGCAGAGCCAGGCGCAGAAGACGATCGGTGCCGTCGACGGGGCCGAGGCCGTCACCCCGCTGACCCCCACCCAGGACGGGGACGTCCTCATCGCCACGGTGTACTCGACCAAGTCCCCGCAGAACGCCGACACCACGGACCTCGTCAACCGCCTGGTGGACACGACCCTGCCCGACGCGGTCTCCGGCACCGGTGCCAAGGGGTACGTCACGGGCGCCACGGCGGCCCAGGTCGACTTCCGGAACATCGTCGCGAGCCGGCTGCCCCTCATCATCGCCGTCGTGGTCGCGCTGGCCTTCCTGATCATCCTCATCGTCTTCCGCGGACTGCTGGTCGCGGTCAAGGCCGCCGTCCTCAACGTGCTGTCGATCGCCGCCTCGTACGGCGTGGTCGTCGCTGTCTTCCAGTGGGGCTGGGGCGGGCCCGCGCTCGGCGTCCACGGGAAGGTGCCGATCGAGAGCTACGTCCCGATGATGATGTTCGCGATCATCTTCGGGCTCAGCATGGACTACGAGATCTTCCTCCTGTCGCGCGTCCGCGAGGCGTGGCTGCGCACCGGCAACGCCCAGGACGCGGTCGCGCACGCGCTGGAGATCACGGCACGGGTCATCACCTGCGCGGCACTGATCATGGTGAGCGTCTTCGCGGCGTTCATCGTCAGCGACAACATCGTGGTCAAGATGCTGGGTCTGGGACTGGCGGTGAGCGTGCTGATCGACGCCACCGTCGTCCGCCTCCTCCTCGTCCCCGCGGTGATGACCCTCATGGGGCCGCACGCCTGGTGGACGCCGCACTGGCTGGACAAGGTCCTGCCGCACATCGACGCCGAGGGGGAGGGGGAGCGTCGCTGAAGAGGGTGTGTCGTGGTCAGTGGCCATGGTCAGCGGAGGTCGTCGGCCACAGGGGGGACCGCGAGGTCCGGCGTGAGCACGAGCATCGTCGCGTCGTCCTGGACGACGCCGCAGTGGCGGACCAGATCGGTCCAGACGCGCTCGGTCAGGGCCACCGGATCGGCGTCGGCCAGGGCGGCGACGCGGTCGGCCAGAGGGTAGAAGGCACCGCTCGCGTCCCGGCCCTCGGAGACGCCGTCGGAGGCCAGGAACAGCCGGTCACCGGGCCGCAGTTCCACCAGGAGCTCCTTCGGCGGGGTGGCGTCGCCCAGACCGAGCCCGAACGGCATCCCCGGCCTGACCTCGAGCTCGGTGGCCTCACCGGCGCGCATCAGCAGCGGGGGCGGGTGACCGCAGGCCACGATCCGCACCGCGCGGGCGTCGGCCGAGAACTCGAGCAGCATGCCGGTCGCGAACAGCTCGGCGTGCCGTACGGCCGCGGAGTCCACCACCAGCCTGCGGTCGAGGCGGGCCGCGACCGACTCCAGGTCCCGCTCGTCGAGCACCGCCTCCCGGAACGCCCCCAGCAGTGACGCGACCGTGGCGACGGCCGACAGACCGTGCCCCTGGACGTCACCCATCACCGCCCGGACGCCGTACGGACCCTCGCGCACGTCGAAGAAGTCACCGCCGACCAGCGTCCCGCGCTGTGCCGCCCGGTACAGGCCCGTGCAGCGCACCGGCCCCACCCGCTCCGGCAGCGGCGGCACGACGGCCCGCTGGGCGGCCTCGGCGACCGCCCTCTCGGTGACCAGCTGGGCGTCGCGGTGACTGCGGACGAACGACACGAACACGCTCAGCACGGCGACGAAGACGATGGTCAGCAGGTCGGTGTTGCCAGGGCGGTTGAGCTGCAGGGCCGGAACGTGGAACAGGGCGATCACCAGACCACCGAGGACCGCCGTGGCCACGGGCCCGTACGACAGCACGGCGAGCGGCGGAATGGCACCCAGCAGGAAACCGAGGTCGAGCGGATCCCTGGTCGCCAGCGTGGCAGCGCACACCACCACCAGCAGGGCGACCGGCAGCACCCGCACCCACACCGGCGGCGGCGCGCCACGCAACCAGCTGCGCCGGCCCTGGTCCCGGCGCAGCCACACGGCAGGCACCCATCGCACACCACCACGCTGCCACACGGCACGCACCCGCCCCACACCGCCACGCTTCTCCGCGCGCCGGGGTCGCGCACACCGGAGGTGCGGGCGTGGGGTATCTCCTCAGGCCCGGCCCGACTCGGGGACGACCGGGCGCTGTGCCTCGCGTACGGCGTCGAGATAGCCGGCGATGGAGTCCCTGTTGCGGACCAGGCAGCGGATCCGCGCGGTCATACGGTCGCGCTCGTGCTCCAGCGTCGCGATCGTCTCCGGTGTGGCGTCGGAGATCTGGATGACCCGGGGCTTGTCGAGGCACGGGAGGATCTGCTTGATGACCCGCGTGGGCAGTCCGACATCCAGCAGACCCCGGACCTGGACGACCCTGTCCACGCTGGCCTCGTCGTACTCGCGGTACCCGTTCGGGGCGCGGCTCGAGACGATCAGCCCCTGCTCCTCGTAGTAGCGCAGCAGTCGACGGGACGTGCCCGTGCGCTCCGACAGCTGCCCGATGCGCATGTGATCCACCTCATGTCGTCGCCGGTTGACCTTCACATTGATGTGATGGTTTGAGCATACGGGGCATGACAACTTCGCGCACTGACCTAACGCCCACCATGCCCAAAGCCGCCGACGATCGAAAGCTTCCTCTGGCGGCGCTGCTGGCACTCGCGACGGCCGCCTTCATGGGAGTGCTGACCGAGGCGCTCCCCGCGGGAGTGCTCCCGGACATGGGTGCCGATCTCTCGGTCGGTCAGCCCGCCATGGGGCAGGTGCTGACGGTGTACGCCATCGCCTCGTCGGTCACGGCGATCCCCCTGTCCGCGGCCACGGCCACCTGGCGGCGCAGGCCACTGCTGTTGACCGCTGTGGCGGGCTTCGCCGTCGCCAACACGGTCACGGCCCTCTCGTCCGACTACCTCCTGACCATGGTGTCCCGGTTCGTCGCCGGGGTGGCCGCGGGCCTGGTGTGGGCGCTGCTGGTCGGGTACGCGCGCCGGCTGGCACCGGCCCGGCTGCAGGGCAGGGCGATCGCGATCACCATGAGCGGCATCCCGCTCGCGCTGTCGCTGGGCATCCCCGCGGGCACGTTCCTCGGCGGGCTGTTCGGCTGGCGGCTGACGTTCGGCCTCATGACCGCGCTCGCCGTCGTCCTCATGGGATGGATCCTCGCGTCGGTCCCCGACCACCCGGGGCAGCGGCCGGAGAACCGGGAGCCGGTCCTGCGTGCGCTGACCCGCCCCGGCGTGGCGGCGGTCCTGTTCGTGGTCGCCGCCTACGTGCTGGCCCACAACATCCTCTACACGTACATCGCGCGGTTCCTCGGCGAGTACGGGATGGCGGACTCCGTCGACGTCGTGCTGCTGGTCTTCGGCATCGCCTCCCTGGTGAGCATCTGGATCGTCGGCGCCCATGTCGACCGCCGACTGCGGGCCCTGACGATCGCGGGCGCCCTCCTGTTCGCCGCCGCGGCCGTCCTTCTGGCCCTGACGGCCGACAGCGCGGCCGTGGTCTACGTCGCGGTGACGCTGTGGGGGCTCGGCTGGGGAGGTGTCGCCACCCTCCTCCAGACCGCCGTGACCGACGCGGGAGGCGACTCGGCGCAGGCCCTGCTGGTGACCGTGTGGAACGGGTTCATGGCCGCGGGCGGGGCCGTCGGCGGTGTCCTCCTCGGCGCCGTCGGCCCCACGTCCTTCCCGTGGAGTGTCCTCGTGCTGCTGGCGCCGGTCCTGGCCGTCGTGGTGGCCGCCCGAGCGCACGGCTTCCCCGCACGGCGGGTGGGCGGGGCCTGAGTCCGCCCCTACGACACGATCGGCGCCACCTGCCGGGGGAAGGGGCTGCCGCTGTGGCGCGTGCTCACCGCTCCCTTCGAAGTGACGCGGGCCGGGCCGGGGTTTCGGGCCCGCGGGGTGCGCGGTGCGGTCCCAACCCCCGCAGGACATCGCCGAGTTGGAGCGCGGTGAGCGCGGGGGAGGGGAGCGGGGACGGGGTCGGCGAGGCGCGCAGCCCGTCGAGGAGCAGGGCGAGGGGGCGGCGCCAGGCGTCCGGGGCGGCGGCCGAGGCCAGGGCCGGGACGGCCCGGCCGAGGGCGGCCAGGGAGAACAGGACGTCCTCCGTGGTGACGTCCGCGCGGACGGTCCCCTGGTCGCGGCCACGGCTCAGCAGCAGCTCGACCGTCTCCCGGTTGTGGGCGTGCACGGACTGCAGTGCGTCGACGCCCTCCAGGTGTGTGGTCATCAGGTCGTTCGTGCCGCGGTCGGCGGCCAGGACCGCGAAGACGGCCTCCAGGTACCCGGTCAGGGCCGCCCAGGCGTCGTCGGCCGTACGCGCCTCCTCGCCGACGGTCATGGTGTCCTTCAGCACGTCGCGGAACACCGCGTCGACGAGGGCCGCGCGACTGGGGAAGTGCCGGTACAGCGTGGCGTTGCCGATGCCGGCCCGGCGGGCGATCACGTCCAGCGGCGCTTCGAGCCCCTGCTCGGTGAACACCTCGTGCGCCGCCTCGATCAGCAGCTCCCGGTTGCGCAGCGCGTCGCGCCGCCGCCCGGGCGTCCTCGCGGTGCCGGCCCCGCCGGTGCCGACCGTCATCCTGGCCCCTCCGTCCTGCCGGGAAGCTCTTCCCGTCACCGGGGAGTGCTCCCCGGTGGGGATGCTATCGTCAGGACATGAAGTGGGGACTGCTCCCCGGTTCATGTCGCACTGTGAGTCCCCCCGCGAGCTCCCACGGTGAGTCCCCCAGTGAGTCCCCGCTCTGAGCGGGGAGCCCGGCGAACCGGAAAAGCGAAGGAAAGCAGCATGACGGCGCCCACCCTCCAGGACCTGGCCCCCGACGGCCACGATCCGGCCGCGGACCCGTATCCCGTCTACGCCGCCCTCCGGGCCAGAGGCCCCGTACACCGCGTCCTCGTGCCCGGAAGCGGTGAGTGCTGGCTGGTCCTCACACGGGACGCGGCCCGCGCCGCACTGACCGACCCGCGACTGCGCAACGACATCCGGAACTCCGCCTCCTGGAGCGGCGACGGCGGCCATGCCATCGGGCGCAACATGCTTCAGACCGACCCACCGCAGCACACCCGGCTGCGGCGCCTCGTCACGGCACACTTCACCGCCGGACGGATCGCCGCACTGCGCCCGAGGATCGAATCCGTCGCCCGTGACCTGCTCGACGCGCTCCCGGTGGCCGGGCCGGTGGACCTGGTCAGCCGGTACGCCCTGCCGTTACCGGTCACCGTGATCTGCGACCTGCTGGGGGTCCCCGCCCCCGATCGCGCCCTCTTCCACACCTGGTCGAACGAACTGGTCATGCCCACCTCGCCCGAGGCGGCGACCTCGGCCGCGGCGGCCCTGACGGCCTACCTGACCGACCTCATCGAGACCAAACGCCGCGCACTCGTCCTTGCCCCCGACGCACCGGACACCGACCTGCTCGCCGGACTCGTCGCGGCGGCCGGGGAGGACACCGCGAGCGGCAGCGCTCACGCTCACCTGACCGCCGACGAACTGCTCAGCATGGCCTTCCTCATCCTCGTCGCCGGACACGAGACGACGGTCAACCTGATCTCCGCGACCGTCCACGCCCTGCTCACCCACCCCGACCAGTTCGCCCTGCTCCGCGCCGACCCGGGCCTCACGGCAGCCACGATCGAGGAGTCGCTGCGCTACAACTCGCCCGTCCACGCGACCGCGTTCCGCTTCGCGGCCGAGGCACTGGACCTCGCGGGCACCCGCGTACCCGCCGGTGACCCGGTGCTGATCTCGCTCGCCGCGGCCTCCCGCGACCCCCTCCACTACCCCGAGCCCGACCGCTTCGACATACGGCGCGAGGGGCCCGCGCACCTCGGATTCGGGCACGGCCTGCACCACTGCCTCGGCGCACCCCTGGCCCGCGTCGAAGCCACCGTGGCCCTGCGCCTGCTCCTCGCCCACCGCCCCACGCTCACGCTCGCCGCCGACCCGACCGCACTCACCTGGCGAACCAGCACGCTGCTCCGCGGCCTGACCTCGCTGCCCGTCCGATTCGGCTGACGAAGCGGAAGAGTGCGCCCACGCCGTGTACGCGGCGACACCCCGGGCACCCGGACGGCGTTCCGGAACCGAGTAATCGCAGCTCACCACATGGAGGAGGGTCCAGCGTGACCAGCACTGCGGAGACCGGCGCCATCACCGGTACGCCGGACAAGGACTACAACCTCATCTGGTACGTCGAGGCGTGCCTGGACAACGCGCTGCGTCTCGAGAACTACATCCAGGACGCGGAACGGGACAAGGACACCGAGGTCGTGGAGTTGTTCCGCAAGGCGCAGGCCGACAGCCGCAAGGGAGCCGACCTGGGCAAGCAACTCCTGCGCAGGCGCCTGCAGGAGAGCTGACGGAGCCCGTCACCGCGGCGGGCACAGCGGGTACGGGCCGCATCGGCTCGTACCCGTTCCGCTCCTGTACGGAAGGCTCCGAAAACCACGCGGAGCGCGGCCCGGAACGGAGCTACGCTCGTCGTGCGACGACGGCGACGAGCGGTCCGGCACTGAGGGGGGAACACCGTGGCGGTGAGCCGTCCTCTCCTCTATCTCGACGTCGACGGCCCGCTCAACCCGTACGCGGCGAAGCCGGAGCGCCGCCCGCACGGCTACGGAACCCACCGGATGAAGCCCCCCGGCTGGATCGCCCAGCACCCGGGTGTGCCGAGGGCGTACGTGAAGCCGCTGAGGGTCTGGCTCAACCCCGATCACGGGCGCCGGCTCCTGGACCTGAGCGACCGGTACGACCTGGTGTGGGCGACCACTTGGGGCCGGGACGCCAACGACTTCATCTCGCCGGTCCTCGGACTGCCGGCCCTCCCCGTCGTGGAGTGGCCGACGATGCACGACATGGCACCGGACGGGACGTTCTGGAAGACCCGCCACCTCGTCGCACACGCCTCCGGCCGGCCCTTCGCCTGGGTCGACGACGAACTCGGCGAAAGGGACCGCACCTTCGTACGGACACACCACCCGGCAGCGGCCCTGCTGCGTCACGTCGACGCACGACACGGCCTGCGCGACACCGACTTCGCGGCCGTCGCGGCCTTCGTGCGAACCCTGGGCACCGAAGGCCGCCCCGCCTGACCGGGCCGAAACGGCTACTCGGCCAGTATCGCGTCGAGACAGCGCGCGCCCTGGACACACAGGGTTACGCGCCATGGAGGCACCGGACCTCCTGGTCGGCGACGTACGCGCGTTCTTCGCCAAGGTGCGCTGACGCGGTCAGGCCCCGCCGCGCACGGCCACCGTCAGGCCCCGGATCTCGTAGCCCCCGATGTCGCCCTTGAACGAGACACGGGGCGGCGCGGTCATCCGGATGCCGTCGAGCGCCAAGAGACGGCTGAGGAAGATGTCGGCCTCCTGCATCGCGACGACCGCACCGGGTCACCGGTGCGCGCCGTCGCCGAAGGCCAGACCGGCCGGGCCGGGCCCCTCCTCCAGGTCGCGGCCCGGCCGGATCCGCAAGGGCAGGCAACCCACCCCACTCGCGTCGGTGTTGGCGTCGTCGACGAAGATCTCGACCAATTCCCCGGGGCACACCACGACGGGCCCGCCGGCCGTGGGCACCCGCAGTTCGGCCGTGGCCCGTCGGCGCAGCCCGGCCTGTACGGTCCCGGAACCACGCAGCACGGACCGCGCTGCCGAGAAACCGTGGACCTGCCACGTCCCGTCGGCCGCCCTGCCGACGGGACAACCCGGCCGGGCCCGTCCCCTGTCCACTTTCCGCGCGGTGTCCTCGGCGTCGCTCATCGGACCGGATTCCCCCATGAACCGGTGCAAAGGCGCACTGCATCCGTCATCACAGCACGTGTCGACCAGCCCTCATAGCAGCCAAGTCGGGGAGCGAGGGAGGGGAGGAGGGCCGGTGCGCGACCTCCGTGCGGTCAGCTCTGCCCGTCCCCACCGCCCAACCGCTCCTCGGCCTCGGCGAGGATCTCCGTCACCCGCAGCCCGAACGCGACGTCGCAGGCGTGCGGACGTCCGGTCTCGACGGCGGCGAGGAGGGCGTCGGCGGCCCGCGTGAGAGGCTCCACCGCTCCCTCGGAGGACGCGGGCAGCACAGTGACACCCGCCTTGCCACGCAACTCGACCGTGGTTCCGGCGGCCGCCGGAGGGGCCGTGAGGCTGAGCGTCAGCGTGCTCGACGCCCCGCCGACGTGTTCGAGGACGAGGTGGACGGTGTCCTCGGGGCCGCGCGCGGAGGCCGCCACCCGCCTGACGTCGCCGAGCACCGGCAGCAGCAGTGACAGGGCGTGCGGGCCGACGTCCCACAGGCCCCCCTTGTCACGGCGCCACGGCGTCGCGAACGGGCTGTCGCCGGTGAACACCGAGCCGAGCCACTCCGCCCGCGCCGTGAACCAGCCGTCCAGGGCGGCTTGTTCGCTGATCCAGGCCTCTGTCGTGGTCTGGAAACGCGAGGTGAAGAAGACGACTGAGGACACCCCCGCCTCGCGGGCCGCCTCGACGACGCTCCGCCCGTCCTCGACACTCGTCGCGACGGGCTTGTCGAGCAGCAGATGGCACCCCGCCCGCGCGGCGCGTACGGCGAGCGGGGCCTGTACGGAGGGCGGCAGCGCGACGGCGACCGCGTCCACGTCGGTGAGCAGCGCGTCGACGTTCTCGTACGCCCGTGTGCCGTGCCGGTCGGCGATCTCCTCGGCCGCCTCCGGGCGCCTGCCCCACACACCCACGAAGTCCAGTCCGGGGTGCCCGCTCAACGCCGGGGCGTGGGCCATGTCGGCCCACGGTCCTGTCCCGAGCAGTCCGATGCGCATGCCGCCGCCTCTCCCGTGCTGATCCCGTCACCCCACCGGCCCGTGCCGGTGACCGTGTGGGGCGAGCCTTTCACGCGGCCCCTGACCTGCACCACCATCTGTCGCGCCTAGGTCAGGCTCGCCTGCCGGTACGGCACCAGCCGGACGGGGCCCGTCAGTCCGTACGCCTGCCGTGTCACCGTGCCGAAGACGTCCGGGCGGGCCACCCGGAGACGGTTGATGAGGGGTGTGGCCACCTCCACCTCCAGGGTGTTGTGCCCGCGCCGGAGCCACGGGCCGACATCCAGGACGGGGCGGAGCCGGTCGACGGGTCCGAGCCGGGTGCCGTTGAGGGTGACCCGGCAGGTGTCGCCGACCTCTCCGAGTTCCAGCAGCGCTCCGTGGTCCGCGCCCCAGTCCGACGGCAGGGTGAGTGTGGTCCGGTAGCGGCCGATGCCGGAGACGTCGGCGAGCTCGGGAATCTGTGACCAGGGAAGCAGCGCGTCGAGCGTCAGCGTGTGCCGGACGACCTCGGTGTCCGTCGCCCCGGCGCCGGGCCGCCAGTCCTCGACGTCCAGCCGCCAGCGATCCGGTACGACGGGTACGGGTATCTCGGAGATCGTCGTGGTGACCGTACGGCCCGGGGAGAACCGGGTCGCGTACGTGCCCGCCCTGCTCGCGCGCACGACCGTCCCCTTCCGCGTGAACAGCACCTCGTCGGCGTCGGTGGCCACGACGTGCGGCCGTCTGCCGAGGCGGTCCCCGAACAGGCCGGGCCGACCCAGCGCGACGATCGTGGCCTGCCCCGGCTGAAGGGCCACGCGCAGGGTGAAGCCGTCGCCGTCCTCGGTGTACCGGGCGACGCGCAGGGCCCTGCCGGTCCACGGGTCCAGCACGTACGGCACCGCCGACCCGCGCCGCGTGTGCCGCAGCGTCACCTCGTGGTCGATGGCGGCGACCGGTGGCTTGACGTTCTCGGCGTGCTTGCCGTTGCACAGGTAGTAGAAGTCGGCGTCCTCGGTGGACCGGTGGGCGTTGAGGAGGGTGGAGGAGGTGGTGTATCGCGCGTCGGGAGTCACCCCGAGGTCGGCGAGGGCGTCGCCGACGGCCGCCTTGTCCGTCACGCGGCGCACGGTGGGCAGGGCGAGCAGACGCGCGAGCACCTCCCGCAGCCGCTCGGTCTCGCCGTCCGCGGGCACCCCCGGCGTCAGCGCCTGGTCGAACGCGCCGAGCAGGACGATCGGCAGTCCGGCCCTGGCGAACTCCAGCAGCCTGCGGGCGTCGGTCTCGGCGAGCGTCGGCGCGGAACCGTAAAAGAAGTCCCCCTCCACGAACAGCGCCTTGTACGCCGGTCCCTCGGGCGCCAGCCGCCCGCCGGAGACGGTCGCTCCCGGCAGACCGAGCAGCGGGCCGCTGAGGAACTGGTGGGTCCAGCCGAGCGGAACAGCGGTCGACGTGAACCAGGAGGCACCGATCCCGGTGGCGGTGTAGCCGGTCTGACGGAACACGGCGACGTCGGCCCGGGCGGTCCCGGCCTGGAGGACGCGGTGCACGCGGCCGAGGTAACCGGCGATGTCGTCGACGTGCCGCCAGGTGGGCTGGCGCGGGCCCCAGGACTCCCCGTAGCCGGGCGCCCCGCCGTACGGGCTGAACGCGGCGAACCCGGGCCAGCCCGCGCCCGGTGCCGTGGCATAGGAGAAGCCGTGCAGGACCGTCTGGTTGACGCCCGCCGCGTACGCTCCACCCATGGTCCGCAGGAACCGGTCCCAGGTCGTGCCGTACGCGGAACCGTTGTAGGCACCTGCCTCACAGGACAGCACGGTGTGCCCGGCCACGTCCCGTCCGCCGGCCAGACAGCGGTAGTCGTCCAGGTTCTTGAAGCCGAGCGACTCGCCCTCGGCGATGTCGAGGACGGCGGCCGAGGCGATGGCGTCGGTCGGGAGCCCGTACGGCTGGGCCCTCAGCGCCATGCCCAGCGAGTGCGCCCAGTCACGGAGGGCCCGCACGTGGTGGCGGTTGAACAGCCCGGAGACGGTTTCCCAGAAGTCGTGCCGGATCTGCCGGGTCAGTTGGGCCTCGAAGGTGAAGACCTGGTTGCCGTTGTCGAGCACGAGTGCGGGCAGGTACGGAAGGAGCGGCCGGCCGGTGTGCTTCGCGAAGGCCTCCGGCAGCAGAGGCGTCCACTGCAGGCCGTCGGTCTCCAGCTCGATGGAGTCCTCGAAGAACGCCCCGCCCGCCACGCGCAACAGCCGTCGCAGGGAGTCAGTGAGCACCCGCGACTCCCAGTACTCCGTGATCGCGGCGGTGCCGGCCGCGCTGAAGTGGTCGACGACGCCGGCGGCGGGAGAGGAGTGGGGTCCCGACTCGGGCTGCTGCCCCGAGCCGCGCTGCCAGTACGAGATCAGCACCCACTCCCCGCCGGGCGGCGCCGCCCACGTGAGCAGGCCGTCGAAGACGCGGTCCGTGAGGTCCTGGACGGTGGCGAGGTCCAGCCCGGTCTCCTTGCGCGTGGAGTGGGCCGCGTCGATCCGGGCCGCCTGTACGGCGAGGAGCCGCTGCCCGGTCACACCGGACCCGGGCTCGTGCACGGGAGGTGGCACGGGGCCGCTGAAGGTGGCTCCACCGGCCAGCGGGACCCGGCCGTGGACGAGTTCCTTGACCGCCGCCTCGTCGTCCGGTGCGACTCCGGGGACGGCGGCGGGCCAGCTCGGGCCGAGGGTGAGGTCGATCGTGAGCCCGCGTCTCGCGGCCCGCCGGAGTGCCGCTTCCACGCCGTCGCGCCACGGTCTGCTGCCCCACCCATGGCGCGCGGTGTCCAGGACCGACTTGTCACGGATGCTGTGGTGGACGGCGGCGATCTCGGCCCCGCCGAATCCCGCGTCGGCCATCTGGTCGACCTCGCGGGCGACTTCGTCCGGGGCGACCAGCCCGTCTGGCCACCACCACCGGAACCTGGGACGCACGGAGCGCGGGGGTGAGGCGAACCATTCGCCGTCGAGCCCCCGGCCGTTGGCCGCCGAACCCGGGGCGGCGACCGCCGGGAGAGCCGGGCCGAGCGAGGCGACGGTAGCGGCCGTCAGACCGGCCGCAAGGACGGTGCGACGTGTTGTACCGCTTGTGCCGCCACGTCGAGGCAGGGAATCGGGCATCGATCTCGGCTCCCATCGTTTTGAATCGATTCAACCACTCCGAAACGCCGGAACATTAAGGCGCGGAGGTGATCGGGGTCGAGGGGCGCGGTCTTCATGTGACTCACGTCACCTTGATGAGGCAGGGAAGCGTGGAGGGCGTGAACGGCAACCCTTTACGGCAGCCGTGACGACTCCTCAGGAGCCGTGCCGGCAGGGGGCGGACGTAAAAACGAGGCCCGAGGTTGATGTGATGACCTTCACCCTGATGTGGCGGAAAGTGATGAATTCCTTACGCGAGACGGACGTACAGGAACGCGTATAGACAGCGTTCGACCTGGGAGGTTCGCCTTGCGACCGTTCACCCTGAACTACGTCCGGCCCAGAGCACTGCCGATCGTGGTGGAGCCCTACAGCTTCGACGCCTCGTTGCAGCTGAACGTGCTCGGTGACGGCCGTCCCGCCGTGGCCGACCGGGACCTCCTGCTCGCGGTCGGCACCACGACGTCCACGGCGGGTTCACAGACGCACTTCGACGACTGACAGCAGCCGCACGTGACCGTACTGATTCTGACCTCGGAGCAGGACGTCACCGCCGACATGGTGGTGGCGGAGCTGGGCAGGCTCGGCGCGCCGGTGATGCGCCTCGATCCGGCCGACATCCCCGGAAAGGCGGTGCTGTCGGCCGACTACGCACACGGCGACTTCGACGGGCATCTGTCGGTCAACGGGCACGTGCTGAGCATGGGTGGCCTGCGCTCCGTCTGGGTGCGCAGGCCGGGCGACCCCGCCGCCCACGCGCCGCAGCCGTCCGCGTGGCTGACCGCCGAGACGCGGCAGGCGCTCTACGGCATGCTCTACTCGGCCTCGACCGCCTGGATGAACCACCCGAGCAACGCCGACCAGGCGCGGCACAAACCCTGGCAGCTGAGGGTCGCCCACTTCAGCGGCTTCGCCGTACCGCCGACCGTCTTCACCACGGCACCGAAGGTGGCCCAGCAGTTCGTCGAGCTGCACCGGGACGTGGTCGTGAAGTCGGCCTCGGGTCCGCCGCCCGACGACCCCGCCGTCGCCCTGCCGACGACGCTGATCGGGTCCGACGCCGACTTCTCCGCCGTGGCCGCCGGCCCGGCGCTGCTGCAGCGGTACGTACCCAAGCGGGCCGACATCCGCATGACCTGCGTCGGCGACCGCCTGTTCGCCGCCCGCAAACGGGCCGCCCCCGGGCAGATCGACGGCCGCTACGGCGAGACCGGGTACGGCTGGGAGGCCGTCCCCGTGCCCGACCGCGTCGCCAAGTCGGCACTGGAGTACCTCTCCGTCGCCGGCCTCGCGTACGCGGCCTTCGACTTCGCCGAGGACGAGGAGGGGGTGTGGTGGTTCCTGGAGTGCAACCAGGGCGGCCAGTTCGGGTTCATCGAACTGGAGACCGAGCAGCCCATCGCGGAAGCGGTGGCCCTGTGGCTGTCGTGGCGCCGCCCGGACACGCGGGTGCCGAGCCCTCGCTGGTGAGGGGCGTGGGTGGGTCAGGTGGTCCGGGGCCGCGCGGGCTCGGGGCGCATGCCGAACAGGAAGCGTGTCACCCGGGTCCTGCGCACCGCGAACTCGTAGACGGGGAGGAGCACGACCAGGGAACCGGCCACGATGGCCGCGTACTTGACGATGATCGGTGCAGGCCACCCCACCACCCCGTACGCGAAGACGACCACGACGGGCTGGTGCAGCACGTACAGCGGCAGCGCGGCCACGGCGAAGTACGCGAGCAGGTCCCGTCGGAGTCCGGGCCGGTCGAGGGCGGACGATCCCGGTTCGCGGGGCCGGTCGAGGAACCCGAGGATGGCGGTCACCCAGCACCAGCCGGCCGCGCCGAACAGGGCCCGTGTGGCCATCGCCGTCCCGGTCCGCGCGGTGAACGGGTCGTCGCCCGAGAGGAAGCCCGGTGCGGTCGCGGCGAACAGGACGAGCCCGAGTACGCCCACCGGCAGTGCGAGACGGCGCACGACGGCACGGACCCGGTCGTCGTCGGCCAGGGCGTAGCCGCAGAGGAAGAAGACCAGGTAGGCCCAGCGGTTCCAGCCCGCGAACCCCTCTTCCATCCCGAGCAGGGAGTTGACGGCGGCGAGGGGCAGCGCGGGCAGCAGGAGCAGCCACGGGTGGCGCGCCACCGCTCCCGCCGTGCCGTCGGCGCCGGACGGGAGGAAGGCGGCGAGCGGAGCGAGAAGGAGACAGAACGTGAGCAGCAGGACGACGAACCACAGGTGACCCGTCTCGAAGTGCTCCCCGTCGAGCACGAACGGGAAGTCGCCGAGGTCCAGGTGGACGGTGAGGAAGCGGGGCCAGAAGCTCCAGTACGACTCGTGATAGCCGGGGTCGGCCGCCCGCGCCCGCAGCCACTGGGGGAGGGGATTGAGGACGACCGTGACGAACACCAGCGGGACGCCCAGACGCAGCAGCCGTTCACGGGCGAAGCTCCCCGCACCACGGCGGCGGACGGAGTGCCGGGCGCCCAGACCCGCGACGAGGAACAACATGGGCATCGCCCACACCACCGCCAGGCCCGCGATCACGGTGACGACGTCGGCCGTGTCCGCGTTCTTGACGTAGAAGTCGTCATCGGGTGCGAACACCAGGGCGGCATGGAAGAAGACCAGGCCGAGCACCACGAGGGTCCGCAGCACGTCCAGTTCACGCCGCCGGGGAGCGGGCGCCTGCCGCTGTGCGGGCTCGATGGTCATACGGCTCCCCCCCCGGATCCAGGAACAGTGTGGGGGAGGTGCGGCGCGGAGGACAGGGTTCCCGCGAGGGCCCGCGAACCGGGCCCAAAACAGTGCTGCCCCAGGGGTGCTAGTGAGCCGGTTTTGAGTTCTCCCGCCACCACTTGAGTCGTGTTCTGTTTCGGATCGCGGCTTGGGCGGTGACGGGGCTGGTGGTTTGCGGTC
>NZ_JBEYXP010000020.1:0-186341 GCF_040704615.1 Streptomyces sp. NPDC046862 | reverse complement strand
CCAACCCCAAACATTATCATTGTTAGTGTTTTACCGCGTTGTCCTCTCCCCAGCGGGGGGGGCGTCGCCCGGGCGACTCCGACGCGTTTCAGGGGGCCCCGATCACTAGACCTGGCGCGTGGTCGGCTCCTCCGGGAAATGGGTCGGTCCGTAGCGGTCGAGGGTGTCCTCCAGCTCGGCCCGGATGTCCGGCGGCAGTTCCCCGTTGCGGCCCCAGATGATGATCATCTCGGCGATGTTGCGCAGCTTGATGTTCGTGTGCTGAGAGACCTCCCGCAGCACCGACCAGCCCTGGTCGGGCGTGACCCGGCCCCAGGCGACCATCATGCCGATCGCCTGGTCCACGACGGCGTGCGAGGTGACGGCCTCCTTGAGCTGGTGGACCTCCTCCTCGAGCTCGAAGATCCGCTCGGTGGCGTCGGTCGCCGCCTCCGGGAGTCCATTGCCTTCCGGATGGATCTGTGAGGGCATCGTCCCTCCCGGGTGACGCGAGCCGTCTCTTGTCTCCATGGCACTGCGCCGAGCGTCTGTCCGCATCTCGGGGGGCCGTCCCGACGCTTTCGCCGGGCCGGAGGGGGTACTCGGGCGGATGGAGGTGACGGCGCATGTGTCCCTCGAAGACCACGAAGGCGCCGATGAGGGACAGCCAGGCCTACGATGCCGGGCCGTATCTGCCCCGCAGCGGTGGCCTCGCCGCGCACCGGCGTGCCGCCGCGCAGTGCCAGGGCTGTCCCCTGTACGAGAACGCCACCCAGACCGTCTTCGGCCAGGGCTCCGACTCCGCCCGCATCGTGCTGGTCGGCGAGCAGCCCGGGGACCAGGAGGACAAGCGGGGCGAGCCCTTCGTCGGACCGGCAGGGCGGCTCCTCGGCAAGGCGCTGGAGGACGCCGGCATCGACCGCGACGAGGCGTACGTGACCAACGCGGTCAAGCACTTCAAGTTCACCGTGGCCCCGGGCGGCAAACGCCGTATCCACAAGGCGCCGGACCTGCACGAGGTCTCCGCCTGCCGCCCCTGGCTGCGGGCCGAACTGCACCTGCTGCGGCCCGACGTCGTGGTGGCCCTGGGGGCGACCGCCGGCAAGGCCCTGATGGGCAGCTCCTTCCGGGTCACGAAGGACCGTGGCGCCCTGCTCCGGATGCCCGGCGAGGAGGAGGGCGCGTACGTCGTGGCGACCCTCCATCCGTCGGCGATCCTGCGCGCCTCCGACGAGGACCGGGAGGCCGCGTACGCGGGGCTGGTGTCCGACCTGGGCGTCGCCGCGAAGGCCCTCGCGGAGAGCGAACCGACGGCGTGACCAGCCGCACGCGCACCGCTCTACGGTCTTGTCTACGGCTTGCGGGCCACCGCGCCGAAGCTGTCCACCTCGGTCGGCAGATGGGCGTCGACCGGCTCCGGGCGCCACTGGGCGACGGAGAGCAGGCCGGGGTCCAGCAGATCGAGACCGTCGAAGAAACGGGCCAGCTGCTCAGGGGTGCGATTCGTGCGCGGGTTGTCGCTCGCCTCGTTCCAGCGCTCGATCATCGCTCGCATGGCCTCCGGCTGGAACACTTCCGTGCTGTCGCAGAACACGAGGTGGCTGCCGGACGGCAGCGCGTCCAAGAGCTGCCCGACGATCCCGTACACACCGTCGTCCGGGACGTGCGCGGCGATCCCCAGCATCACCAGCGCGATCGGCTTCTCGAAGTCCAGGGTGTCGGCCGCGCTCCGCAGGATGACGTCCGGGTCGCGCAAGTCGGCGTCCACGTAGGCGGTGGCGCCCTCGGGCGTGCTGTTGAGCAGGGCAGTGGCATGCGCGAGCACGACCGGGTCGTGGTCCACGTACACGATCCGCGCGTCCGGTGCGATCCGCTGGGCGACCTCATGGGTGTTGTCCAGCGTCGGCAGGCCGGTGCCGACGTCGAGGAACTGGCGTATGCCGACCTCGGTGGTGAGGTGCGTGACCGTACGGCGCAGGAACGCCCGCTGGGCGCGGGCGATGTCGACGATCTCCGGGTTCACCTTGCGGATCTCGTCGCCGACCTGCCGGTCGATCTCGTAGCAGTCCTTGCCGCCGAGCCAGTAGTTCCAGATCCGGGCCGAGTGCGGCACGCTGCTGTTGATCAACGGGCGGTCATGTCGCATGGGTTCTCCCCGGGTCGGCCGTAGCGAACATCAACCAACCTAATCGCACAACCTGTTGACTGGCGAGAGATTTGATGATCTTGACGGTGTGACGGTCACCATCATTGTCGCGTCACGAGCAACGAGCAACGAGCAACGAGCAGTGGGCAACGGGCGGCCGCCGGATGCGACCGCCCTCTGCCGTACGCGACCACTCGCTCACGCGACCACCGCCACCGCCTCCACCGCCGGAGCCCGCAGTGTCCGCCGGGCCGTGCCGAGGCTGGTGCCCAGCGTCGCAGCCGCCGCGACCGCGACGATGCCGAGCCAGACACCCAGGCCCTGATGCGGCCACACCATGTCGGTGCGGACGATCGTGAAGGGCAGGATCCCGGCGAGCCCGGCCACCGTGCCGAGGAGGACACCGGTCGCCGTCAGCGCCAGCCCCTCCACACCGACCGTGCCCAGCACCTGACCGGGCGTCGCCCCCGCCAGCCGCTGCTGTCCGAACTCACGGCGGCGGTACGTCGTCGCCGCGTACAGCGAGTTGATCAGCATGACGCAGGCGAAGACCACGATGATGCCGACGACCGTGAGGTTGAGGGTCTCCAGGTTCTTCGCGTCGACCGACTTGGGCACACCGGACGCCTCGATGGCGTCGCTCTCGACTCCCTGCATGTACAGCGTTGCTGTCGCCATGCCGATGAAGAGGATCAACGGCATGAGCACACCGGAGAGTTGCCCCGCGCGCTCCCGGAGCTGCCGGACGGCCAGCCAGCCGCTCGCGCCCGTCAGGGGCAGCAGGCCCAGCAGGCCCGACAGCAGCCGCGGCGAGAGCAGCGCGAACCCCACCGACAGCAGGATCGCCCCGTACGCGGCAGGCGCCATCAGCGCGGCGTCCGTCGCGGAGAACGCGAACGTGGAGCACACCCCCAGACCACCGGCGACCAGCGCGGCGTACGCGAGCAGCGTCCGCGCCCTGCCCCGAGGCTGCCGCCGGCGCGTCGCCCGCCGTACGGCGAGGAAGGCCGCGCCCGCCGTCGCGAGCAGCGTGATGTCGAAACCCGTCATCAGGGCGACGGGACCGAAGGAGTACGAGACCGAGTCGGCGACCTGCCCGCTGTCCTGGAACACGTCCAGCAGCAGCCGCCCGCCGAGCATCGCGGGCGCGACCGCGAGGACCGCCCCGATCAGGGCGACCGCCACGGACTCCCCGACCACCATCCGCTTGATCTGCCCCGGAGTTGCCCCGGAGCAGCGCAACAGCTCGATCTCGGCGGCCCGTTGACGGACGTTCACCGTCAGTGTGGACGCCACCGCGAAGAACACCAGCAGCGTGCCGTACCCGCCGACGACTCCCGCCGCCGTGGACAGCGTCTCCGCGCTCACGGAGTCGACACCCCGCTGCCCGGCCGTGTCGTGCAACGAGTTGAAGGTCATGATGATCGCCGCGCCCAGGAACGCGGACAGCAGTGTCGCCATGAAGCGCCCCGGCCGCTGCCGGATCGAACGCATCGCCAGCACGAACATCGCTCAGACCCCCAACGCCACGTCGTCGCCCAGGTGCGCCAGCCGCTCCGCGACCGCGTCCACCGTCGGCGCCCGCATCTCGCCCACGAGACGCCCGTCGGCGAGGAACACCACGGAGTCCGCGTACGAGGCGGCCACCGGGTCGTGCGTCACCATCACCACCGTCCGCCCGTGCGTCCGTACGGCATCCCGCAGCAGCCCCAGCACCTCGCGCGCGCTCCGTGTGTCCAGCGCGCCGGTCGGCTCGTCCGCGAAGATCACCCGAGGATCGGTGACCAGTGCCCGGGCGATCGCCACCCGCTGCCGCTGCCCGCCGGAGAGCTGGTCGGGCCGGTGCCCGAGCCGGTCACCCAGGCCGACGGACGCCAGGACCTCCTTCGCCCGCGCCCGGTCGACCCGGCGCCCGGCCAGCTTCAGCGGCAGGACCGTGTTCTGGGCCACCGTCAGCGTCGGCAACAGGTTGTACTGCTGGAAGACGAACCCGATCCGCTCCCGACGGAACCGGGTCAGCGCGGCCTCGCTGTCTCCCGTCATCTCCGTGCCGTCGACCACCACGATGCCGCGGTCGGGCCGGTCCAGTCCCGCCGCGCACTGGAGCAGCGTGGACTTGCCGGACCCCGAAGGCCCCATCACCGCGGTGAAGGTTCCCCTCGCCAGACTGAGCGTCACCTCGTCCAGCGCCGTCACGGCACTGTCGTCGCTGCCGTACGTCCTGCTGACCTTGACCAGCCGGAGCGCCTCCGCGGCGGGTCCCGTGCCGGGCGTGCCCCGCCCGTTGCGCCTTCGCCGAAACATCTCGTTCCTCCCCGTCCCGGCACGCCCTGTGCCTCGCCAACGAAGCTACGGAGGACGGGAAGCAGGCACATTGGGCGCAGAACCCGTATCGGGGGGTGTAGTCAGCGACACCCTGGCGGGGGCCCGCCGGGGGCCACCGCAACGGCATCTTTCGCCCCCGCCGCCCCTACCCGTCCCATTCCTTCCCTGGGGGCCCCGCCCCCAGGTCCCCGGGTGGGGGATGGTCGGGGTGGGTGGGTTGGTGCGGGTTGGGTGTGGCTGGTCGCGCGGTTCCCCGCGCCCCTGAAGACCGTGCAGTTGCCCGCACAATTCAGCCCCTCCGGCGTTTGAGGAGCGGGGTCCGGGGCGGAGCCCTGGGGATGGGACGGGTAGGGGCGGCGGGGGCGACAAACCCTGTCCAGGCGAACCGGTCACCCCCCGGTGAGCGGGCGTCTACGTTGGGCACGTACTGATCGCGACGACCGTACGGAGGCCGACGGCATGGCAGATCACACGTCACCCACGGACGAACGCCCCACGAACCCCTCAGGGCTCCGCACGGACGTGTCGCACTCCGCCCGGATCTGGAACTACTGGCTCGGCGGCAAGGACAACTACCCGGTCGACCAGGAAGTCGGCGACCAGATCCTGAGTTTCGTGCCCGCCCTGCCCCGCTCCGCCGTGGCCGACCGGAAGTTCCTCGCACGCGCCGTGCGGTACCTCGCGGGCGAGGCCGGCATCCGGCAGTTCCTCGACATCGGCTCGGGGCTGCCCACCGTCGACAACACCCATGAGGTCGCTCAACGGGCCGACCCCGCCTGCCGGATCGTGTACGTGGACAACGACCCGATCGTCCTCCGGCACGCCAACGCCCTGCTCACCAGCACACCCGAGGGAGCCACGGCCTACATCGAGGCAGACGCGCACGACCCGGACACCATCCTGGAACGCGCCGCCCGGACCCTGGATCTCAGCCGCCCGGTCGCCATCACGATGCTCGGCGTCGTCAACTTCATCATCGACGACGACGAAGCCCGCGCCGTCGTACGCCGGCTCCTGGACGCCGTCCCGTCCGGCAGCCATCTGGTGATCTCCCACCCCACCACCGAGGTGGACGGCGAGGCGATGACGGAGGCGGTGCGCTACTGGAACAGCCAGGGCTCGGCGCCCATGACCCTCAGGACGCGCGAGGAACTGCTCACCCTGTTCGAGGGCGTCGACCTGGTCGATCCGGGTCTCGTCTCCTGCTCACGGTGGCGTCCGGAACCGTCGGGCGACGGGAGCGGGATCGTCGACGTGACGCACTTCGGCGGGGTGGCGCGCAAGCCGTAGTGCTCGGTCGGAAAGACGGCTGACGTCCTAGTCGGCGCTCCCGGTCACGAGAACCACCTCCAGGGTGCGCGGCCCGTGCACCCCCTCGACCCGGTCCAGCTCGATGTCGCTGGTCGCCGACGGGCCGGAGATCCAGGTCAACGGGCGGGCCGGGTCGAGGCGTTCGAGGGCCTGCGGGACCGAGGAGACGACCTGGTCGGGGACGCGTACGACGCAGATGTGGTGGTCGGGGACGAGGGTGATGCGGCGGCGGCCCTGGTCGGGGGAGCCGTCCAGGACGATGGTGCCGGTCTCGGCGATCGCGACGGCACAGGCCGTCACCACGCTGTCGACCCGGTCCAGTTCGTGCGGGGTGCTCTCCGCACGGTCCTCAACTAGCGGGGCGTCGACGCCCGCGAGCCACGACGTCGGCAGCTCCGGCGGCACGAGCACACTCCGCGAGCCCCGCTCGGCCAGCAGCCGCCCGATCACGCCCGGCAGTTCCCCGTCCGTGCAACGGTGCACGAGGGCCCGGTAGTCGGCCAGGTTCTCGGCCAGCAGATCCACAGTATCCGCCGCACTCCGCTCGCCGTGCTCACGGAGATAGTCGCGTTGCACCGCCTGGTTGTACGGCGTGTCGTCCTGTCGTACGTCCGCGAGCGCGCGCCGGACGCGGCCCAGGATCGCTTCCCTGCTGCTCACTTGCCGCTCTCCTTTCCGCCGTTCGTGCGCTGCCACCAGTCGCGGAACGGTTCCGCGGGTACGGCGGGGAGGTCGCGGCTCCCGCTCCACGCCTTGCCAGGGCCCGGCAGCGCGCGCGGATGGAAGCGTCGGGTGCGGGACGCGAGCCGCTGACCGGTGCGCAGGGCGCCCGGGCGGCTGAACGCCCAGCGGGCCGCACGCATCGCCGCACGCTCGGCGGCGTGCCCCTTCGCGGGCTTGAGCACCACCTTGTTGCCCCGCTCGGTGACCAGGCCGCCCTGCGCGACCCGCTCCCGCAGGTGCACCAGCACCTCGGGAATGTCGATGGCGACCGGGCACACCTCGTAGCAGGCACCGCACAGCGACGACGCGTACGGGAGCGAGGCGTCGATCTCGCTGGCCGTGCCCCGGAGTTGGGGGCTCAGGATGGCGCCGATCGGGCCGGGGTAGACCGAGCCGTACGCGTGGCCGCCCGCCCGCTCGTACACCGGGCACACGTTCAGGCACGCCGAGCAGCGGATGCAGCGCAGGGCCTGGCGTCCGACCTCGTCGGCGAGGGTGTCGGTGCGGCCGTTGTCCAGCAGGACCAGGTGGAAGGTGCGCGGGCCGTCGGCCTGCTCCGAGTCCGTGGTGCCCGTCCACATCGACGTGTACGGGTTCATGCGCTCGGCCGTCGACGAGCGAGGGAGGGTCTGCAGGAACACTTCCAGGTCCTGCCAGGTGGGCAGAATCTTCTCGATGCCGACGACCGAGATCAGGGTCTCGGGGAGGGTCAGACACATGCGGCCGTTGCCCTCGGACTCCACGACGACCAGCGTGCCCGTCTCCGCGATCATGAAGTTGGCGCCCGAGATGCCCACCTTCGCGCGCAGGAACTTCTCCCGCAGGTGCAGCCGGGCGGCCTCGGCGAGTTCGGCGGGCGTGTCGGTGAGGCCCTCCGGCGCCGGGCGGCCCCACTCGCCCATCTCGCGGGCGAAGATGTCGCGGATCTCGCCGCGGTTGCGATGGATCGCCGGGACGAGGATGTGGGAGGGCCGGTCCTTGCCCAACTGCACGATGAGCTCGGCGAGATCGGTCTCGTAGGCGTGGATGCCCTCGGCCTCCAGGGCTTCGTTCAGCCCGATCTCCTGTGTGGCCATCGACTTGACCTTGACGACCTCGCTCTCGCCGGTCGCCTTCACCAGGTCCGCCACGATCCGGTTGGCCTCGTCGGCGTCGGCCGCCCAGTGGACCGTACCGCCCGCCCGGGTGACCGACTCCTCCAACTGCACGAGATAGCGGTCGAGATGACGGAGCGTGTGGTCCTTGATCCGCTTGCCCGCCTCGCGCAGCTCCGCCCAGTCGGAGACCTCGGTCACCGCCTTGGCCCGCTTGGCGCGGATGGTGTGGGTGGCGTGGCGGAGGTTGCCGCGCAACGTCGTGTTGTTGACGGCCTCGTGGGCCGCCTTCGGGAACGCCGGCATCCCGACGAACGTCCCGCTCATCCCAGGGGCTCCTCTTCCGTACTCGCCAGGATCTCGGCGATGTGGACCGGACGCATCCCGGTCCGAAGCCGGGTCATCGTGCCGCCGATGTGCATCAGGCAGGAGTTGTCGGCCGCGCACAGCACCTCGGCGCCGGTGGACTCCGCGTTGCGCACCTTGTCCGTTCCCATGGCCGCCGAGACATCGGAGTTCTTCACCGCGAACGTGCCGCCGAAGCCACAGCACTCGTCGGCGCCGGGCAGCTCGCGCAGTTCGAGCCCCTTGACCGCCTTCAGGAGCCGGCGCGGCCGGTCGCCCAGACCCAGGCTCCGCAGCCCGTGGCAGGTCGGGTGGTACGTCACCGTGTGCGGGTAGTACGCGCCCACGTCCGTCACCCCCAGCACGTCCACCAGGAACTCGGTGAGCTCGTACGTCTTCGGCACGACCGGCGCCAGCGTGCGCGCGAGGGTGTCCCCGCGCCCCTCCGCGCGCGCCCGCTCACCCATGCGCGGATACAGCTCCCGCACCATCGCCCCGCACGACCCGGACGGTGTCACGATCGCCTCGTAGTCGCGAAAGACATCGGAGAACTGCCGCGCCAGCGGCTCCGCCTCATGCCGGTAGCCCGTGTTGTAGTGCGCCTGCCCGCAGCATGTCTGGCCCATCGGGAAGTCGACGTCGACGCCCAGCCTGGTCAGCAGTTTCACCACGGCCCGGCCGGTGTCCGGATAAAGCGTGTCGTTGACACAGGTCAGGAACAGGGCGACACGCATCGCGGCTCCTTGAGGTCGATCATCGGATGAGTGCAGGTTACGACGTGCGCGCGCCGACGGGGAGGGGGCCCGCCCGTGCGTCCCCGATGCGTCCGCCGTGGGTCCTCCCGCGGGTCGGGCCGCGAGCGTCGGCGTCCGGCGTGTTGGAGGGGGCCCCGCCCACCGGATTCGGGCGACGGTGGGCGGGGCCCCGGTCATGGGCGGCCCGTCATGGAGGCCCGTTCACCGGCCGGTGAGCCGGGCCTCCGCCGCGCGCCACACCGCCGTGTCGCCCCGGGGTTCGTACCGCTCCAGCGGCTGCGTATCGGCCAGCAGCCGCCGCATCGCCGCACGGTCGCCGACCAGCCCCTGGGCCCGGGCCTGGACGAGGACGTTGCCGAGCGCGGCCGCCTCCGCCGGGCCCGCCACCACCGGGAGCCCGCAGGCGTCGGCGGTGAGCTGGCAGAGCAGCGCGTTGCGGGTGCCGCCGCCGACGACGTGGACCACGTCGACCGGGTGGTCGGCGAGTTCCTGGGCCTCGGCGACCGCCCGGCGGTGGGCCAGGGCGAGTGAGTCGAGGATGCAGCGGGTGATCTCGGCGGGAGTCCCCGGCACGGGCTGCCCCGACTCCCGGCACGCCTCGGCGATCCGCTCGGGCATCCGGCCGGGCGCCAGGAACGAGTCGTCCCCCGCGTCCACGACCGACCGCAGCGCGGGCACCTCGCCCGCCGCCCGCAGCAGCTCACCGAGATCCGTCTCACCCCATTCGCGCAGGCACTCCTGGAGGAGCCACAGCCCCATGATGTTCCGCAGGTAGCGGACCGTGCCGTCCAGGCCCAGCTCGTTGGTGAAGTTGGCCGCCCGGCTCTCCTCCGTGAGGACCGGCGTGTCCAGCTCCAGGCCCGCCAGGGACCAGGTGCCCGTGCAGATGTAGGCGAAGCGCTCACCGGTCGCGGGGACGGCGGCCACCGCGGACGCCGTGTCGTGCGAGCCGACCGTCGTCACCGGCACCGGACCGGTCAGCCCCGTCTCCTCCAGCACTCGCTGCTGCAACAACCCCGCCGGGTCCCCGGGGCGCCGCAGCGGTGCGAACAACTCCAGGTCGATGCCGAGGCGGGCCGCCACGTCGTACGCCCAGTCACGGGTCCGCGGGTCGATCAGCTGGGTCGTCGAGGCGTTGGTGAGCTCGGTGCCGGGCTCGCCCGTCAGCCAGTACGTCAGCAGGTCGGGGATGAGCAACAGGCGCTTGGCATGGGCGAGTTGGGCCGAGGAGCGGGCGGCCACGAGCTGGTACAGGGTGTTGAAGGGCGCGTACTGCAGCCCGGTCGCCGCGTACAGCTCGGTGGCGGGCAGCGTGGCCCACACCTTCTCCGCGACGCCCTCGGTGCGCGTGTCGCGGTAGTGGACCGGGTTGCCGAGGAGGGCGTCGTCGGCGTCCAGCAGACCGTAGTCCACGGCCCAGCTGTCGATGCCGACGGAGTCGAGCCGCCCGCCGCAGTGGGCACCGGCGGCCCGCAGCCCGTCGAGCACGCCCCCGTACAGCGCGAGGACGTCCCACCGCAGCCCCTCCGGCACCCGCACCGGCCGGTTCGGGAAGCGGTGGGCCTCGGTCAGCGCGAGGGAGTCGGCCCCCACCCGGCCGACCATGACGCGCCCGCTGGACGCGCCGAGGTCCACCGCGGCGAAGGCCTTCACAGCCGTACTCATGGGCGTACTCACCGCAGGAACGCGGCGGCCACGCCGGCGTCGACCGGGACGTGCAGCCCCGTGGTGTGCGTCAGGTCCCCGCCCGTCAGCGCGAACACGGCGTTCGCGACGTGCTCCGGCAGCACCTCCCGCTTGAGGATGGTCCGCTGGGCGTAGAACTCGCCCAGCTTCTCCTCCTCGACCCCGTACACCGCGGCGCGCTTGGCGCCCCACCCTCCGGCGAAGATCCCGGAGCCGCGCACGACGCCGTCCGGGTTCACCCCGTTGACGCGGATGCCGTGCTCGCCCAGCTCGGCGGCCAGCAGTCGCACCTGGTGGGCCTGGTCGGCCTTGGTGGCGGAGTAGGCGATGTTGTTGGGACCGGCGAAGACGGCGTTCTTCGAGGCGATGTAGACGATGTCACCGCCGAGCTTCTGCTGGATCATCACCCTGGCCGCCTCGCGCGAGACGAGGAAGGAACCGCGGGCCATGATGTCGTGCTGGAGGTCCCAGTCCTTCGCGGTCGTCTCCAGCAACGGCTTGGAGACGGAGATGCCGGCGTTGTTCACGACCAGGTCGACACCGCCGAAGGCGAGCACCGCCGCCTTGAAGGCGGCGGCGATCTGCTCCTCGTCCGTGACGTCCACGGTGACGGAGACGGCCTTGTCGGGCCCGCCCAGCTCCTCGGCCACGGCGGCGGCGTTCTCCGCGTTCAGATCGGCGACGACGACACACGCCCCCTCGGCCACGAGCCGGTGCGCGATGGCCTTGCCGATCCCGCTGCCCGCACCCGTCACCAGCGCGACCCGCGTCGCGAGCGGCTTGGGCTTCGGCATCCGCTGGAGCTTGGCCTCCTCCAGGGCCCAGTACTCGATGCGGAACTTCTCCGACTCCTCGATCGGCGCGTACGTCGACACGGCCTCGGCCCCGCGCATCACGTTGATCGCGTTGACGTAGAACTCGCCGGCCACCCGGGCGGTCTGCTTGTCCTTGCCGTACGAGAACATGCCCACGCCGGGGATCAGCACGATCGCCGGGTCGGCGCCGCGCATGGCGGGGGAGTCGGGCAGAGCGTGGCCCTTGTAGTACGCGGCGTACTCCTCGCGGTACTCGGCGTGCAGCTCGGCCAGCCGGGCGATCGCCTCGTCGAGCGGTGCGCCCGGCGGCAGGTCCAGCACCAGCGGCCGCACCTTGGTCCGCAGGAAGTGGTCGGGGCAGGACGTCCCCAGCGCCGCGAGCCGCGGGTGCTCGGCTCGGGCCACGAAGTCCAGCACCACGTCCGAGTCGGTGAAGTGCCCCACCTGCGGCTTGTCCTGCGAGGCGATCGCCCGGACGTAAGGCGCGAGCGCGGCGGCCCGCTCCCGGCGCTCGGCCTCGGGCAGCGCGCCGTACCCCTCGATGACGGGCCCGAAGGGCTCGGGCCTGCCCCGCTCGGCGAGGAAGGTCTCCGCGGTCCGGATGATGTGCAGCGAGTTCCGCTCGCACTCCTCGGCGGTGTCACCCCACGCCGTGATCCCGTGCCCACCGAGGACGCACCCGATGGCCTGCGGGTTGTCGGCCTTCACCGCGGCGATGTCCAGCCCGAGCTGGAACCCCGGCCTCCGCCACGGCACCCACACCACGCTGTCCCCGAAGCACTCCGCGGTCAGCTTCTCCCCGTCGGCCGCACAGGCGAGCGCGATACCGGAGTCGGGGTGCAGATGATCGACGTGGGCCGCGTCCACCAGCCCGTGCATGGCGGTGTCGATGGAGGGAGCCGCACCACCCTTCCCGTGCAGGCAGTAGTCGAACGCGGCCACCATCTCGTCCTCGCGCTCCACACCGGGATACACCTCGGTGAGCGCCCGCAGCCGATCGAGCCGCAACACGGCGAGCCCGGCCTCGGTGAGCGTCCCGAGGTCACCACCGGACCCCTTCACCCACATCAGCTCGACGTCACCCCCGGTCACGGGATCGGTCTCGCTGCCCTTCGCGGACGTGTTGCCGCCGGCGTAGTTGGTGTTACGGGGATCGGCGCCCAGCCGGTGCGAGCGTGCGAGGAGGGCGGCGGCTTCGGGGTGGGGTGCCATGTGGTGATCAGTCCTTCAAGAAGAGTGCGTACGTCATACAGAGCCCCGAAGGGGCGTGGGGTGCTGGGGGCGCCCCTTTCAGGGGCGCGGGGAACTGCGCGACCAGCCACAACCAACCCGCGGTCTGCAGCCGGCCTTACTCGGCAGACGGGATCCAGCGATCACGCCCCCCAGCCCGCCTGCTCCCCACCAACCCGCTCCTCAACGATCTTCGCCGCCCACCCGGACGCGGCGTACGCCGCAACGGGGTCGGGGTCCAACCCCATCTCCGACCGCACCTCACGAAGCAATGGCCGCACATCGGTGTTGTAGGCGTCCATGAGCACGGCATTCGCCCCGAGCACATCACCGGACCTCTGAGCCGCACCCAACGCCTCCCGGTCCACCAGCAGAGCCTTGGCGGTGGCCTCCTGCACGTTCATCACCGACCGGATGATCGCCGGAATCTTCGCCTCGATGTTGTGGCACTGGTCGAGCATGAACGCGACCTCGGGCGTGAACCCGCCCCCGCGCACCACCTCGTACATGATCCGGAACAGCTGGAAGGGGTCCGCGGCCCCCACCATCAGGTCGTCGTCCGCGTAGAAGCGCGAGTTGAAGTCGAACCCGCCGAGCTTCCCCTCCCGCAGCAGCGTCGCCACGATGAACTCGATGTTCGTGCCCGGCGCGTGGTGCCCCGTGTCGACCACGACCTGCGCCTTGGGCCCGAGCTTCAGGCAGTGGGCATAGGCGGTGCCCCAGTCCGGGACGTCCGTCGTGTAGAAGGCGGGCTCGAAGAACTTGTACTCCAGCAGCATCCGCTGCCCCTCGCCGAGCCGCTCGTACACCTCGGCGAGTCCTTCGGCGAGCCGGTCCTGGCGGCCCCGCACATCGTCCTGACCGGGATAGTTCGTCCCGTCGGCGAACCACAGCTTCAGATCGCTCGAACCCGTGGCGTCCATGATGTCGACGCACTCGAGCAGATGATCGACGGCCTTGCGTCGCACCGCCGCGTCGGGGTGGCAGATGCTGCCCAGCTTGTAGTCGTCGTCCTGGAAGGTGTTGGAGTTGATCGCGCCCAGCTTCACGCCCCGGTCCTCGGCGTGCTTCGCGAGCGCCGCGTAGTCGTCGACCTTGTCCCACGGGATGTGCAGCGCCACGGTCGGCGCGACACCGGTGTACTCGTGCACCTTCGAGGCGTCGTCCAGCTTCTCCTGCGGAGTGCGGGGGACACCCGCCTGCGCGAACACCTTGAAGCGGGTCCCCGAGTTCCCGTACGCCCACGACGGCGTCTCGACGGCCTGGGTCTTGAGCGCGGCCTTTACCGCGGCGAGCTCGGTCACTTCAGGGCTCCTGTGACATCGGGGTCCGGACAACGGGCGACGGTCGCCCGGAAGGGCGCCCGCCTGAAACGATTCAGAAGGTGAAGCTAAGAGCCCCCGGAATGCCTGTCAACCCCTCTGACGCAGCCTGCACGTCGTGACCAGGATGTGACCTCGCCCTATCGAATCCCTATCGAAAGAATTTCGATCCGTACCCATTGACGCCACCTGCTAGTCGTGCCTAACGTCCCGGCAACCCAGTTGAAACCTTTCACGACGCCGTGAGGCCCGACCCACGGGCGTTGTCGAGGAGCCCCCATGACCCACCCGTCCGACACGGGTCCGGCCCCGGTGCTGGCGCTCAGGGACATCTCGAAGTCCTTCGGAGCCGTGCGCGCCCTGCGGGACGTGTCCCTGGAGCTGTTCCCCGGAGAGGTGCACGCCCTCGCCGGTGAGAACGGCGCGGGCAAGTCGACCCTCATCAAGGCGCTCGCCGGGGTACACCGTCCGGACGCCGGCCAGGTGCTGCTGGACGGCGAGCCGACCGTCTTCCACGGCCCGGCCGACGCCCGTGACGCCGGCATCGCCGTGATCTACCAGGAGCCCACGCTCTTCCCCGACCTGTCGATCGCCGAGAACATCTTCATGGGCCGCCGGCCCAGGCGTTCCCTCGGCCGTATCGACCACAAGGCCACGCACGCCGCCACCCTCGCCCTGATGCGGCGCCTCGGCGTCGAACTCGATCCCGACCGTCCGGCCCGCGGACTGTCCATCGCCGACCAGCAGATCGTCGAGATCGCCAAGGCACTCTCCTTCGACGCCCGCGTCCTCATTATGGACGAGCCGACCGCCGCCCTCACCGGCAGCGAGGTCGCCCGCCTCTTCGGCGTCGTGCGCACGCTGCGCGAGCAGGGCGCCGCGGTGCTGTTCATCTCGCACCGCCTGGAGGAGATCTTCCAGATCTGCCAGCGGGTCACGACCCTGCGCGACGGCGCCTGGATCTCCAGCGAGCCGATCGACGGCATGACCGAGGACGACCTCGTACGCCGCATGGTCGGCCGCGACCTCGACGAGCTCTACCCGAAGCAGGAGGTCGAGGCAGGCGAAGTGGCGCTCAGCGTACGCCGGTTGACCCGCGAGGGTGTCTTCACCGACGTCTCCTTCGACGTGCGGTGCGGCGAGATCGTGGGCCTTGCCGGACTCGTCGGCGCCGGGCGCACGGAGGTCGCCCGGGCCGTCTTCGGCGTCGACCGCTGGGACGCGGGCGAGGTCGAGGTCGACGGGAAGGCGCTGACGAACGGCGCCCCCTCCACCGCCATGGCCGCCGGGCTCGCCCTCGTCCCCGAGGACCGCCGCGCCCAGGGCCTGGTGATGGACATGTCCATCGAGCGCAACATCGGCCTGACCGGCCTGCGGACGACCGTGAAGGCCGGCCTGATGGACCGCGGCGCCGAACGCAGCCGCTCCCTCGACTGGGCCGTCAAGCTCCAGGTCAAGTACGCGCGCATCGCCGACACCGTCAACACGCTGTCCGGCGGCAACCAGCAGAAGGTCGTCCTCGCCAAGTGGCTCGCCACCGGCCCCAAGGTGTTGATCGTCGACGAGCCCACCCGCGGCATCGACGTCGGTACGAAGGCCGAAGTGCACCGTCTGCTCAGCGAGTTGGCCGCCGACGGGGTGGCCGTGCTGATGATCTCCTCCGACCTGCCCGAGATCCTCGGCATGGCCGACCGCGTGCTCGTGATGCACGAGGGCCGCCTCACCGCCGAGATCCCTCGCTCCGAAGCCACCGAGGAATCCGTGATGGCCGCAGCCACGGGGAGGGCCGCCGCGTGACGGTCACCGCCCCCAACCCAGCCCCCGCCGCCGAGGTGCCCAAGTCCAGCGGCACCCGGCTGGTCGACCGCGTCTTCAAGATGCGTGAACTCGCCATCCTGGTCGTCTTCCTGGTGATGATCGTCATCACCCAGCTGGGCAACAGCGAGTTCCTCACCGAGCAGGGCATCAAGGACCTGCTGCTCAACGCGACCATCCTCGTACTGGTCGCCACCGGTCAGTCGCTGGTCGTCATCACCCGCAACGTCGACCTGTCGGTCGGCTCCACGCTCGGCATCAGCGCCTTCGCCGCCGGCACCTACCTCCAGGGCGGCGGCAACCCGGTCGTCGCCATCCTCCTGGCGGTTCTGATGGGCATCGGCTTCGGCCTGCTCAACGGGCTTCTCGTCAGCCTCGGTCAGGTGCCCGCGCTCGTCGTCACGCTCGGCAGCATGTACATCATCCGGGGCATCGACTCCATCTGGGTCGGCTCACGTCAGATCACGGCGGCCGACCTCCCGGACGGCTTCGTGAACTTCGGCTCCGGCGGCATCTCCGCCGTGCCGTGGCTGGCGCTGATCGCGGTCGCGGTGCTCGTGGCGACGGCGTACTACCTCAAGCACTTCGGCAGCGGACGCGAGCTGTACGCGCTCGGCTCGAACCCGGAGGCCGCGCGGCTCGCCGGCATCCCCGTCCGCAAGCGCATCCTCGCCGCGTACACCTTCTGCGGCGCCCTCGCCGGACTCGCCGGCGCGATGTACCTGGCCCGGTTCGGCAACGTCGACTCCGGCACCGGCAACGGCTACGAACTCACCGTCGTCAGCGCCGTGGTGGTCGGTGGCGTCGTCTTCACCGGCGGCTCCGGCAGCGTCTACGGCGCCGCGCTCGGCGCGCTGCTGCTGACCTCCATCAACAGCGTGCTGCCCGCCCTCGGCGTCAGCTCGGTCTGGGTGCTCGCCATCAACGGCATCCTGCTCATCCTCGCCATCGCCGTCGACCGGATCGTCGCCCTGCGTGTGGCGTCCGCCCTGAAGAAGAGGAACGCCCGCAATGGCTGACTCCGCCCTCGCGCGCGCCGTCCGCTGGGACACGGTCGTCGGCGCCCTCCTCATCGTGGTCCTGCTGCTGTCCTTCGGCACCGTCGACGGCTTCGGCAACGCCCTCAACCTGTCGTTCCTGATCGGCAACACCCTGCCGATCGCGCTGATCGCCCTGCCGATGACCCTGCTCGTCGTCGCCGGCGAGATCGACCTCTCGGTCGCCTCCACCGCCGGTCTGTCCGGCGCGGTGATGGGAGCCCTGTGGAACCAGGGCATGGCCATCGAGACGATCATCCCGATCTGCCTTCTCCTCGGCGTGGTGTGCGGCTTGGTCAACGGCCTCCTCGTCACCCGGCTCGGGCTGCCCTCCCTCGCCGTCACCATCGGTACCCTCGCCGCCTACCGGGGCATCGCACAGATCGTGCTCGGCTCCGACGCGGTGACCGACTTCCCCACCCAGTACCTGGACTTCGCGGCCGGACGCGTCGGGGACACCTTCATCCCGTACGCCTTCCTGCCCTTCCTGGTGCTGCTCGCGATCGCCGTGGTCGCGCTGCACGCCACCCCGTTCGGGCGGTCGTTGTTCGCGATCGGCGCGAGCGAGGAGGCCGCACGGTTCGCGGGCATCCGCGTCAAGCGGCAGAAGCTGATCCTGTTCACGCTGACCGGCCTGATGGCCTCCCTCACCGGGATCTTCTGGGCGCTGCACTACGCCAGCGCCCGCTACGACAACGCCACGGGACTCGAACTCTCCGTCGTGGCCGCCGTGTTGCTCGGCGGCATCGACTTCGACGGAGGCAAGGGCACGTTGGGCGGCGCCGTCGCCGGGGTGTTCCTGCTCGGCGCTCTGCAGAACGTGATGAGTCTGCAGGACGTTTCCGCACAGTCGCAGATCGTCGTCACCGGCGTCCTGCTTGTTCTCTCCGTGCTCGGCCCTCGGGTCGCCCGGCAGATCGCGGTGGCACGGGCCGGCCGACGAGCCGCCTCGGTGCCGGTGTCCAAGGCACCGCCCACGCCTACGCCCTGACCTCCGGCCCACCCCCACGCCGTACCTCCCCCCGCGCACTCCACAGCCCCTCCGCTCCGTCAAAGGAACCCACCATGCGCAAGTCATCGATCCGCCGTGCCTGCGCGGCCCTCGCCGCCGTCACCACCCTCGCGCTCGCCGCCACCGCCTGCGGCGGCACCACCAAGAAGGACGTCAGCGACGAGAACGCCTCCGCCGCCTCGGACGCCAAGGCCAACCCCAACGCCGAGCTGAAGAAGGGCCTGACCGTCGGTTTCCTGCCCAAGCAGGTCAACAACCCGTACTTCACCTCCGCCGACAAGGGCGGCGAGAAGGCGCTCACCGAACTGGGCAGCAAGTACAAGGAGGTCGGGCCCTCCAGCGCCACCGACACCGCCGGCCAGGTGAGCTACGTCAACACGCTCACCCAGCAGCAGGTCGACGCGATGGCCGTGTCCGCGCAGGACCCGGGCGCCCTGTGCACCGCGCTCAAGCAGGCCATGAAGAACGACATCAAGGTCGTCACCTACGACTCCGACACCAAGCCCGACTGCCGCAACGCCTTCGTCTCGCAGGCCAGCGCCGAGGACCTCGGCCGCACCGAGGTGCAGCTGCTCGCCGAGCAGATCGGCTACAAGGGCGAGATCGCGATCCTGTCCGCCGCGCAGACCGCGACGAACCAGAACACCTGGATCGACTACATGAAGGACGAGCTCAAGGACCCCAAGTACAAGGACATGAAGCTCGTCAAGGTCGCCTACGGTGACGACGACGCCCAGAAGTCCTTCCAGCAGACCCAGGGCCTGCTCCAGGAGTACCCGAACCTGAAGGGGATCATCTCCCCGACCACGGTCGGCATCAAGGCGGCCGCCCAGTACCTGTCGGGCTCCAAGTACAAGGGCAAGGTCAAGCTGACCGGGCTCGGCACCCCCAACGACATGCGCAAGTACGTCAAGAACGGCACCGTCGACGCCTTCGAGCTGTGGGACCCGGCGAAGCTCGGCGAGCTGGCCGCGCGCACGGCCGTGGCGCTGTCCTCGGGCCAGATCACCGGTAAGGAGGGCGAGACGTTCAAGGCCGGTGACATGGGCGAGTACACCATCGGCAAGGACGGCGTGATCAGCCTCGGCAAGCCGACCGTGTTCGACAAGAAGAACATCGACCAGTTCAACTTCTGATCCCCGGAGGGTCGTTGATGAAGCGCGTGTGCTTCCTGCTGAAGGTCCGTGCGGACCGCCTCGACGAGTACCGCGAGCGGCACGCCGCCGTGTGGCCCGAGATGCTTCAGGCGCTCTCGGCCACCGGCTGGCACAACTACTCGCTCTTCCTGCGCGAGGACGGTCTGCTGGTCGGCTACCTGGAGACCGAGGACTTCGAGGCCGCGCAGGCCGGCATGGAGGCCACCGATGTCAACGCCCGCTGGCAGGCGGAGATGGCGCCGTTCTTCGAGTCGCTGGACGGCGCCCGGCCCGACGAGGCCATGAAACCGCTCACCGAGGTGTTCCACCTCGACTGACCCCCCACCCCGTTCGCACCCTCCCCACCTCGCTCGACAATGGAGTCCCCCGAGATGAAGAGACGCACGCTGCTGGGTGCCGCCCTCGCAGGAGCCGTAGTGACCCCCGCCCTCGCCTCCGGTACCGCCCGGGCCGCCGATCCGGGTCCGTCCGTCACCCTGACCGGCAGCACACTCCTCGACCTCCAGGCCATCTACTTCGTCTCCTACGACGGCCTGGTCAACAACAACTCGTTCCAGAAGAACGGGCTGCTGAGCTACAAGGGCTACCAGTACGCCGTCTGGTACACCGCCGACCGCAACGCCGTCGTCGGCCGCCGCGTCCTCGGCGGGACCACCTGGTCCACGGTCCAGGTCGGCCACACCCTCAAGGCCAACGACTCCCACAACGTCATCTCCATGGGCGTCTCCAAGGTCGACGGCCGCCTCCACCTCAACATGGACTCCCACAGCGACGGCTTCACCTACGTCAAGTCGGTGGCCGGGCTCATGGACAACCCCGCCGGGCTGAGCTGGACCGCCAGCCGCTTCGGCGCCCCCCAGTCCACGCTCGACGGCCTCGCGCTCACCTCGCAGTTCACCTACCCGCAGTTCGTCTCGACACCCGAGGGCAAGCTCCAGCTGAGCTACCGCGCCGCCATCTCCGGTAACGGCCGCAACGCGCTGGCCGAGTACGACGGCACGTCCTGGACCGGCCTCGGCGAGTGGTCCAGCTCCACCGGCACGTACACCAGCGAGCACGGCTCCTCGACGGCCCGCAACATGTACCTGCACGGCATCGACTACGACAGGAACGGGCGGCTGCACTCGTTCTTCACCTGGCGCGAGCAGAACGGCGCCGTGATGTGCAACAGCGGTGGCATCACCAACCACGACACGGGCTACGTCTACTCGGACGATCGCGGCCGCACCTGGCGCAACAACGCGGGCACCGTCGTCGGCACCACCGGCGGCTCCGACAAGGTCGCCGTCACGGACTCCGGACTGGTCGTGGACCCGCTCAACCCGGACCACTCGCTGATGAACCAGGAGAGCCAGTTCACCGACTCGGCCGGCCTGCCGCACGCCATCATCAGCTATGTGCCCGGCCGCTTCGGCCAGTGCACCACGAACTACGTCACCGACCGGACGAACAACGGCCGTGCCTTCCACGTCCGCAAGAACTCCTCCGGCACCTGGCAGAAGACCGAGATCCCGGTCCCGCTGAACTCCAGCCAGCGCACCAAGTTGATCCTCGACAAGTACGACAACGCGTACGCGATCTTCCCGTTCTGTCGTGTCGCCGGGGCCTCCAAGGCCTCCGGGTACACGGACTGGGCGATCCTGTACGACGGCGTCGGCGCCGGGCTGAACGCCTTCGGCGAGGTCGTGGTCGACGAGACGCGCATCGCACAGGACAACTTCCTGTCGATCATGTACCAGGAGAAGTCCAGCGGTACGACGCCCTCGGCGCTGCGCAACCTCAACTTCCGCCTGCCCGCCTGATCCACGGCGCCGCGACCGGGAAACCGCGAACGGCGCGACGGCGACGGGTGCGCTGGTCACGGCCCCTGAAGGTAATGTGAACCCGCACCCGCCGCTCCGCATCTTCCTGGAGGTCCTCGACCGATGACCCAGTCGGTGGGTATCAAGGACGTCGCCCGTGCCGCCGGAGTCTCCGTCGGCACGGTTTCCAACGTGATCAACCGCCCGGACACGGTCGCGTCCGAGACCCGTGCCCGTGTGCTGTCGGCGATAGACCGCCTCGGCTACGTCCGCAGCGAGTCGGCGCGCCAACTGAGGGCCGGCCGCAGCCGCATCATGGGGCTGCTCGTGCTCGACATGGGCAACCCCTTCTTCGTGGACGTCGCGCGCGGCGCCGAGCGGGCCGCACGCGAGGCCGGACTCGGCGTGATGGTCTGCAACAGCGCGCAGAGCGCGGGCGAGGAGGCCGAGTACCTGTCGCTCTTCGCCGAGCAGCGGGTCAGGGGCGTCCTGCTCACGCCCGCCGACGCCACGGGCCGCAACATCAAGACGTTCCGACGCCACGGCATCCCCTTCGTCCTCGTCGACCGGGTCGCCGAGGGCACCACCGAGTGCTCGGTGTCCGTCGACGACGTGGCGGGCGGCGCGCTCGCCGTACGGCACCTGATCGACGCCGGGCACCGCTCCATCGCGTACGTCAGCGGTCCACCCGGCCTCAACCAGGTCCGCGACCGCCGCACCGGCGCCCTGAGCGCACTGGCCGAGGCGGGTCTCGGCCCCGACTCCCTGCGTGAGCTGCCCACCGAGCGGCTCGACGTGGCCGCGGGCCGTGACGCCGGCGCCCGGCTGCTCGGCCTCGCCGACCGTCCGACCGCCGTGTTCTGCGCCAACGACCTGCTCGCCCTCGGCGTCCTGCAGGCCATGTTCGCCGCCGGGGTGAGCGTGCCCGACGACCTCGCGATCGTCGGCTACGACGACATCGAGTTCGCCGCCGCCGCGGCCGTCCCCCTCACCTCCGTACGGCAGCCCGCCGTGACCATGGGCGCGCTGGCCGCGGAACTCCTCCTGGAGGAGACCGAGGCGGAGACGGCACCCACGCCGCACGAACACAAGAGGGTCGTCCTCCAGCCGGAGCTGGTGGTGCGCAACTCCAGCCTGTCGGCGCGCTGACCCTCTGTTCAGCAGGAACTGACCCCTCATTCAGTGGATTTTCTTGATCCACGGCCTCGGCCGTTCGAAGAATCTGTGGTGGACTGGTGGGCGGCCTGGAAACCGTCAGCCTCGGGAGCCCTGTTGACCGCCAGCTACCGCCAGCCCGGAGTCGTCCTCACCGACCGCCGGTTCACCGTGCCCCTCGACCACGACGACCCGGCCGGGGAGCGGATCGAGCTCTACGCGCGGGAGGTCGTCGCGAGCGACAGGACGGACAAGGACCTGCCCTGGCTGGTCTACCTCCAGGGCGGCCCCGGCTTCGGCGCGAACCGGTTCGTCGGCAAGCCCGCCTGGCTCGGCCGGGCCCTGAAGGAGTTCCGCGTCCTGCTCCTCGACCAGCGCGGCACCGGCGCCTCCACCACCGCCGGCCGGCAGACCCTCCCGCTTCGCGGCGGACCCCGCGAACAGGCCGACTACCTGGCCCACTTCCGCGCCGACTCCATCGTCCGCGACTGCGAGGCCATCCGCCCCGAGGTCACCGGCGGCGCCCCCTGGACCGTGCTCGGCCAGAGCTTCGGCGGCTTCTGCACGGTCACCTACCTGTCCACCGCGCCCGAAGGACTGCAGGCCGCCGTCATCACCGGCGGCCTGCCCTCCCTCGACGCACACGCGGACGACGTGTACCGGGCCGCCTACCCGCGCATCGAACGCAAGGTCGCCGCCCACTACGAGCGCTATCCGCAGGACGTCGAGCGGGCCCGGCGGATCGCCGAGCACCTGCTGGCCGACGATGTCGTCCTGCCGAACGGCTTCCGGCTCACCGTCGAGGCCTTCCAGTCCCTCGGCATCGTCCTCGGCAGGAGCGACGGCAGCCACCGCCTGCACTACCTCCTGGAGGACGCCTTCGTCCGCACCGCGCAGGGCCCCGCGCTCTCCGACGCCTTCCAGGAGGAGGTCCTCGGGCTGCTGTCGTTCGCGGGCCATCCGCTGTACGCGCTCGTCCACGAGGCCTGCTACGGCCAGGGCGAGCGGCCCACGGCCTGGGCGGCGGAGCGGGTGCGCGCCGAGTTCCCGCAGTTCGACGCGGCCAAGACGCTCACCGGGGACGGCCCGCTGCTGTTCACCGGCGAGTCCGTCCACCCGTGGACGTTCGACACCGACCCGGCGCTGCGCCCCCTGCGCGAGACAGCGGAGGAACTGGCCGCCCGCACCGACTGGAAGCCCCTGTACGACCCCGCCCGGCTCGCCGTCAACGAGGTACCGGTCGCGGCGGCCGTCTACCACGACGACATGTACGTCGACACCACCCACTCGCTGCGCACCGCCCGCGCGATCCGGGGCTTGCGTACCTGGGTCACCGACGAGTACGAGCACGACGGCGTACGCGCCTCCGGGCCCCGTGTCCTGGACCGGCTGCTGGCGCTGACGCGGGACGAGGTGTGAGGCGGTGCCGTACCCCGGTGATGTCAGCGGCGCGGGCTAGTGTGACGGCATGACCGAGCCGCGGACCGACCAGCTCGCCCCCATGCCCGACGACTGGCAGCGCGCCCTCGCCGTCGTGGCGCACCCGGACGACCTCGAGTACGGATGCTCGGCGGCGATCGCCGCGTGGACCGACACGGGCAGGGACGTGGCGTACGTCCTGGCGACCCGCGGGGAGGCGGGCATCGACACGCTGGACCCCGCCACGTGCGGTCCGCTGCGGGAGCGGGAACAGCGGGCCAGCGCGGCCGTCGTCGGAGTGTCGGTGGTGGAGTTCCTCGACCACGAGGACGGAGTGATCGAGTACGGCCCCGCGCTGCGCCGGGACATCGCGGCCGCGATCCGCCGGCACCGGCCCGAGCTGGTGGTCACGCTCAATCACCGGGACACCTGGGGCGGCGTCGGCTGGAACACCCCGGACCATGTCGCCGTCGGCCGCGCCACCCTTGACGCGGCCGCGGACGCCGGAAACCGGTGGATCTTCCCGGAGCTGACCGAACAGGGCCTCGAGCCCTGGAACGGCGTCCGCTGGGTCGCCGTCGCCGGTTCCGCCACGCCCACCCACGCGGTGGACGCGACACCGGGCCTGGAGCGCGCGGTGCGCTCGCTGCTGGAACACCGCACGTACATAGAGGCGTTGACGGACGAGGACCCGGAGACCTACGTCCGGGGATTTTTGACGGGGTTCGCGCAGAGCGTGGGGGAGCGCTTCGGCGGGAAGCCGGCGGTGGCGTTCGAGCTCTTCAACCGATGAGGGGGGGACGGGGAGACGATGGGGGAGAAGGAACTGCTGGCCGAGCGGTTCGAGGAGCACCGAAGTCATCTGCGGGCGGTGGCCTACCGGATGCTCGGCTCGCTCAGCGAGGCCGAGGACGCCGTGCAGGAGACGTGGCTGCGCCTCAGCCGCTCCGACATGAGCGAGGTGCGGAACCTCGGGGGCTGGCTGACGACCGTGACCGGCCGGGTGTGCCTGGACCTGCTGCGCTCGCGCCGCACCCGGCGCGAGGAGTCCATGGACGCGTACGAGACGTTCGTACCCGATCCGGTCGTCGGGTCCCTGGACCGTGTGGACCCCGAGCAGGAGGTGCTGCAGGCGGACGCCGTCGGGCTGGCCCTGCTGGTGGTGCTGGAGACGCTGGAGCCCCCGGAGCGGCTCGCGTTCGTGCTGCACGACATGTTCGCGGTGCCCTTCGACGACATCGCTCCGATCGTGGACCGCTCCACGGCCGCGACCCGGCAGCTCGCCAGCCGCGCCCGGCGTCGCGTGCAGAGCTCCGCGCCCGCCCCGGACCCCGACCTGACGCGGCAGAAGCAGGCGGTCGACGCCTTCCTCGCCGCCTCGCGCGGCGGGGACTTCGAGGCGCTGCTGTCGGTGCTCGATCCCGAGGTGGTGCTGCGCGCCGACGCCGGGGCCCTGGCCGTGGGAGTGGCCGCGTCCAAGGTGGTCCGTGGCCGTCAGTCGGTGGCCGAAGGTGCCTTCATGTTCCGGCAGTACGCGCTGTACGCCCGTCCGGTGCTCGTCAACGGATCGGTGGGCCTGCTCACGGTCGCCGATGGCAAGCCGTTCTCGGTCACGGGGTTCACGGTGGCGGACGGCAGGATCACAGGAATGTACATCCTGTCGGACCCCGAGCGGCTCGCGCGGCTCGATCTGGTGGCGCTGGACGGCTAGAAGCAGGGACCTGCGGGTCTCCTGGCCGTCGCCGGCCGGATCAGACGGCGGCCAGGGCTCCCCGGTCGAACGTCCGCCTCGGCTTCACGATCCGGCCGTCCGGCAGGAGTTCACCGGTGTCGTCGAAGGCGATGGTGCCGTTGCAGAGCAGGCTCCAGCCCTGTTCCGGGTGAGCGGAGACGATCACGGCCGCTTGGTGGTCGGGGCGGTCGGCGGTGGGGCACGGAGGCCAGTGGGTGCACATGATGTTCCTCCCCCTTCGGGAGCGCTCCTTCGGCGCCTGTCTCAAGTGGTAGCGGAGTTTGTTTTCGGCTGTATGAAGGACCTCTCCGGTGCCGAGAACTCATCGGTGAACTCGTTCCCCGCCAGGGAGCCGGCCGGGTGAGATCCCGCCGTCGTTAGGCTGAACCGCATGCAACAGAACATCGCTGCCCCTCCGTCGGAGCTGCGGGCCGACTGCTCCCGGTGCTTCGGGCTGTGCTGCGTGGCCCTGCCCTTCACCGCCTCGGCGGACTTCGCGACCGACAAGGCGGCCGGTGAGCCGTGCGGCAACCTGCGGGAGGACTTCCGCTGCGGCATCCACAGCCAGCTGCGCCAGAAGGGCTTCACCGGCTGCACGGTCTACGACTGCCTCGGCGCCGGTCAGAAGGTCTCGCAGGTCACCTTCGGTGGGCGCGACTGGCGGTCGGTGTCCCGCGAGGACGCCCGGCGGATGTTCGAGGTGTTCCCCGTCGTCCGCCAGCTCCACGAACTGCTCCGGTACCTGACCGAGGCCCTGACCCTGCCCGCCGCCCGCCCGGTCCACGCGGACGTACGCGCCCTCCTCGCCGAGACGGAACGGCTCACGCTCCTCACCGCGGACGAGCTGGCGGAGCTGGACGTCCCCGCACACCGGCAGCGCGTCAACGTCCTGCTGCTGCGGGCGAGCGAGCTGACGCGGGCGGGCGCGGGGCGCCGCAAGGAGCGCAGGGGTGCCGACCTGATCGGTGCCCGCCTCAAGGGCGCCGACCTGCGCCGGGCCAATCTCCGCGGCGCGTACCTCATCGCGGCCGACCTGACGGGGGCCGACCTGCGGGGCGCGGACCTGATCGGCGCCGACCTGCGCGACGCCGACCTCACCGACGCCGACCTGACCGGGGCCTTCTTCCTCACCCAGCCCCAGGTGAACGCGGCCCGGGGGAGCGACGGCACGAAGCTGCCAAGTTCAGTCAGCCGTCCCGGTCACTGGACAGCGGGGCCCTGACGGGGCGTCCGCCGTGTGGTCGTCGGGATCCGGTGCGGCGGGCGTCCGGTCGCGGTGGTCCAGGTGCAGGGTCAGCCCCTCCGGCATGAGCGTCAGCCGCTCGGCCACCCGCAGCCGGTACGCGGGGTCCGGCCGCAGCGCGTAGCGGCGCAGCAGCAGACCCAGCACCAGCGTCGCCTCGTGGAGGGCGAACTGGCGGCCTATGCAGGCCCGCGCCCCCGTGCCGAACGGCTTGAAGGTGTGCGCGGGCCGGGCCCGTACGGCCTTCGCGTCGAAGCGCTCCGGGTCGAACCGCTCGGCGTCGGCGCCCCACACGGCCGGGTCCCGGTGCAGCATCACCGTCAGCACCAGCGCCCACGCGCTCCGCAGCATCGGATGGACACCGCCGAGCACGGTCTCCTCCCTGGCCTCGCGGGCGAAGGCGGGCGCGGTCGGCCACAGCCGCAGCGACTCGTCGAGGACCCGCCGGACGTAGCGCAGCCGGGCCACCTGCTCGTAGCCGGGCCGGGGAGTGTCGCCCCACACGCGGTCCACCTCGGCGCGGGCGCGGTCGGCGACCTCGGGGTGCCGGGACAGGTAGTGCAGGGCGAAGGACAGGGCACCCGAGGTGGTCTCGTGCCCCGCGACCAGGAAGGTGATGACCTGGCGGCGGACGTTCTCCGGGGACAGCCGCTCGCCGGTCTCCGGGTGCACGGTCTCCAGCATGCGGTCGAGCAGGTCGCCGTCGCTCTTCGTGGAGCCGCGCCGGGCCTCGACCACCTCGTCCACCGCGCGGTTCAGGTACGCCATGTCCGCCTCGTTGCGCCGGGCGGCGCGGCGCAGCAGCAGCGGAGCCAACTGCTCGGGCACCTGGTTGCGGCGCTGCGCGAACGACAGGGTGCCCACCATCGCCGTGATGAAGGGGTGTGGCCGGGCGCGCTCGAAGGAGCCGAAGTCATGGCCGAAGCCGGTGCGGGCGATCGTCTCCAGCGTCAGCTTGGTCATGTCGCCGGGCACGTCCACGGCCCGGCCGGCCGCCCGCTCCCGGTCCCAGCGGCCCATCAACCGTTCGGCCACGTCGAGCATCATCGGGTGGTAGCCCTCCATGGCCTCGCGGCTGAAGCCCGGGGCCAGGACGTCGTGCGCGAGCTGCCAGTTCGGCTCGTCGTTGTACGCGGTGAACAGCCCGTCCCCGGCGATCGGCCGCAGATTGGCGACGCCGAGGCCCACGTGCTTGGCGAACCGCGACTCGTCGGCCAGCTCGGCGGCGAGGTCCGCGCCCCACACGAAGACGATCTCCTTGCCGAACCCCTTGCGCCGGAAGATCGGCCCGAGCTCACGGCCGATCCGCATCGAGTCCTGTACGGGCGACCGGAGCCGCGCGCCCAGAGCGTCCCCGAGGACCGGGAGCCGGTGCGGCGGATGAGGGATGCGCCGCAGCTCCGGCCAGCCCAGCTCCGCCCCGCGGAACCCCTTCGCGACCGTGGCCTGTGCGGCCCGAGTCGTCTCCGCCATGACGCCAACTCCCCTGCGCCCGTGCCGCGGCGCATCTGTTGTACGTGGATTCAATAGTGGCCCCAGCCTCATCCGGTTGTTGAACCCATGTCAAGTAAAGTGACGGCATGGCCGGTCAGCAGTCAGAGCGCACGCGCCGTCGGCTCAGCACCGAGGAGCGCAGGGAGCAGCTCCTGACGGTCGGGGCGCGGCTCTTCTCGGAGAGCCCGTACGACGACGTGTGGATCGAGCAGGTCGCCGAGATCGCCGGAGTGTCGCGCGGGCTGCTGTACCACTACTTCCCGACCAAGCGGGACTTCTTCGCGGCCGTCATGGAGCGCGAGAGCGATCAGATGCTGCGGATGACGGCCCCGGTGCCCGGGGTTCCGGCGCGTGAGCAGCTGGGCGCGGGACTCGACGCGTACCTGGAGTACGTGGAGGTGCACGGGCACGGCTACCGCGCCTTCCACCGCGCCGCCGCGGCGGGCGACCCGGCCGTGCGGACGACCTACCGGCGCGCGATGGCGGAACAGGAGCGACGGATACTGGCCGCCGTCGCCGCGGACGCCGAGTTCGGCTGGACCGTCGAGGAGCGTCCGGACCTGGGCATCGCCGTCCGCGGCTGGCTGGCCTTCACCAGGGCCGTCTGTCTGGAGTGGGCGGGCGGCGCGGAACTGTCCCGAGACCAGGTACGGGACCTGTGCGCCAGGGCGCTACTGGGCGCCATCGCGCCCTGAGGGGTCCCTGTGCCTCGGGGCTGCGCCAATATGCGGCTCCGCCGCGCGGGCGCGACCAGCCCACGACGACCCGCACACGCACGCGGCGGAGACTCTCAACGGCGAATGGGCGCCCCGCCCAATCCAGCGGAGCGCCAGGGTTGGCTTACGGACCGATCTTGGATAGGTTAGGCAAGGCTTACCTAAGGGAGGTTCGGATGGCTGACCGTCACACCTGGACGGCCGCACCCGCCGCGGCCGAGCGCGCCCGTTCCGTGCTCACCGCGGCCTGGTCCTGCGCGGTGACCGCGGAGGGCGGCAGGGAGGAGTTCGTCGGCGCGCACACCGTGGCCGAGGACGGCCGTGTGCTGCTGCACGTACCGGAGGACAGCGCACTCGTCACGGCCGCGATCTGCGCGCCGCGCGGCGAGCCGTCCGCCGTGCTGGAGTTCGCCGACGTGGCGCCCGTCGCCATGCGCAACCGCATCCGCGGCCGGCTCTGGATGGCCGGCTGGTTCGCCTCCGAGGAGGGGCAGCTCGCGTTCCGGCCCACCCGGGTCGTGCTGCGCCGGCCGTCCGGCGCGGTCGTCGTCGACCTCGACGAGTACGCCGCCGCCGCGCCCGACCCGCTCGCCACGGCCGAGTTCCAGCTGCTCACCCACCTCGCCGAGGCCCACCCCGACGCGGTCGAGCGGCTCACCCGCCTCGTCGACCCCGACAGCCTGCAGGGCGCCGTCCGAGTCCAGCCGCTCGCCGTCGACCGGCACGGGCTGACCCTGCGCATCGAGCGGGCACGCGGCAACGGCGATGTGCGCCTGACGTTCCACAAGCCCGCCGACGACCTGGCACAGCTCACCGAGCGCATGCACATCCTCCTGGCCCAGGCCGGCGCCGCCCGCCGCCCCCGCGCCCTACAGCGGCAGCGCACAGACGGCGACGGGTGACGCGAACGGCTCGCCCGCGCGCCGCAGTTCGCCGCTCTCACGGTCCACGTGGAACACGCTGACCGCGCTCGACTTCTGGAGTGAGGCGAACAGCAGCGTCCCGTCGGGGGAGAACGCGATCTGACGCGGGAAGTCCCCGCCCACCGGCACCGTGTCCAGCGGTTTCAGCCGCGCCCCGCCCGCCTCGACCGCGTAGCGCGTCAGGCTGTCGTGGCCGCGGTTGGCGAGGTAGGCGTACGCCCCGTCCGCCGTCACCAGGAGCTGTGCGGGATAGTTCGTGCCGGAACCCGTCCCCGTGGACTGCGGGTCGCCCGGCGTCAGCCGGCCGCTGTCCGGGTCGTAGGCGCACACCACGACCGTGTTGTCGACCTCGTTGGCGAGGTACGCGTAACGGCCCCCGGGATGGAACGTCAGGTGCCGGGGCCCGGCACCCGGCCGTGTCCGCGCCCGTGAGACCTCCTCGAGCGTGCCCTTCGACTGGTCCAGCCGGTACGTGTACACGGTGTCCGTGCCCAGGTCCACGGCGAGGACGTGACCGCCGTCGGGGCTGGTGACGAACTGGTGCGCGTGCGGGCCGTCCTGACCGGGTCCGGGCTCCGGGCTGTCGTGCACGACGCGGTCCGTGCGCTCGCCGAGCGCGCCCGAGGAGTCGATGGGGTGCACGGCCACGCTGCCCGAGCCGTAGTCGGCGCTCAGCAGCCACCGCCCGCTCGGATGCACCGACAGATGGCACGGGGCCGCGCCACCGGTGCTCCGCGCGCCGAGGACACGGCGGTCGGAGAGCCGTACGGCGGTCACCGTGCCCTGGGTCCGCTCGTTCACGGCGTACAGGGTGCGGCCGTCCGGATGTAGCGCGAGGTACGACGGGTCGGCGACCCCGGTGATGGTCTTCCCGCCCTTGATACTGCCGGACTCCGCGTCGTACGTGGCCACGCGGATTCCGTCGCCGCCGCCCTCGACCGAGGTGTACGTACCGATGTAGAGGGGGCGCGGGCCGGTCGGGCGGGGGGAGGGAGAGGTGGTCTGCGGGGAGGTGGACGTGGAGGTGCTCGGTGTGGCCGACGGCTCGGGGTCGGCCGGCGTGGAGGACTCGGAGCATCCCGCCAGCGACGCCGGGACGGCCGACGCCGTGAGCGCCGTCATGAAACGGCGCCTGGTCCAGCCGTGTCGGTCCCGCGCCGGTTCACTCGTCACTACCCGCACCTCGGTCTGTCGGTCGAAGTCCCGTCAGTGATCCACCTTCACCCGCGAGGCCACCGAAGCGCAAAACAGAGCGGTGGGCGCACGCCACGCGACCCCCCCCACCGGGGCGCGGGGAACTGCGCGACAAGCCACGACGGACCCGCGGTCGACGAACGAGCCGCAGCCCGCCATCTGTCCGGCGAAGCGTGCGCGCGGGCCCCCACCGTCTGGCGTGTCCCTCCCGAGGCCCGGCTACCAGTCGCCGTCCCCGATCGGCTTGCCCGGCGCGTCCCCCAGCGGTTTCACCTGGTGGGGCGAGGGCTGCTGCCAGGGCTCGTGGTCGTCGCCGAGCCAGTCACCGACCGGCTTCACCTCGCCGAGGGCGTCCGTGGGCGCGAGGTCGTGGGCGTCCTGGTCGTAGTAGTCGAACCAGGGCAGCCCGGCCCGGGTGTACGCCGCGCGGTCCACGGGTGACGGCGGGGGCGCCTCGCCGGTGATCCGGCGCCACTCCGGCGGGGTCACGAGGTGCACGAAGACCCGCCCTGCGGGCTCCTCGGCCCAGCTGCCGCGCGGCCACGCGTCCCGGTAGACCTCCTGGCGCATCGAGCCGCCGACGCCGAGCCCCATCGCGGCGGGAGCACGCGGCGGACCGGCGGGAGCTCCGCCCTGCGGGGCCCCGGGTGCGGCGCCCGGCGCGGGCGGGGCCGCCATGGGGAACGCGGCGCCATAGCCTCCGGCCGTCTTCACCGACCGCGTGACGAGATGGTCCTCGGCGGCGAGCCGCCGCTGCGCCTCCCGCCACTCGGCCAGCCGCTCACCGTTCAGCGGGAACGACTGCAGCTGTACGCCGCCCCACACCTCCTCGCCGGTGACCTGGCCCTCGACCGTGGCGCCCAGGCCCAGCGGGACGGCCACGAACTGGCGGACCGTGCCCTTCCCGGAGTTGATGCCGTCCAGCCACGGCTGCCGCGGCAGCACCACGTAGTTCTGCGGATCACGGCTCAGCAGGCTGCTCCACGGCTTGCCGGAGACCGCGCACACCTTGCCGACGCCGACCTGGAGCGCGGCCGGCTCCGTCGTACCCCCGAAGTGCAGCCACATCGCCTCACGCAGGTACACCGGCAGCATCACGCCGCCCCGCGCCCGCATCCGCTCCGGAGCTGTGTCCGGGTAGTCCTCGACGCGGCGGACCGGGAAGTCGCCGAGCCCCGGCGGCAGCTGGTGCGTCCCCGTCTCGGGCAGACGCAGGGTCCGCTTGAACCGCACCTGGACACCTCCCGGCAGGTGCAGTGTGGTGCCGTCGATCCGCACGGTGCCCTCGGCCATTCCGTACGCCCCCTCGCTGTGGTGCCGTCTCACCTCGGCGCTCTGTACGCCCGTCCGTCACTTGGAACGCCGGACGAGGGCCGGCCGGTTCCGCAGGGACTTGCGGACACGGCGCACGCGGTCGCGCACGCGGGTGAGGCGAGGACTGCGCTCGCGCTCCTCGCGGGTGCAGCGGTCCAGTTCCTCCAGCAGCCGGCGGGAGCGGTGCTCGGTGTCGAGCTCGTCCAGGATCCGGTTGACCTCCGTGAGAACGGCACCGCGCAGCTGCCACTGGCGGGCGTCCCGCTGTACGTCCTCCAGCAGGAGCTGGGCCAGCTTGTCCCGGGTCGCCGACGCCGAGGTCAGCTCGGCGGTGAGCCGGGCCTCGGCGGACTCGGCGTTACGGCTGACGTCGGTGGTGACCAGCACCGCGAAGCTCACGACCGCGTCCGCGATCTCGGCGAGCAGCTGCTCCAGGACCGCTCCCGTCTGGGGCTCGAACAGCGGCTCGGGCTCCCGTTCCCGGGCGAGGTCGGTGAGGGTGCGGGCGATGACCCGCAGGACCACCGTGCAGATCTCCAGGGTGTCGAGGCCGGTCCGCAGCACGACCCGGTGCAGCAGACCCTCCCGTACCCGTGGGTTGAGCCTCAGGCTGTCCTCGGCCTGCTTGAGGGCCGCGTCCACCTCGACGATGTCGTGGTCGAGCTCCCGCGCCTCGTGGAGCTGTGCGGCGGCCTCCTCGACGGCGGTGCGGCCCGCGGCCTCCTCGCCGACCCGCAGCATCAACTGCCGCATCCGGCGGGCCATGTCCTCGATGGAGTCGCCGGCCGCCTCCACCCACACCGGGGGAGCGAGCAGGAGGTTGAAGGCGAGGCCCACGGCGGCGCCGATCAGCGTCTCCAGCACGCGCGCCCACGCCGTGTCCCCGACGCGGGTGACGCCGAGCACGAGCATGGCGCTGATCGCCACCTCGGGCACGAACTCGCTGACCCGCACGAGGTGCCCGACCGCGAGCGAGGCGAGGATGATCAGCGCGAGGCTCCACCAGGTGAGCCCCACCAGGACGCTGAACGAGATGGCGATGACGACGCCGGCCACGACCGCGTTCACACGGCGGATGCCGGCGGTGAGCGTCGCGTAGAGGGTGACCTGCACGACGAGGAGGGCGGTCAGCGGGGCGGTCAGGGGCGCCGCCTCGGGGCTGAACTGCAGAGCGACCACGTACGCCAGCGTCGCGGCCGCCGCCGACCGCACCGACTGCACGATCACGGGATCCTGGCGCCACTTCGCCACCTGCGTGCCGACCACGGCCCACGCGCCACGTACGTCTCGCATCCTTGGGCTGTTCCCCTTCCACCGCTGCCCGGAACGTTTCTCCACGGACCTCGATCGTCCGCCACGGGAGAGTAAGCCGTACTCACCGGTCGCGAGGAGGTGCGTCAAGGGATGAGACAGAGGTGGGCCGGGAGCGAGGCGGGAGTGAGGGTGGGTCACCGGGCACCCCTGGGGGCAGCCCCCGACGAGGCCGTGCACCTACCTCCACTCCCGGACGGAGGCGCACCGGATGGTGCCGCGCCCGTACGGACCGAAAGTCTGGGATCATGACATGGCATCGATCCGCAATCGCGTCCGCCCTGCTCGTGTGCCTCGGCACCACGGCCGCCGGGACGTTACCCGCGTCCGCGACGCCCAAGGAGCGGACCGTCACCGTACGGCCCGCGACCGAGGAACAGGTCGTCACCGCCGTCGAACGGGCCGCACATCCCCTGCGGTCCGTCGAACCGTGGGGCGACACCGGCGATCTGCGCCCCCTCGACCGCATGATCGGCGACGCACGTGTCGTGGGCGTCGGCGAGGCCACGCACAGCTCGCACGACTTCTTCGCCATGAAGCACCGCGTCTTCCGGCATCTGGTGGAGGCCAAGGGCTTCCGCACCTTCGGCCTGGAGGTGAGCTGGAGCACCGGCCGGCGTCTCAACGACTACGTCGTCCACGGCAAGGGCGACCCGCGGCGCATCATGCGGGACGAGTTCCAGTTCGCCTACTCCTGGTGGAACAACACCGACTACCTGACGCTCGTCGAGTGGATGCGCGCCTACAACCGGCAGCACCCGAACGATCCCGTCCAGTTCATGGGCGACGACCTCGGCTGGGCCGGACCGGAGGTCTACGACGAGGTCACCGACTACGTCGCCCGTGCCCACCCGGAGCTCGAGGCGCGCTTCACCGAGCTGTACCAGGGCCTGCGGCCCACCGTGGCGACCGGCGTGTACATGGAGCAGTACATGAACAAACCACTCGCCGAGCGCCAGGAGATGGCCGCCCGGACCGGCGAGGCCCTGAAACTGCTGCGGAAGCAGTCCGCGGGGACGGACGGGAAGGCAGGGACGGACGGGAAGGCGGGGACGGACAGGACGGCGTACGACTGGGCGGTGCAGAGCGCGACGGTCATCGACCAGGTCGCGCGCTTCTACTCCTTCGACGCCGGCACGGACCAGGCGCAGTCGGCCGCCGCCATGCGCTACCGCGACCAGGCCATGGCGGACAACACGGCCTGGTGGCAGGAGCACACGGGCACCAAGGTCCTCGTGTCCGCGCACAACGCCCACCTCGGGTACGAGACGCCCGATCCCGCCAACTACCCCAGAATGCAGGGCGCGTTCCTGCGTGACCGGCTCGGCGGCGCGTATGTGAGCGTCGGGTTCACCTTCGACCGGGGCTCGTTCAACGCGACCGGGCCCGACGGGAAGGTGCAGCGCTTCACCGTCGGCCCGGCCGGTGCGGGCACCAACGAGCACACGCTCGACCGGGTCCGCTACCGCGACTACCTCGTCGACCTGCGGAGCGTGCCCGCGCCCGGCCGGGGCTGGCTGGACCGGACCCGTCCGACCCGCAGCATCGGCACGGGTTACCCCGACCGGGAGTACGACATCGCGCTGGCCCGCACCCATGACGTCCTGATCCACCTGCACCAGGTGGAGGCGGCGCGGTTGCGGGACCAGTAGGGCGGCCGGGCGGCGGCCCGGGCCGGCTCACTCGCGGGTGTGGGGCGGGGCTTGATGGTGCGGCGGGGCTGGGCTCTCCCTGCTGCGGCTTGGATGTTCAGCCGAGGCCAGGCACAACCAGCCCGTCCGGCGTTTGAGGACGAGGCCGTTCAGGCCGATTCGGGGGTCTGGGGGCGCAGCCCCCAGGGATGGGACGGGTAGGGGCGGCGGGGGCGAAACCCTCTACCGGAGTGCCGCCCGCACGAGGGGCCGCTACTCCGCCCGAGAGACCCTCGGCGGCCACACCCCGGGCGCCAGCACCCCCAGTGCGTACGCACGGGCGACGAGTTCCGTGCGGTTGGCCGCACCCAGCCGGGCGGACAGGCGCCGCAGGTGGTAGTTGACGCCGTCCACGGTCAGGGACGTCTCGCGGGCCGCCCGCGCGGTGGTGGCACCGCCGGCGACGAGTTCCAGGACGCGGGCCTCGGCCGGGCTCACCGGGGGAGGGGGCGGGGGCTCGGCCTGCTCTTGGGCGTCGCCCAGCACCCGCACCAGGACCAGCAGCGTCGTCGTACCGTCAGGACTGTCACCGACCGGGTCGGCGGTCAGCTCACCGTGCCGGCGCACACCATCGGCCGCGTCCCACCGCACCGACACCGGGTAACGCGAGCGATGCCCCAGTCTCAGTGCCTGGGCGATCCGCTCGACCTGGGCGGCCTCCTGCGGCCGGAACAGCTCCAGCACCTCACGACCGCGCAGACTCCCCGGCGTCGTCCCCCACTCGGCCGCCATCGCGGGATTGGCGATCACGACGGTCCCGTACACGTCGCACACCGCGACCGGCATCGGGATGCGGTCGAAGAGCAGTATGGCGCGGTTGCGCCACACGACACCGTCCAGCCGGAGCGGGACCACCTCGCACCTCCCGATCCGCCGCCCGCCCGTCGCGCATGCCACGTCCGGCGGGCCGGGGCAAGTACCTCCTGCCCTGCAACAACTACACAATCATGTAGCCGCGTGGCCTGGGCGGCCGACCCCGGCCGCGCAAGCTGGAACGCAGTACTCCCGTACCGCGAAAGGCAGTTGTCGCGCCATGTCCCCCACCGCGCCGAACCCCCAGGACACCGGGACCCCGGACCCCCTGGACGCCGGGACTCCGGACCCCCAGGACACCGGGACTCCGGACCCCCAGGACACCGGAGCCCCGCGCTCCCGGGGTACGGAGAGCCCGTACGGCGTCCCCGTCGTCGACATCTCCGCCACCGGCCCCGGCAGCACCCCGCTCCAGCAGGTCATGGACCTCATGCGCGAGCACGGCCCCGTGGTCGTGCGCCGGCTGCACGGGCGGGACACGCTGTTCGTCAGCGACCTGGACCTGGTCACCGAACTGGCCGACGAGCAGCGGTTCGCGAAGGCGATCGGGCCCGCGCTGCACAACGTGCGGGAGTTCGCCGCCGACGGCCTCTTCACCGCGTACAACGACGAACCGAACTGGGCCAAGGCGCACGACATCCTGATGCCCGCGTTCGCGCTGGGCTCGATGCGCACGTACCACCCCGTCATGCTGCGGGTGGCGCGCAGGCTGATCGACGCGTGGGACGGGGCCGCCCGTGACGAGCGGCCCGTCGACGTGGCGGACGACATGACCCGGATGACCCTCGACACCATCGGGCTCGCCGGGTTCGGCTACGACTTCGGCTCCTTCGAGCGGGACCAGCCGCACCCCTTCGTGGAGGCCATGGTCCGCTGCCTGGAGTGGAGCATGAACCGGCTGGGCCGGCTGCCGGGCGGCGACTACTCGGCGGCCGACGCCGCCTTCCGCGCCGACGCCGACTATCTCGCCCAGGTCGTGGACGACGTGATCACCGCCCGCGTGGACGCGGGGGAGAGCGACGCCGAGGACCTCCTCCAGCTGATGCTCACCGCCGCCCACCCCACCGACGGCACCACGCTCGACACCGCCAACATCCGCAACCAGGTCATCACCTTCCTCATCGCGGGCCACGAGACGACGTCCGGCGCGATGTCCTTCGCGCTGTACTACCTGGCCAAGCACCCGGCGGTGTTGCAGCTGGTGCAGCGCGAGGTGGACGCCCTGTGGGGCGACGACGCCGACCCCGACCCGACGTTCGACGACATCGGGCACCTCACCTACACCCGGCAGGTCCTCAACGAGGCGCTGCGGCTGTGGCCGACCGCCGCCGCGTTCAGCCGGGAGGCCCGCGAGGACACCCTCCTCGGCGGCCGTATCCCCCTGCGCGCCGGCCAGGCGGCCCTGGTCGTGGCACCGATGCTGCACCGCGAGCCGGTGTGGGGCGACAACCCGGAGCTGTTCGACCCCTCCCGTTTCACACCGGAGGCGGAGGCGGCCCGCTCGGCGCACGCGTTCAAGCCGTTCGGCACCGGCGAACGTGCTTGCATCGGGCGGCAGTTCGCGCTGCACGAGGCGACCATGCTGCTCGCGCTGCTCGTGCACCGCTACCGGTTGCACGACCCCGCCGGCTACGAGCTCAGCATCAAGGAGACCCTCACCCTCAAGCCCGACGGGTTCACCCTGACGCTCTCACCGCGCACCGCCGCCGACCGGTCGCACGCGCCCCTGCCGGGTGCGGTCGCGGTGGCTCAGTCGGAGACGGACGCCGCGCAAGGCGCCCTCCCCGTCCGCGTACGCCCCGGCACCCGCGCCCTCTTCCTGCACGGCAGCAACTACGGCACCTGCCGCGACTTCGCCGCCTCCCTCGCCGACGAGGCCGCCGCGCTCGGCGCCGAGACCGAGGTCGCGCCCCTGGACGCCTACGCCGGCGGACTGCCCGCCGACCGTCCGGTGATCATCACGGCCGCCTCCTACAACGGCCGCCCCACGGACGACGCCACCGCCTTCGCCGCCTGGCTCGACAGCGACACGGCGGCCTTCGACGGCACGTACGCCGTGCTCGGTGTCGGCGACCGCAACTGGGCCGCCACCTACCAGCACGTCCCCACCCGCTTCGACGACCGCCTCGCGGAACTCGGCGGCACCCGCCTGACGGACCGTGCCGCCGCCGACGCCTCCGGCGACCTGAGCGGCACGGTGCGCGCCTTCACCGCGGGCCTGCGCACCGTCCTGCTGGAGCGCTACGGCGACCCCGACGCCACCACGCCCACCGACGAGCCCACGGCCGCGTACGAGGTCCGCACGCTCACCGGCGGGCCCCTCGACGCCGTCGCGGCCCGGCACGACCTCGTCCCCATGACCGTCACGGAGGCGTACGACCTGACCGCGCCCGGCCACCCGCGCACCAAGCGGCTCGTCCGGCTCGCCCTCCCCGACGGCACCACCTACCGCACCGGTGACCACCTGACCGTCCTGCCGGTGAACGAACCCGCCCTCGTCGAGCGGGCCGCCACCGCGCTGGGCCTGGACCTGGACGAGGTCCTCGACATCCGGTCCAGGCGGCGCGACGGCATCGCCGTGGACCGGCCGCTGACCGTACGCAGGCTCCTCACCCACCACGTGGAGCTGCAGGAGCGGCCCACCGCCGCCCAGCTGTCCGCCCTCGCGGCCGCCAACCCGTGCCCGCCGGAGCGCGCCGCCCTCGACCGCCTGGCGTCCGGTACCGACGCCCCGCGCACCCTCGTCGAGATCGTCGAGGCGTACCCCGCCCTGCGGGGCGCGCTGGACTGGCCGGACCTCCTGGCCCTCCTCACGCCGCTGCGCCCGCGCCACTACTCGGTGTCCTCGTCGCCCGCCGCCGACCCCGGTCACGTCGACCTCATGGTCTCGCTGCTGGAGGCCCCTGCCCTCCCCCACTCTCGGCTGCGCTCGAGCGGGGGGACCCCCATGGGGAACGGCACCTTCACCGGTGTCGGCTCCGGCTACCTGAACTCGGTCAAGCCCGGAGAGACGGTGCTCGCCCGGATCCAGCCCTGCCGCGAGGCCTTCCGTATCGTCCACGACGACCCCGCTCCGGTCATCATGGTCGCGGCGGGCACGGGACTCGCCCCGTTCCGTGGAGCGATCGCCGACCGTGTCGCGAGGCTCGCCTCCGGGGCGCGCATCGCCCCCGCCGTCTGCTACTTCGGTTGCGACGCCCCCGACGCCGACTTCCTCCACGCCGACGAGCTCGCCGCCGCCGAGGCCGCCGGAGCGGTCCTGCTGCGCCCCGCCTTCAGCGCGGCTCCCGTCGACGGTGCCGCGTTCGTCCAGCACCGGATCGCCGCCGAGGCGGACGAGGTGTGGGACCTGCTGGAGGCGGGTGCCCGTGTGTACGTGTGCGGTGACGGCTCCCGCATGGCGCCGGGGGTGCGCGAGGCGTTCCTCGCCCTGCACGGGGAGCGCGCAGGGGGCGACTCGCGTGCGTGGCTCGACTCCCTCGTCGCCGAGGGGCGTTACGTGGAGGACGTGTACGCGGCCGGATAAACGGGGTGTGCCTCCAAACGGGGTGTGCCTGCCGGGCCGACCTGCCAGAGTGTGGTCGGCCCGGCAGGCACGGACGACAGGGAGGCGCACGGTGGCGGACGCGGGGGAGCGGGTACGGCGGATCCTGGCCTCGGCCGGGCTCGGCGAGGACGACCTCGTCACGGTGCGGTCACTCGACGGTGGCACCTACAACACCGTCGAGGAACTCCTGCTCACCGGCGATCGGCGGCTGATCCTGAAGACACCCCCGCCGCCGGAGACGCCGATCCTGCGCTACGAACACGAACTCCTCGGCCAAGAAGCCGAGTTCTACCGAGGAGCCGCCACCGTCGGCGTACCCGCCCCTCGCGTGGTCGTCGTGGCGGACGGCCGGCTCCTGATGACCGCCTGCCCCGGCACGCCCTGGCACCTCGCCTCCCTGGAGGCAGCCGAACGGCGGACGCTGCGCCGGGAGCTGGGTGGCCTCGTGGCCCGCCTCCATCGCGTGACCGGCCCCGGCTTCGGCTACCCGTCCGGCGCCGTGGGGCCCCTCGCCCCCGACTGGCGCACCGCCTTCACCGCCATCTACGACGCCGTGCTCGCCGACGCCCGCCGCTACGGTGCCTGGCTGCCGCGTCCCGTGGAGGAGGTGGCGCGACAGGCCAAGTCCGCGTACGACGCCCTCGACGAGGTCACCGTTCCGCGCCTCGTCCACTTCGACCTGTGGGAGGGCAACATCCTCGTGGAGCGAGACGGCGCTCCGCGTATCGGCGGACTGATCGACGGCGAGCGCATGTTCTGGGGGGATCCGCTGGCGGACTTCGTGTCGCTCGCGCTGCTCGGGAACATCGAGGAGGACCCGGACTTCCTGACGGGCTACCAAGAGGAGGGCGGCCGAACGGAGTTCACGTCGGCGGCCCGGCAGCGTCTCGCCCTCTACCGCAGCTACCTCTATCTGATCATGCTCATCGAGACGGTGCCGCGCGCCACGGACGCGGAGCACGTCAACTGGGTGCGGGAGACGGTGGCACCGCAGCTCACGGCGGCCCTGGACGAGCTCGGCGGCTGACAGCGGACCGGCAGCGGCGAATGGTTTCGGCGTGCCCGCCCGAGGTACTCGCGGGCGGGCACGAGACGAAGGGAGTGCGCCGTGACCGATCACCGTTCGGAGGGTCCCGGCGAGAACGGGGAGCCCGTACCCCGGGACATGCCCGACCAGCAGGCCCACGAGGGCGACGACCCCTGGGAGGTCGCCCCCGAGAGCGCCGACCCCGACGCGGAGGACGAACCCGCCACCGACGTACCGGACACCGACGAGGCGGGCTCGGGCAGGCGAGGCGCCCCCGACCCGGCCGGCGTCCACCCCGAGCAACCCGTACCGAACGAGTCCACCGACTGACGTCCACCGATTGACGCAGCCCCTGTGGGAGCGGCACCACGCGGTGCCGTTCCCACAGGGGCAGTTCGGGACTTCACTGGTGCCGTCCCGTGGCGTTCAGCCCACCTTCCGCCCCCGCATCGGCTCCGTCTCGGCCCCCTCCCCGCGCCGCACGCCGTCCAGGAACTCCTGCAGCACCTCGACCGCCGTGCGCTCGGGGCGCCAGCCCAGTTCGTGACGGGCACGTGTGCAGTCCATCAGGGGCAGCCGCAGGACGGCGTCGAACAGGTGCGGCGACGCGGGCAGCAGATGCAGCCCCCAGGCGGCGGCGAGCGCCGAGCGGGCGGCCGCGCGGGGCAGTCGTACCGGACGGGCACCGAGCATCTCGCTCAGGACGGACGCGTCGAGGGGCGGCTCGGCCGCGATGTTGAACGCGCCGCGCGCGTCGCTGTGCAGCGCGAGCCGGTACGCCTCGGCCGCGTCGTCCGTGTGCAGGGCCTGCACCCGCAGCCCGGGGACGTCGGGCAGGACGGGCAACAGATCGGGACGGACGAGTTGTCCGGGCAGGAAACGCCCCCCGAAGATGCGCCGCTGTTCGCTCGCCGACTCCTGTTTGAACAGGAACGCGGGCCGCATCCGCACCACCCGGATCGAGGGGTGCTGGTGCTCGAACGCGTCCAGGGCGCGTTCCAGATACGCCTTCTCCCGGCAGTACGCGGCGTCCGGCCACCCGTGCGTGGGCCACGACTCGTCCACCGAGCGGTCCTTGGGGCCGGGCGAGTACGCGCCCACCGAGGAGGCGTGCACGAGGGTGGGTACCTTCGCCGCCGCCACCGCCTCGAAGACGCGGATGCTGCCGAGGACGTTGGTGCGCCAGGTGACGGCCGGATCGTGGGTGGGCTGGAAGGCCCAGGCGAGGTGTACGACGGCGTCGGCGCCCTCGAACTCCTCCACCAGGTCGGTCTCCTCGACCGCCAGGTCCACCGCCGACCACTCCGTCTTCGCGGGTGACCAGTCGGGAGTCCGCCGGGCCAGTCCCCGTACGGATGCGACCCGGTCGTCCTCCGCGAGCAGACGTACGAGACTGGTGCCCACGTTGCCGGTGGCACCCGTGACGACCATCCTGCCGCCGGTTTCACTGCTCACCGCTGGCTCCTCTCAGAGGGGAACCCCGCTCCTCCCGGGGGCGGGAGGTCCGAGTACCCGGCCCCACGAGGGTGCACGCGACGCGCCGGCGATTTCCGTTCGGGCGTTGTCCGCTCACTCGGGCGTTCTCCGCTCAGCGGCGCCCCGCGAACGCGTTCACCCCCGTGAGGTCCGCCGACAGGGTCCAGAGCCGGGCGGCACTCCCCGGGTCGATCGCGTAGGCCTGTACACCGCCCCGCTCGTCCTCCGCCGGGGCGAGCCCGGCGATCTCGCAGTCCTCGCAGTACAGCCCGCCCAGACCGTCGAGCTGTGGTGAGGTCGCGGCCCACACCTGTGTGGCCGCACCCTCCCGCGGGGTCCTGAAGCTGTCGCTCACGGTGCCGTCCGCGTCGATCCAACCGCGCTCGATCATCTCCTCGCGGGTCAGATGGCGCACCAGCTCGGTGAGGATCTCACCGGGATGCAGGGAGAACGCCCGTACCCCGGCCTTCCGGGCGAGGGTGTCGAGGTGGACGGTGAACAGGACGTTGGCGGTCTTCGACTGGCCGTACGCCTCCCACTTGTCGTACGCGCCGTGCGTGAAGTGCGGGTCGTCCCAGCGGATGTCCGACAGGCGGTGCCCGGAGGACGACACGGTGACGACCCGGCCGCCGCCCCGCTCGATGGCGGGCCAGAGCCGGTTCACGAGGGCGTAGTGGCCCAGGTGGTTGGTCGCGAACTGGGTCTCCCAGCCGGGTCCGACCCGTGTCTCGGGGCAGACGGCGATTCCGGCGCTGTTGACGACGATGTCGAGTGTGCGCCCCGAGGCCAGGAAGCGCTCGGCGAAGCCGCGGACGCTCTCCAGGTCACCGAGGTCAAGTTCGTCCACCTCGGTTCCGGCGATGCCCTTCAGCGCCTCGCGGGCCACGTCGACGCGCCGGGCGGGGACGAGGACCCGGGCACCCGCCGACGCGAGCGACCGGGTGGTCTCCAGGCCGAGTCCCGAGTAGCCGCCCGTGACGAGCGCGAGCCTTCCGGTGAGATCGATGCCCCGCAGGACGTCGTCCGTGGTGCTCCGCGCGCCGAATCCCGAACCGACCCTGTGCTGTGCGCTGGTCTGTGCAGCGGTGTGTGCGGTGCTCATGTGGCGCACGCTACGAATTGAAGAGCGCTCGAAGTCAACCGCACAGGAAGAAGCCCCGACCGGACGGGGGATTCACGGTCGGGGCGGTCTGTGGTGGGAGCGAATGGCGGTCGCCTCTCGGCGAAAGGCTCCACAGGGCTTCAGCCGAACGATCGTCCCTGTGGGCGGATGGTGAGGCCCGGGGACACTGTCCCATCCGCACCCACGGCTGGTTCAACGGGAAAGTACCAGTGGGTGTTCCTGTGAGATGGGTGCATTCAGGGTGATCTGCGTCACGGGAAGCGCATTGTTTCGGTCACTTCGGCCATGCGATTTCGGCCCACACGTTCTCCGCCTGGAGCAGCAGGGCGCCCAGTACGGCGGTCCGTGGGGCGCTGTCGCTCGCGTGCTCGCGCAGCCGGGCCTGGAGTTCGCCGTGCAACTCGTCCATCGTGGCCCGCCCCTCCTGTCCGGGGCCGTCACCCGACGAGCCCCTGATGCGGCTGCCCTCCGCGTGGCACGCTTCCCCGATCAGCTCCAGCAGACGCGCGTACGAGCCCAGTGCCGCGAGGTCGGGCGGGCTCGGCGTCCGGTCGGTGTCGGCCGCGACGGCCAGAGTGCGGGACAGGGTCATCACGTGCCCGGTGATCCGGCCCCAGCGCTCGTCCTCGTCGGCCGGCGGCACGTCGAGCGGGACCCGGTGCATGGCCCGCAGCCGGCCCGTGGTCAGCCGCAGGCTCTCCTCGCTCCACCGCCGTGCCGAGCGCAGCCCGTCGAGCCGCCGCTCCAGGTCCGACGCGGTCCGTGACCAGCGGACGGCCGTGCGGGCGTCCCACTCGTCCTCCCGCAGATGACCCGCGGCGGCGTGCAGGACGTCGCCCGTCTCGTGTGCCAGGGCCGCGAGGTTCTCCCGTACGTCCCGCAGGTGGATCGGCGGCAGCACGAACGCGTTCACGGCGACGCCTATCACCGCGCCCAGCGCCGCCTGGCCCATGCGGTGGGTCACCGCCGACGCCGTGACCGGGCCGGCGGTGAGCGTGAACAGGGCCGTCGTCGCGGCGTAGACACCCTGGGCGCCGAAGCGGGACCAGTTGGCGAGCAGCATCAGCACCGGCAGGCACAGGGCGAGCGCGGCGGTGATGTCCCCGGTCAGCGCCTGCGCCCCCGAAGCCAGTAACGCGCCCAGGCAGATCGCCGCGAACTGCTGCGCCGCCTGCCGAAGCGAGCTGTACACCGTGGCCTGCACCAGCACCACGGCCACCCAGGGCGCCATCATCGCCATCGGGTCCCCCAGCCAGTTCCGCGCGATCACCCACGCGAGCAGCGCCGCCGCCGCGGCCTTGAGCGACTGGATGACGAGATCCCGCTCGCGACCGGGGCCGTGCACGGCGTTGTGGGCGGCGCAGAACAGGGCATGGGCTTCGCAGCGGAGGGCTCGGGCCGGGGAGGTCATACGGTGCGGGGCGCCGAAGGCGCAGGTGGCTGGACACTCATGCGGTACGGGTGTCCGGGGAGCGCACCGCCTCACCCATCCGCCGCCAGCGGACTCTCCTCCAGGGACGCCAGCAGATGCGCCGGGTCACGGTAGACAGCCTCGGCGCCCGCCGCCTCCAGGTCTCCGCGGGGGATGCCGCCGCTCAGCACGCCCAGGCAGCGCACCCCGGCGCGGGTGCCGGCGCGCATGTCCCACACCGTGTCACCGACGAAGACCGCGCGCTCGGCGGGCACCCCCGCCAGGTCCAGGGCGTGCTCGACCGGATCGGGGGCGGGCTTGCCGGCGTCCACGTCGTCGGCGCTCGCCGTGGCCGTGATCGCGTCGTCGGCGTCGATCGCCCGGCGCAGCGCGGACAGTTCCGAACCGCCGGCCGAGGTGGCGAGGACGACGCTCCAGCCGTCGTGGTCCAGGCGCCGCAGCAGCCGCCCGGCACCCCGCAGCGCGGGCAGCCGATCGAAGTACGTGCCGTACAGGGTCTTGTGGGCGGCGCTGAGCGCGGACACCTCGTCGGGATCCCGGTTCTCGCCCAGGACGTGGGTGATCAGATCGCCCGAGGGGAGCCCCACGGCCCGGTGGATGGCGTGCATCTCCACGTCGTGACCGGCCTGCCGGAACGCCTCCCACCAGGTCGTCACATGGAGATGATTGGTGTCGACCAGCGTCCCGTCGACGTCGAACACGGCTGCTCGGCCCATGTACATGTGCTCCTTTCTCATGGCTGTCACGGCTCTCATGGCTGTCACGGCCTTCACCATTGCCATGGCTTTCACCGTTGCCATGGCTTTCACCGCGGCCACGCCTGAATCCGTCGTCGCAGGTCCTGTGCGCCCCCGGGTACCGCGTCACGCGCTCCCCACGCGCGACGGCACCACGCCTTCCCGTGTCCAGGCCAGCAGCTCGTCCGCGGCCCACGTCGTGATCACCCGATCGGCGGGCACCCCGCACTCCTCGGCCCGGGCGCAGCCGTTGATCTGCCAGTCCAGCTGGCCGGGGGCGTGGGCGTCGGTGTCGATCGAGAACAGCACGCCCGCGCCGAGCGCCCGGCGCAGCAGCCGTCCGGGCGGGTCGAGCCGCTCGGGGCGGCTGTTGATCTCCACGGCCGTACCGGACTCGGCGCAGGCCGCGAAGACCTCGTCCGCGTCGAACTCCGACTCCGGCCGCCCCCGCCCGGACAGCAGCCGCCCGGTGCAGTGCCCGAGGATGTCGGCGTGGGGGCTGCGGACGGCGGTGACCATGCGGCGGGTCATCGCCGGCGCGTCCATGCGCAGCTTCGAGTGCACGGAGACCACCACCACGTCGAGCCGCTCCAGCAGCTCCGGCTCCTGGTCGAGCGACCCGTCGTCGAGGATGTCGCACTCGATGCCGGTGAGCAGCCGGAACGGGGCCCACCGCTCGTTGAGCCCGGCCACCACGTCGAGCTGCTCGCGCAGCCGGTCCGCGGACAGCCCCCGTGCCACCGTCAGCCGGGGCGAGTGGTCCGTGAGCGCCGTCCACTCGTGCCCGAGGCGGGCCGCCGTCCGCCCCATCTCCTCGATCGGGCTTCCGCCGTCCGACCAGTCGGAGTGCACGTGGCAGTCACCGCGCAACAGCGCCCTCAGCCCCTCGCCACCCGGCGCCACCGGCTCCCCGGCCCCGCCCTCCAGCTTCCGCAGATAACCGGGCACCTCGCCGGCCAGCGCCTCCCGCACCACCTGCGCGGTCTTCGGGGCGACCCCGCGCAGCGACTCCAGCGAGCCGTCGGCCGCGCGCTCCGCCACCTCCTCCCCGGGCAGCGCGTCCACCACGGCGGCCGCGGTGCGGAACGCCCGTACGCGATAGGTCGGCTCCTGGGACCGCTCCAGCAGGAACGCGATCCTCTCCAGTGCCTCCACGGGATCCATGGGCACCTCCTCGTCCAGGGTTGACCAACCGCACCGGGACCGCACACGGGGGCCGGTTTGTCCATCCCGCCCCCGGGTACTGCGAGGAATCACCGCACTCCGCACGTCGCAGTCGTCAGGCAGTCGAGCACGCAGTCGAGGAGGCGCGATGTCCGCGCGCGAACGCAGCGAGGTGGCCGTCATCACCGGCTCGGACTCCGGGATCGGCCGGGCCACCGCGGTCCGGCTCGCGGAGGAGGGGATGGACGTGGGCATCACCTGGAACAGCGACCTGAAGGGTGCCGAGGAGACGGCCGAGGAGGTGCGCGCCAAGGGCAGGCGCGCCGCTGTCGCGCAGATGGACCTCACCCGCCTGCCCGTCGCCGCGGGCACCGTGGACGAGCTGTGCGACCGGCTCGGCCGCGTGGACGTGCTCGTCAACAACGCCGGTACGGGGACGATGACCCCCTTCATGGACCTGGAGCTCGACGACGTGCGCCAGGTCCTCGACGTCGATCTCGTCGGGCCCTTCCTGTGCGGCCAGCGGGCCGCGCGGCACATGATCCAGCAGGGCGGAGGCGGCCGGATCGTCAACGTGACCTCCGTGCACGAGCACCAGCCCCGCGTCGGCGCCGCCCCGTACTGCGCGGCCAAGGCGGGCCTCGGCCTGCTCACCCAGGTCATGGCGCTGGAGCTCGCCGAGCACGGCATCACCGTCAACGCGGTGGCACCCGGCGAGATCGCCACGCCCATGACCGTGCAGGAGGACGCCGACGTGCACACACGAAGCCGCCCTGGCATCCCGCTCGGGCGCCCGGGCGACGCCCGCGAGGTCGCGGCCCTGATCGCCTTCCTGGCAGGTCCCGACGCCTCGTACGTCACCGGCGCCTCCTGGACCGTGGACGGCGGCATGCTCCGGATGGGCCCCCAGGCGGGCTCCCATCTGGAGAGCGACGAGTGGCGACGCACCTGATCCACCCGCCCAGGAGATGGGGTCCGCTTTGGGTTCTATTGACCCGATAAGATCTACTCTCGGTTGTATGACCGAAAGCGCGAGTCCCTACCTGCCCAACCCGCGGATCATGGTGCTCGGGGTACAACCCGGCAGGCCCCCGTTCCGGATCGTGGAGATCGACGGACAGGTCGTCGGTGAGGCCACGGCCATCACCGACGTCCTGCTCGCCGCCTCGGCGGCCGGCATCAGGGTCCACGACCTCGACGACCCGGACGTGGTCCGCTGGGTCGGTGGCGACAAGTTCACCTGGTCGACCCGCTAGACCTTGCGGCGCAGGAGGGGGAGGCGAGGGAGCTTGACGCCCTTGCCGCCCTTGCCGCCCTTGCTGTCCCTGACGCCCTTGCCGGCCGCACTGACTTTCTCGCGCTTGCCGCTCTTCCAGGCGGTGCTGCTCTTCCCTGCCCTGCCGGCCTTCCCGGTCGTGGTGCCCTTGGCGCTCGCGGGTTTCCTCTGCTCGGGCGGGTGCACCGCGCGACCCAGTCGCCGCCCCAGCAGCACGTACCCCAGCAGTGCGCCCGCCGTGTTGAGGATGACGTCGTCGATGTCGAAGGCGCGCCCCGTGATGACCGCCCCCTGCGCCAGCTCGACGAGGAGCATGACCAGGGCGGTCAGCAGCGGCACACGCAGGATGCCCCGGGTCCCCGGCGCCAGCATGGGCAGCAGCACACCGAACGGCACGCCGAGCACGATGTTCCCGCCGATCTGCTTGACGGCGTCACGCAGCGCGGGCTGGTTCAGATAGGCCTCCAGCGAGCGGCCGGGGTGCAGGTTGCTGTGGGTCAGCGACTCCGAGGCCGGTGACGGCTGGAGCGTCAGCCGTGCCAGCACCGCGGCGAACCCGACCATGGCGGCGAAGGCCAGCACCATCGCCAGCAGACGCAGCGGGAACGGAAGCGGCCGACCGTCGCGCGGGGTCGCCTGCCGTCGGTGGCCGGAGGTCGAAGTGCGGGAACGTGACGTGGTACGGGCCATGTAACCCTCCCATTTTCAACTTCCCTTTTCCGTAAGGTGGTTACCCCCGATAACGGCTCCGATGCCGCCGTGCGCGTGGTGTCGGCCACCGTGGTGACCGGTTTCTTCTCGCTCTCAGGGGGCACCCCGGGCAGCGACCCGTCGAGGGCAGCCACTCCACGGAGCCGGAGCGTGCTTGGACGACGCAACGGAATATTTCTGGTCGAAGCGGGCAAGTTGGCGTGATACGTGCAGGCCCACGGAGGTGACGGGTGAACCGGCGTACAGCGCTTCTCACCGCGCTCGGCTTCCTGGGCTGGTGGGCCCTGCTGGCCGCGCTGTGGCTGGTGTTCATCAGCACCGTCGACCCCCTGGAACTCCTCGTGGGCGGTGCCGTCGCCGGAGTCGGTACCGCATCGGCATGGGGAGCGCGACGGGCGGTGAGCGGCCGGTGAACGGCTGGACCACTGCCGCGACGGTCACCTTCGCCGGGGGAGTCGGCGCCACCGTGTGGGGCGTGGCCACCGGACCGCTGCGCCGCCGGGTCGTGGCGCAGAACCTCTCCAGCGCGCTCGCCTGCCCCGGACTGCTGCTGCTCGCCCAGGGATACGACCGCCCCTCCTACGTCGACCTGGCCCTCGTCCTCGCCCTCCTCGGCCCCATCGGCACACTCGTCTTCGCCCGCCTCCTCGCCGACGAACTCCACGAGGACCCGCCGCGCGCGCTGTTGGCCACGTGGTGCGCCGCCGGGTTCGGCGCGGTCGTCGTGCTGGTCCTGTGCGCGGCCACCGGACCGGGCCGGGCGATGGTCAAACTCCTCGTGATCGGCGTCCTGTTGGTGGGCGGCAACCTCGTCGCCTCCCGGGCGCTGGCCGGCGGCTTCCCGGGGAGCCACCGTGGATGACGCACTGATCGTCGTGGCCCTGCTCCTCGTCGCGGCCCTGGCGACCGCGGCCGTGGCCGTGCGCGACCCCGTGCGCCAGGCCCTCGTCCTGGCCGTCCTCGGACTCGCCCTCGCCATTCTGTTCACGGTGCTCCAGGCGCCCGACGTCGCCCTGTCCCAGCTCGCCGTCGGCTCGGCCCTCACGCCCCTGCTGCTCCTGCTCTCCGTCCGCAAGGTCAAACGGCGCGAGAAGGACGAGCGGAGGGGCGGACACGGGTGAACCGGCGCGTACGGCTGTGGATCGTGCTCGTGGGCGGCGCCGGCCTCGCGGCGCTCCTCGTCGCCGCCTGCCTGGACCTGCCCGGCTTCGGCGGCGACCGGCATCCCTACGGCGACCGGTCGGTGCGCGCGTCCCTCGCCCGGCACACCGCCAACACCATCTCCTCCGTCAACTTCGACCAGCGCGCCTTCGACACCCTCGGCGAGATGGGCATCCTCTTCGCCTCCGTCCTCGGCACGGTCGTCCTGCTGCGTCAGACCCGCGACGAACGGCGCGCGACCCCGCGCCCCGTGGCCGTCGCGCCTCCCGTCCGCCGATACGCGCTCGCCGTGCTGCCCGTGGCCGTCCTCACCGGCCTGTACGTCATCGCCCACGGACAGCTCAGCCCCGGCGGCGGCTTCCAGGGCGGAGTCGTCGCGGTGACCGCGCTGCACCTGCTCTACCTCGGCGCCGACTACCACGCGCTGGAACGGATCCGCCCGGTCGGCCGCTACGAGGTGGGCGACGCCCTCGCGGCCTCCGCCTACCTCGTGCTCGGCCTCGCCGGGGTCCTCGCCGGGACGGCGTTCCTCGCCAACACCCTGCTGCCGTACGGCACGTTCAACACCCTGTCGTCCGGCGGAACCGTGCCGCTGCTGAACGCGGCCATCGGCATGGAGGTCGCCTGCGCGGTCGTCGTGCTGCTGGCGCGCTTCCTGGACCAGGCCGTCGAGATCGAGAAGGAGAGCGGACGCGATGGAGGAGAGCGGGACATGACGGAGGAGGCGTGATGTCCGTACTGCCGTACCTCGTGGCCGTGTGGGTCTTCCTCGCAGGTGCCTACGGCCTGGCCACCAGTCGCAACCTCATCCACGCCGTCGGCTGCCTCGCCGTGTGTCAGTCCGGCACGTACGTGCTGCTGCTGGCGGTCGGCTACCGCGACGGCGCGACCGCCCCCGTGTACTCCGACGTGAAGCCCGGCTCGCGCCCGGTGGTCGACCCGGTCGTGCAGGCACTCGCCCTCACCGACGTCGTCGTGGGCGCCACCGTCACCGCCCTCCTGCTGGCCCTCGTCATGCAGATCGTCAAGCGTCACGGCACCGTCGACCCCGACGAACTCTCCGAGTTGCGCGGCTGACCCGCCGATGAACCACCTGCTGCCGCTCGTCGTCGCCGTACCGCTCCTCGGGGCCGCCCTGCTGGTCGCCGGAGGTCGCCGCCTGCCCCGCGCCGCGGCCGAGACCGTGGGCGTCGCCGTCGCCGCCGGCAACGCCGCACTCACCCTGCTGCTCCTGGCCGACTCCTCCCCGCCGATGGTCGAGTGGGTCGGCGGGTGGACCCCGGAGAACGGCCGCAGCGTGGGCATCGTGCTCGTCGGGGACGGGCCAGGGCTCGGCATGGCCGCGCTCGCCTCCCTGCTGACCGTGGCGGCACTGGTGTACTCCTGGCACTACTTCGACGAACCACCCCGTCGTCACGCCGGCTCCTTCCCCGCGCTCGTCCTGCTCTTCCAGGCCGGCATGTGCGGATTCGCCGTCGCGGGCGACCTGTTCAACGCGTTCGTGTTCTTCGAGTTGATGAGTGTCGTCGCGTACGCCCTGACCGGCCACCGCGTGGAGGAGGCCAAGGCCGTGCAGGGAGCTCTGACCTTCGGCGTCGTCACCTCCCTCGGCGCGTACGCGATGCTGATGGGCATCGCGCTGCTGTACGCGCGCACCGGCGAACTCGCGATGACGGAGATCGGACGGGGCCTCGACCGGCACGGCGGCCCCGACGCGCTCGTCCTCGCCGCCTTCGTGCTCGTCCTGACCGGGCTGCTGGTGAAGGCGGCGGCCGTCCCCTTCCACTTCTGGCTGCCCGACGCGCACGCCGTCGCCCCGACCCCGGTGTGCATGCTGCTGTCCGGTGCCATGGTGGAATTCGGGGCCTACGGCGTCTGGCGCGTGTACGACACGGTCTTCTCCGGCCCTGGCGGCATCGCGCCCACCGACGTGGAACGCGTCCTCGTCGTGCTCGGCGTGCTGACCGCGGCGATCGGCGCCGTCATGTGCTGGTACCAGCGGCACGTCAAACGGCTGCTGGCCTACTCGACGGTCGCCCACACGGGGCTGTTCCTCATCGGCATCGGCACGCTGACACCGGAAGCCGACGACGGGATCGCGCTCTACATCCTCGGGCACGCCGGGGTGAAGGCGGCCATGTTCGCGTGCACGGGCATCCTGCTCGACCGGTACGGCACCGTCGACGAGCACGCCCTGTACGGCCGGGCCCGCGAACTGCGCGGAGTCGCCGTGCTGTACTTCGCCGGCGCACTCGCCCTCAGCGGTCTGCCGCCCTTCGGCACCGCCCTGGGCAAGGCGGTGACGGAGGAGGCCGTGGGAGGAGGGCTGACCGCGCTGTACGTCGCCGTCTCCGCGGTCACCGCCGGCGCGGTGCTGCGCGTCGCCGCCCATGTGTTCCTCGGTCTGGGCCCCCGGCCGGGGGAGCCGCCCTCGTCGGAGTACGAGACGACCGGTGCCGGTGAGGAGCCCGAGACGCGGGCCCGGCTCGGCCGGGTGCCGGGCACGATGACCGCGGTGCCCGCGCTGCTCCTCGCCGGGGCACTGGCCGTCGGTGCGGCACCGGGCCTGGCCGTCGCCGTGAGCCACGCCGTGAACGAGGCCGGCGCCGGAGGTGCCCTCACCCCGGCGCACTGGGCCCTGCCGGGCGTGCTCCTCGGAATCGTCTCGACCCTGCTCGCGGTGGGCCTGGCGACCCTCGCGGTGACCCGGCCCGCCCTGCTGGGCGAGCCGGGCTGGGCCGCCCCGCTGCGCCGTCTGCAGTCCGGGCACATCGGGGACTACGTGGCGTGGCTGCTGCTCGGGGCGGTACTGCTGGCGGTGCTGGCCTGGCCCGGAATGCTGGGCGCGTGAACCGGCGCGTGCTCAGGCGTCGCCGTACGTCACCTTCACCTCCTTGAAGCCGAGGGAGCGGAGCAGTCCTTCGAGCATGCCGGTGGTGTTGGACTCGGCGCGGTCGGTGAGGCGGCTGTCCTTGGCGGCGTCACCGATGTGCTTCGACGCCAGCTTCTGGACGGCCTGTTCGCTGTTGGGGTTGTCCGAGAAGAGGTCGCCGATCCGGTCGAGCAGACCGCGCTGCTTGGAGACGGCGTAGGAGCGTTCGGGGTCGAGGGCGGGCTTGCCGAGCGCCGCGTGCGGCAGGTGGAGCGTGGCGGACGTGCGGTCCTTGTTCACCGTCACGTCCCTCTCGCCCACCTTGCCCAGGTCGACGTAGGCGTCGACGGTGCCCGCCCCCACGTACAGGGTGCGGGTGCCGCGGAGCGCGTCCGGCAGGTACTTGGCGTCCTTCTCCAGGTCCACGACCACCTGGAAGTTGCCCGAGGCGGCGTCGTAACGGCTCATGTCCTGGATGGACTTCAGGAGCGCGGGGCCGGACCGGTCGTGTGTCTCCTCGCCGAACACGTCCTTGATCGCGCCGAAGAAGAGCAGTCGTACGGCGGCGAACACGACCACGAGGAGTACCACGAGGATGGTGAGGAGCTTCGCCCAGCCGGGCATCTGGCGGGCGCGTTTGATGGACGTCGTCGTCATGTCGACGGTCCTCCTTCCTGCTTCAACGAGTGCCCGCCAAATTCCTTGACAGAACGCGGAGTTGGCTGTTTGAGGGCGCCGGTCCGGGGCACGGGACGCCTGCGGCACCCTCTGTTCGGCGTATGGCGATAACGCACCGCGTCCGCCCGCCGTACGGGATCCGGCCGAGGCGGCCTGCGCCCTACCGCTCGGCCCTCAGCGGCCGGTCACCCGACGGCCGTGACCACCACACGCCCTCGCCGTGCGTCAGCCCCGGCAGGGCCAGCTCCACCTCCCGCACGTGCCGGGCCGGGAGCTCGCCGGTGACCAGCCACGAGGTGCGGCCGCCCGTCGTCTCTCCGAACTCGGTGCCGTACGCGGCGAGCCGGGCCGTCACCGGGGCCAGCGCGTCGAGGGGGAGTTCCACCTCGAAGGCGTGGCAGGGCTCGTACACGCGGGTGCCCGCCCGCTCCAGGGCCCGGCGCAGCACGACGGGGGTGAGTCCGCGGAAGTCGGCCGCCGTGCTGATCGGTGCGCAGAAACCGGACCGGACGAGCGTGACCCGGCAGTCGGCCACCGCCCAGCCGTGCGGGCCCGAGGACAGCGTCGCGTGGACCGTGTCCTCGATGGCCTGGTGGAAGGCGCGGGGAAGGGCGCCGAGCTCGGTCTCGTACGTGAAGACCGTGCCCGAGCCGCGTGGTCCGGGCTCCACGCGCAGGCCGATCGTGGCCCAGTGGCGCGTGTGGTCGAGCCACGGCATCTCCTCGTACGCCTCACCGGTGCCCGCCGGGCGCTCCAGGAACCGCACACGGCTCGGCTCGAACTCCGCCTCGATCCCGAAGTCCTGGAGGAGCGTCGCCGCGAGAACCTCCTTCTGCACCTCGCCGTACAGGAGCAGGGCGGTGGTACCGGCCCCCGCGGGCCGGGCGTGCAGCAGCGGGTCCTGGTCGGCGAGGGTGAGCAGCGCGGACCGCAGGGAGGCCGCCTGCTCGTCGCGCCGCGCCCGAACGAGGGTCTCCAGGGTCGGAGGGGCGAACTGCGGGGCACGGTCGGTGACCTCGCCGAGCCGGTCGCCGACGCGGATGCCGGGCACACCGCGCAGCTCGGCGATGTTCCCCGCGGTGAGGTAGGGAGCTCCGGGCCGCCCGACCACGGTGAGGTCCAGGGCCCGGCCCGGCACCCGCGTGATGCGTCCGTCGGCCTCGCGCCGCAGGAAGGCCAGACGCTGACGGAGCGTCACCTCACCCTCGTACAGGCGAAGATACGCCGTCCGCTCGCCGCCGGAGCCGGGTCGGACGGCGAAGACCGTGCCCCGAGGGGCGTCAGCGGTCCCGCTCCGCGCAGGGTGGGGGACGAACCGGACAATGTTCTCGACGAGCTCGGTGACCCCTTGGCCGTCCAGCGCACATCCGAAGAACAGCGGGTGCGCCGAGCCGTCGGCGGTGCGGGCGGCGAGCGCGGTCCGCAGGTCGTGCTCGGTCGGCGCGGGGCCGTCCACGAGCGCGGTGAGGACGCCCGTGTCGACCTCGGCGAGTGTGGAGGCCACGTCGGGGGCGGTGAGGGGGCGCCGTACGACGCGGGCGTGCGCGGTGCCGATGTCCTCGACACCGGTGAGCGGCACGACGCACGGCGTGAGCAGGCGCCGGACGTCGTCGAGCAGGCCCTCCTCGCGGGCGCCCGCCCGGTCGATCTTGTTGACGAACACGAGCGTGGGCAGGCGAAGCCGCCGCAGGGTCTTCAGCAGGACCCGGGTGCGGGCCTGGACGCCCTCCACGGCGGAGAGCAGCAGCACCGCGCCGTCGAGGACCTCCAGGGCGCGCTCGACCTCGGCGACGAAGTCGGAGTGCCCGGGGGTGTCGATGAGGTTGATCTGGACGTCGCCGGCGGTGAAGGCGGCGACGGCCGAGCGGATCGTGATGCCGCGCCGGCGCTCGATCTCCCCGTCGTCGGTGCGGGTGTCTCCGGTGTCGACGCTGCCGAGCCGGTCGATCGCGCCGCCGTCGAAGAGGAGCCGCTCGGTGAGGCTGGTCTTACCGGCGTCGACGTGGGCCAGGATGCCGATGTTCAGGGTGTGCGGGAGGTGCGGGAGGTGCGGGATATGCATGCGTGGTCGAATCCTCGGTAACCGTGAGCCAGTGGGGGCGCTGGGTCGTTCCGAGGAGTCGGCGCATTCGGGGTCTCCCGAGGTTCGGCAGTACGGTCGCGGCCATCATGGCGTGCCCCTGGTGCCCCTCCGCAACCGAATTTCCCGGCCCGGGAGGTGAGAGGCGCGGCCAGTAGCATGAGGCGCGCAGCCCGTAATGATCATGTTCATGCGAGGAGCGGATCGTGCGTGACATCGCCGTGTTCAGCGGTAGTGCCCATCCCGAGCTGGCGGAGGAGGTCTGCGCACATCTGGGAGTGCCGCTCCGGCCCACCCGGGTCAGCCGGTTCGCGAACGACTGCCTGGAGGTCCAGCTCCAGGCCAACTGCAGGGAGCGTGACGTCTTCCTGGTGCAGCCGCTCGTGGCCCCCGTGCAGGAGCACCTGGTCGAGCTGCTGCTGATGTGCGACGCCGCGCGCGGCGCGTCCGCGGGGCGCATCAACGTGGTGATGCCGCACTACTCGTACGCCCGGTCCGACAAGAAGGACGCGCCGCGGATCTCGATAGGCGGCCGGCTGGTGGCCGACCTGCTGGTGGCGGCGGGCGCGAGCCGCGTGCTCGCCATGACGCTGCACTCGCCGCAGGTGCACGGCTTCTTCTCGGTGCCGGTCGACCACCTGCACGCCCTGCGGGAACTGGCCGCGCACTTCCGGCAGTACGACCTGTCACGCACGACGGTCGTCTCGCCGGACCTGGGCAACGCCAAGGAGGCGGCGGCGTTCGCCCGGATGATCGGCGCGCAGGTCGCCGCGGGAGCCAAGCAGCGGTTCGCGGACGACCGGGTCAGCATCAGCTCGGTGATCGGCGAGGTCGCCGGGCGGGACGTGATCATCCTGGACGACGAGATCGCCAAGGGCAGCACCGTCATCGAACTGCTGGAGCGGCTGCGGGAGTTGGGGCCGCGTTCCATCCGGGTGGCGTGCACGCACGGCCTGTTCGCGGCCGGCGCCCTGAAGCGGATCGGTGAACAGTCCGACGTCCTGGAGATCGTGTGCACCAACACCGTTCCCATCCGGGCCGAGGAGCGCACCGAGAAGCTGCGCGTGCTCTCGATCGCCCCGGCGCTCGCCGAGGCCGTACGCCGCATTCACAACGGTGAGTCGGTGAGTGCCTTGTTCGACGCGCCCGCGGGCGAATAGGCAGGGAGCGGGGCCACCGCGACGGTGGGACGGGATCGGCGGGGCACGGGGCCTCGCGCCGCGGCATGCGGTCGCGGGGCCCCGGTCATAAGGTCCCGGACGTGGCCTCCGGCCGGGCCAGCGCCTCCTCCAGGGACGCCGACGGCGGCAGGAGGCGGGCGAGGCCGGTCGTCCTGAGGACGCGCAGGGTCAGCTCGTGGGTGCACAGCAGGTGCAGCCGCCCGCCCTGGGCGAGGACCCGGCGCCGGGCCCGGTACAGCAGGCGCAGCCCGGAGCAGTCGAAGAACTCGACGGGCCGCAGGTCGATCACGAGGCGAGGCTCCGGGCGCGCGGTCGCGGAGTCCAGGTACGGGATGATCTCCATCGCGGCGACGATGTCGATCTCGCCGAGGAACTCCAGCACGGTGTGCCCGTGCTCGCTGTGGACGCGCAGATGCCTGAGGGGCGTTTCGGGGTCGTCATGCACCGACAATCGCCTCCATCCGGCTCCCTCATGGCAGGGCACTCAAGTCACCGGGGGCCGGGGTGACGACGTCAAGCGAGCGTAGACATGTCACCGGGGCCTTGGTGAGGGCAAAACCGTTCCTTGCCCTGCAAGTTACCCTCGATGGAGTGAATTTCAGCATGTTCGATTGACATATGTCTTCGATTTGCGGGGTGAGCCGTCCGGCAAGTTGCGTGCCCGTTCTACGACCGGGCGTGCGCCGGAGCTAGGAGAGGGCGTGCCAGGCCTTGGACAGGGCCTGGCGGAACTGGTCCGCCTGATGGGCGGTGAGGCCCTTGACCATGCGTTCCTCAAGATCCCGTACGGGCTCCGCGAAGCGCGTGAGCAGTTCGCGCCCCTCCTCGGTCAGCAGGATCAGCAACTCGCGCCGGTTGCGGGGATTCCGCTCTCGTCGTACCAGTCCGCGGTTCTCCAGGCTGCGCACCAGATCCGCGATCGACTGGGCGGTGACGAACGAGTCGCGCGCGAGCTGGGCCGCGGACAGCCCGTCGTGCCGCTCCAGGACGGTGAGCGACGTGTACTGCAGGGCCGTGATGCCGGCCGGCTTCACCAGTTCGTCGAGATGCGAGCGGACAACGAGCTCGACCTGCTTGACCATGTAGAGGAGGTTGGGAGGTGCCTTGGTGCCGACCATGGGTTCAGCGTAAGGCATTGACAGGAATCCTGTGTGTAATGAAACTGCGAACCAACAGGAATCCTGTTTGTTGAAGACTTGGCGATCAAGGCTGGATCGAGGCCTGATCAAGGCGGAGGAGTGGGCAATGACGACCACCTTCGAGAGCGGGCCCGGGCGGCTGTTCATCGGTGGACAGTGGCTCGAGGCAGCTGACGGGGCACGCACGGACGTGATCGACCCGTCCACGGGTCAGGTGGTCACGACCGTCGCCGAGGCGGGCGCGGCCGACGTCGACGCCGCCGTACGGGCCGCACGCGACGCGTTCGACAAGGGTGCCTGGTCCGGGCTGAGCGGGCGCGAGCGCGGGCGCGTCCTGCACCGCGTCGCCGAGCTGATCCGGGCGAACGCCGACGAGATCGCGGCCCTGGAGAGCCGGGACGTCGGCAAGCCGATCACGCTGTGCCACGCGGTCGACGTCACCAACGCGGCCAACGACTACGAGTACTACGCCTCCCTCGCCTGGACCCTCGACGGCGCCACCCGCGACACCCCGCTGAACGGCCTTGCCTACACCCGGCGCGGCCCCATCGGCGTGGTCGCCGCGATCACGCCGTTCAACTTCCCGCTGATCCTCGCCGGCTCCAAGATCGGCCCGGCGCTCGCGGCCGGCAACACGGTCGTGCACAAGCCCGCCGAGGAGACCCCGCTCAGCGCCCTGTACATGGCGGGGCTGCTCAAGGAGGCCGGTGTCCCGGACGGCGTCTACAACGTCGTCACCGGCACGGGACCCGTAGCCGGCGAGGCGCTGCTGCGCAATCCCGGCGTCGACAAGATCGCGTTCACCGGGTCCACCGAGGTCGGCCGGCACGCCGCGAGCGTCGCCGGCGAGGGCCTGAAGTCGGTCACCATGGAGCTCGGCGGCAACGCCGCGCACATCGTCTTCGACGACGCCGACATCGAGAAGGCCATCGGCGCGATCATCAAGGGCTTCGTCTTCAACACCGGCCAGTTCTGCATGGGCGGCCCGCGCCTGCTCGTGGCCCGCCCCGTCTACGAGACCGTGCTCGGCATCCTCTCCCAGGCCGTGCCCGGCGTGCCCGTCGGCGACCCCCGGCAGCCCGAGACCGTCGTCGGACCGATGGCGGGGGAGAAGCACCTGAAGAAGGTCGAGGAGTACGTCGAACTGGCCCGCAAGGAGGGCGCCCGCGTGGTGTGCGGCGGCGAGCGCCTCGACCTCAACGGCGGCTTCTACTACAAGCCCACGGTCCTCGCCGACCTCGCCAACGACTCCCGGGTCGTGCAGGAGGAGATCTTCGGCCCGGTCCTCACGGTGCAGCCCTTCGACTCCGAGGACGAGGCCGTGGACATGGCCAACTCCACGCCGTACGGCCTCGCTTCGGGCATCCAGACCACCAACCTCGCCCGCGCCCACCGCGTCGCCGACCGGCTCCAGGCGGGCATCGTCTGGGTCAACGACTGGGCGATGCTCGACCCCGCCGTGCCCTTCGGCGGCGTGAAGGCCTCCGGCTTCGGCCGTGAGTACGGCCCCGAGGCCCTGGAGGCCTACACCAAGGTCAAGTCCGTCGTCGTCTCGCTCGACTGAACGCATCCCCGGGACAAGAGGAGTTCACGAGAATGTCCACCACCACACGTGCCGCCGTGGTCGAGTCCGGGGGAGCACCCTTCACCCTGTCCGAGGTCGTCCTCGACGAGCCCGGACACGGCGAGGCACTCGTCCGCATGGCCGCCGCCGGCCTGTGCCACACCGATCTCGGTGTGGCGAGCGGAGGGCTCCCCTTCCCGCTCCCCGGCGTCCTCGGCCACGAGGGAGCCGGAGTCGTCGAGGCCGTGGGCCCCGGCGTCACCGGTGTCGCCCCAGGCGACCACGTCCTGCTGTCCTTCACCTCATGCGGTGGCTGCCGCAACTGCCGTGACGGCCACCCCGCCTACTGCGCCGCCTGGCTGCCGCTGAACCTGCTCTCCGGCCGTCGCGCCGACGGCACCAGTACCATCAGCCGCGGTGGCGAGCCCCTCGGCGGCCACTTCTTCGGCCAGTCCTCCTTCGCCGAGCGGGCGCTGGTCGACGAGCGCAGTCTCGTGAAGGTCGACCCGGACGTAGCGCTCGACTCCATCGCCCCGCTCGGCTGCGGGGTCCAGACGGGCGTCGGCGCCGTCTGGAACGTGCTGGAGCCGCGCGCGGGCAGCACCCTGGTCGTCCTCGGCGCCGGAGCCGTCGGCCTCTCCGCGGTGATGGCCGCCGCCCTGACTCCCGCCACCACGGTCATCGCCATCGACAAGGTCGGCGAACGCCTGGCACTGGCCAAGGAGTTGGGCGCCACCCACACCGTGAACGCGGACGAGGTCGCCGACATCACCGAGGCCATCATGGAGGCGACCGGTGGCCAGGGCGCGGACGGCGTCGTCGAGACGACGGGCAGCGTGGCGGTGCTGCGCAAGGGCGTCGACTCCCTCGCCCTGCGCGGCACCCTGGTCATCGTCGGCGCCCCGCCCTTCGGCACCGAGGTGTCCCTGGACGTCAACGGCATGCTCGGAGGCAAGCGCGTCGTCGGCCTCACCCTCGGCGACAACGAGACCCAGACCGCCATCCCGGTCCTCGTCCAGCTGGTCAAGGAGGGCAAGCTGCCGCTGGACCGCCTGATCAGCCGCTACACGTTCGAGGACATCGACCAGGCGGTGGCGGACATGGGCGCGGGAAAGGCCATCAAGCCGGTCCTCACGTTCTGATCCACGTCCGGCCCGCGAGCCGCCGAACGTTCGGGCCCTCTTCCCCGTCGGAGGAGGGACACGGCGTTCGGCGGACGGGGGAGCGGAGATGCGCGACAGGATCATCGCGGGGGCGGTCGTGGTGGCGGCGGTGGCCGTGACGGTGGCGGGCTGCGGCACGGAGGACGGCACCGGTGTCCGTGACGGCGGAGACGCCGTGATCACCGGCACACCTCCGGCCACGCCCTACGACGGCCCGCTGTACGTACCGCACCGGGCGGTGGACGAGGACAGCGTGCGGGCGATCAGGATCGAGTCGGGGGCGGCCGGGCGTGCCCTGGAGTGCGACGGCGACATCTACTCGGGCGGTGGTGGCCCGGGCGCGTGGAGTGAGGGTGACGGGGGCGGGACGCCCGAGGAGGGGCTGGAGGCGTACTTCGAGATCGAGCAGCCCGACGTCCCCAAGGACGGCTACCGCGTGGAGCGCGAGGAGAAGGACCGGGTCCTGTTCTCCTACGACGTCGAGGGCCGGACCAAGGTCGCCGTGATCGTCGCCAAGGACCAGAGGAACGCACCCGGTTGGGGCCCCGAGACCAGCGCCTCCTGTGACCCGGCCGAACTCCCGGCGAGCTTCACCGACTCCCAGTGGTACGAGATCTGGACCGACGAGAAGGGCGACCGGGTACCGATCACCGAGGTGACCACCTCCGAGGGTCCGGAGCACTGCGACTGGCAGAAGGCCCACTTCCTGCAGACCGGCCCGGGCGGGGGCGCCGACGACAGGCTGTACGTCCGCGATCCCGACAGGGTGCTGCCCCGGCAGATGCTCACCTCCGCGTACGACGGGGACGTGACCATGCCGCGGGGTGCACGGGACACCGGATACCGCCTGCACGACTGGGAGTTGTGGTTCACCGGCGACAAGTCGAAGGCGTACGTCCGCACGGCCGACGGAGTGGAGGCCTGGCCCGCGGTGAAGGAGGGAACGGGCTGCGCCTGACGGCCCTGCGCCGCCCCGTTCGCTGCGGGGGCGCGACGGGCCTTCTCACCGGCTGCGGTGCAGGGCGACGAGCAGCTGCCACGACTGGTGGGCGATGTCGTCCGAGGACGCCTCGATGAGCCCGTGCAGCCAGTCCGCGAGGACCCCCGCGAAGGTCGCCGCCACGGCGGAGGCGACCAGCGGGGCGTCGGCGGCCCCGGCCAGTTCGCGCTCGCGGAGGCTGTAGGCGCGCAGGTCACGGTGCAGGACGCGCCCGAGTGGGCCCCCGCCGCCCGGGGTGAGCAGGGCGCGGTACAGGTCGGCGTGCGGGGTGAGACCGGCGAAGAACTCCAGCAGGGCCGCCGGCGCCCGCACCGGGTCGGGGCGGCCCCGCCACGCGTGCAGGGCGTCCACGGCCTCGCGCACGAAGTCGGCACAGGCGTCCACGGCCAGTGCCTCCAGGTCGGCGTAGTGCAGGTAGAACGTGGCCCGGCCCACTCCCGCGCGGCGGACCAGCGCGGCCACGCTCACTTCGGCCAGCGGGCGCCTGGCGCACTCGTCGAGCAGGGCCTCCCGCAGTCTGGCCCGGGTGCGGGCGGCCCGGGGGTCGTCCGGCGTCACCGAGGGTCCTCCGGGGTCACTGAGGCTCCTCCGGGGTCACTGGGCGACGAGGACGGCGGCGAGGGCGAGAGCGCCGGGGAGGGCCTGGGCGACCAGGATGCGGCGGTTGGCGGTGGCGGCGCCGTACACGCCCGCGACGATCACGCAGCTGAGGAAGAAGACCTGGGCCCGGAAGCCGGTCGGGTCCCCGGCGACCAGCCCCCACACCAGGCCGGCCGCGAGGAATCCGTTGTAGAGCCCCTGGTTGGCGGCCATCGCGGCGGTCCGCCTCGCGAACTCCGGATCGAACCCGTGGAACCCGAAGCCGGGCTTCTTCTGCCACAGGAACATCTCCATCACCAGGATGTACACGTGCAGGGCGGCCACCAGCGCGACCAGCACGTTCGCGAGTATCTCCATCGTTGCGGACTCCGTCGTGGGTTCGTTCATGTCTTGGACAGGTGTCCACTATAGCTGGACGGCTGTCCAGGAAGTCGCGTTGTCAGACCCGGCCGTCAACCTCCGGACATGGGCGATCAAGAAGTGACCGTGCGGCGAGCACGCGTCGAGGACATACCGGGGCTCGTGGTCTCCAGTTCCAGGCTGTTCGCCGAGGACGGTGGTCCACGGGATCCGGGCGTCAACGTCGACTGGCCCCGCGAGCACGGTGCGGCGGCGTTCGCGTCAGCCCTGGAGAACCCGGCGAGGCTGCTGCTGGTGGCGGTCCACGGCGGCGAGGTGGTGGGTCATCTGTCGGGATCCCTGACGGAACCGTCGGCCATGCGTCCCCTCAGGTCCGCCACGCTGATGGCCATGTACGTGTGCCCGCAGCACCGGGGTTCCGGGGTCGGGGCCCGGCTGGCGGACGCCTTCTTCGTGTGGGCCCGGGAGTGGGGGGCCGAGCAGGCGGAGGTGACCGCCTACTCGGCCAACTCGGACGCGATCCGGTTATACGAGCGTGAGGGCTTTCGACCGCTCTCGCTCACTCTGAGGCGTGCCCTGTAGAACGGCGTGCTCTGGAGGTCGCGCGCCTTGTACAGGAGTACGCCCTTCAGGGCGCCGGGCCCGGCGTAACGCGGCGTCCGCCGTCGCCCGTGGCCGGGCCCTCATCAGAAGGGTGCTCGGCCGTACGGTGGCCCGCGCCACGGGACGGATCGTCTGGCCCGGAGCGAGCTCCAGGCGCCAGTCCCGGACGATCGTGGCGATCGCCGTGGTCAGCTCGGCCTGGGCGAACCGGTCTCCGATGCACTTGTGCTTGCCGGCGCCGAAAGGCAGGAACGCCCCGTCGGGCAGGGCCGGTTGGCTGTCGCCGAGCCAGCGGTCCGGGTCGAACCTCAGGGGGTCGGGGAAGAGCGCCGGATCCCGGTGCAGGGCGTGCTGGCAGTACGCCAGCTCGGTGCCGGCCGGGATGTCCCAGTCGCCGAGCCGGGTCGGTCGGAGCGTGCGGCGGGTGACCAGCCAGCCGGTGTGGTGCAGCCGCAGGGCCTCCGTGATCACCCGGCCCAGGTAGGGAAGCCGGGTGAGGTCCGCGAAGGTCACGGGGTGCTCGCCCACGACCTCCTCCAACTCGGCGCGGACCCGCTCGTCGACCTCCGGATCGCGCGCCAGCTCGTACAGCACCCAGGACAGCACCGACGCCGTGGTCTCGGTCCCGGCCACCGCCAAGGTCAGGATCTCCGAACAGACCTGATGAGGGGTCAGCGGCTCACCTGTCTCCTCGTCCGTCGCCCGAAGCAGCAGGGAGAGCATGTCCCCGGTGTCGCGGCCGGAGGCGCGCAGCGCGTCCACGGCCTCGCCGATCGTCGCGCGCACGGCGTCCCGGGCGGCGATGAAGCGTCGGTTGGCGGGCAGTGGGAGCCGTTCCGCCCAGTCGGGCAGCATGATGCGGGTGCCGACACCGTTCATCACCACGGACAGGTCGCGTCGCAGTCGGTCGAAGGCGCTCTTGTCGATGCTGGACGAGAACACCGTCGCGGCGAGCATGTCGAGGGACAGCTCGACCATCACCTCGCGCACGTCGAGCACCTGGTCCGACCGCCAGCCGGCCGTGGTCCGCGTGACCTGCTCGCGCATCAGGTCGACGTACCCGGTGATCTCGGTCTGCTTGAACGCGGGCTGCAACTGGCGCCGTTTGCGGACGTGTTCGGCACCGGCCGCGGTGACCACGCTGTCACCCAGCAGCTGGCCCATCTTCTCGAAGAAGCGGCCCTTGTCGAGCGTCGGACCGAGGTCCACCAGCATCGTACGGATCAGGGCGGGGTCGTTGACGACGATCATCGGTTTGGGGATACGGATCTCGACGAGACGGCCATAGCCACGGAGGGAGGCGATGAAGCCGAGGTTGTCGCGTATGAGGGGCTTCGCGTGACCCAGCAGCGGAAGTGATCCCGCGGCCCTGGGTATGGGGGGAGGCGCGGTGGATGTCACGACTGTTCACCGACTTTCTTCAGGTGATCGCAGCGCGTCTATGACTTCCCTTTTCCTCCCTGGTCCCATACGTGTCCATGACCACTGGTACCTCACGGGTTGCGGCATTGGCGGCGCGGGTAACCATGCGGTCTTCTCCCCGCGTGGGTCGGCATGGACGAGGCGCACCCGGGCGGCCGCGCGCGGGCCCGTGCGGTTACTTGCCGGCGACCGGCAGCCGTTCCCGCTCCACCACACTGCGATGCCGGTCCCGGAGGCGCCGGACCCGTCGATGCCGACCCCGTTGGTGCAGGGTGAGGAGGGTGACCACCGCCCCGGCCAGGACGCAGGCCGCCGCGAGCCGCAGACCGAGGTCGTAGCCCTCCAGGAAGGCGCTGCGGGGATCCGCTCCGGCGCGCAGCTCGGAGCGCTCGCGGCGGGTGAGCACCACGCCCACCAGGACCACGCCGAAGACGCCCGACACCTCGCGTGCCGCGCTGAGGAGGCCGGTGGCCATCCCGGTACGGGCCTGCGGGACCCGCAGGAGCGAACGCACCGTCAGGGGAGTGGTCAGCGCCGACCCGACACCGATGAGCAGCAACCCCGGCTGCACGTCCCAGTAGCCGGCGCGTGGGCCCGTCCCCGACACGTACAGCAGCCCGAGCGCCACCAGCCCCAGCCCCACGGAGATCGACACGTGCGCGCCCAGTGTCCGCGCGGCGCGCTCGGCGAGCGGCGTGCACAGCAGTAGCGCGCCGGCCAGTGGCAGGAAGGCCAGACCCGCCCTGGTCGGTGAGAAGCCGAGGACGCGCTGGAGGTAGAGGGCGGTGAAGAAGAACACGCCGTTGACGCCGATGCCCCACAGCATCTGCGCGAGCACTCCGCCGGTGAGGAACCGGTCGCGCAGCAGCCGCAGGTCGACCAGCGGGCGCTCGGTCCTGGCCTCCACGACCACGAACACGCACGCGGCGAGGGCGGCGACCCCCAGACAGAGCCGCACGGGCGCGCTGGTGAACCCGTGCTCGCCGCCGCGCACCAGACCGTAGGTGAGGAGGTACAGCGACAGCACGGACCACCACACGCCGGGCAGATCCATCCCGCCGCGCACCGGCCCGCCAACACCCGCCGACTGGGCCGGCCTGCCATCACCCGCCGACTGGGCGGGCCTGCCAACACTCGCAGTCCCGGCCGACTGGGCCGGCCTGCCATCATCCGCAGTCCCGGCCGACTGGCCTCCCGTCGACTTGGGCGGCCTGCCATCACTCGCCGACTCGGCCGAACCGCCTCCCGCCGACTGGGCCGGCCTTCCATAACCCGCCGTCCCGGCCGACTCGCCTCCCGCCGTCCCGGCCGACTCGCCTCCCGCCGTCCCGGCCGACTCGCCTCCCGCCGTCCCGGCCGACTCGCCTCCCTTCGGCCGGGCCGAGTCGCCATCCACCGGCCCGGATGACCTGGCCGGCACCGAGGGCACCAGCAGGAGCGCCAGCAGGCCGAAGGGCACGTTCAGCGCGAACACCCACTCCCAGGACCACCGTTCGGTGACGTACCCGCCGACCACCGGGCCGAGCGCCAGCGCCACCGCCAGGGCCGACGTCCACAGTCCTACGGCCGTGGACCGCCGGTGCGCCGGGAGATCCGCGGCCACGACGGCCAGCGACGCCGGAATGACCAGCGCCGCGCCCACGCCCTGCACCGTCCGCGCCGCGACGAGCGTCCCTCCGCTGTCCGCGACCGCCGCCGCGGCCGAGGCCGCCGTGAACACCACGATCCCCGTGGCCACCACCGAGCGGCGGCCGAGCAGATCGGTCAGCCGCCCCGCGGGCAGCAGCAGCGCGCCGAAGCTCAGCACGTAACTGCCGGCCACCCACTCCAGATCCGTGACCGAAAGACCGAGCTCACGCTGCACGGTCGGCAGCGCCACGTTGATCACCGTGTTGTCGAGCGTCGTGACGAAACCGGTCAGCGTGAGCAGCGCCAGCAGCGCGAACAACCGTGCACGTCCCACCGTCGACCCCTTCGCCGCGGGTGTGGTCGCAGGGATTCTCGGGGGCGGGACGGTGCCGCGGCTCTGCCCCCGAGCACCGAATCGAGACCCGTCTTTGTCAGGGAGCTGACAGAACCGGCGAGACGAACTGTCAGCACGTCGTCTAACCCCACCGGCACCCGACGGCGGAACCTGGTGCACCGCGCCAAGCCCGACAACCGTCCGACCCCTCCGGTCAGTTGGAGCCGCCATGCCTTCCGCCCGGCCCACCCCTCAGGCCTTACTGACGGACCATCTGCGGCACTGGGCCCGCCACCGGCCGCAGCAACGCGCCCACACCCACGTGGACTTCCCCGCCCCCGACTCGCCGGGAGCGCACCGCACCCTCGGCTGGCGGGCCCTCGACGCGCGCGCCCGCGCCGTCGCCGGCGGCCTCACGGCCGCGGGCGCGTCCCCCGGTGACCGCGCCGCCCTCCTCCTGCCCCAGGGTCTCGACTACGTGGCGGCGTTCCTCGGCTGCCTGTACGCCCGCGTGATCGCCGTCCCCCTCTTCGGCCCCCAACTTCGCGGCCACGAAGGCCGACTGGCCGCCGTCCTCGCCGACTGCGAACCCGCCTGCCTGCTCTCCGACACGGCGACGGCCGACTCGGTACGGGACTTCTTACGGGACTACGGCCTCCCCGAGCCACCGGTCGTCCCCGTCGACAGACTTCCCGTCGACCGAACCCCGGTGGGCAGCACGGCAGGCGGCCCGGTAGGCAGCCCAGGGGCCGGGCTCGACGCTCCGGATGCGCCCGCTGCCCCCTCGCCGGGCCCGGACGACATCGCCTACCTCCAGTACACCTCCGGATCCACCCGCACCCCCGCCGGCGTGATGATCAGCCACGCCAACGTCGTCGCCAACGCCCACCAGGCCATCGAGGCCTTCATCGCCGACCCGCAGAGCGCGACGACGGTCGGCTGGCTGCCCCTCTTCCACGACATGGGCCTCGTCCTGAGCATCGCCGCGCCCGTCGTCGGCGGTTTCCCGTCCGTCCTCATGGACCCCACGGCGTTCCTGGAGGACCCCTCCCGCTGGCTGCGCCTGCTCGGCTCGTACGACGGCACGGTCAGCGCCGCCCCCAACTTCGCGTACGACTACTGCGTCGCCCGCACCGATCCGGCCCTGGCCGAGGAACTCACCCTCGACCGCGTACGGGTGCTCATCAACGGCAGCGAGCCCGTGCGACCCGGCACGATGGAACGCTTCCAGGCCGCGTTCGGCCCGGCCGGGCTCGACCCGGTCGCCCACTGCCCGGCGTACGGTCTCGCCGAGGCCACCGTGTTCGTGACGGCGGACTCGCGCACCGCACCGCCGTCCACCGTGTCCTGCGACGCGGACGCGCTGGCGGCCGGGCGCGTCGAGGAGTCCACGGACCCCGGGGCGACCGTGCTGGTCGCGTGCGGCGCGCCCGTCGGACAGGAGGTACGGATCACCGGGCCCGACGGGAGCGAACTGCCCGAGGGCCACGTCGGGGAGATCCGGCTGCGTGGGCCGAACATCGGACTCGGCTACTGGAAACGCGACGCGGACGACACCTTCGGCGGCCCGGAGGGATGGCTGCGCTCCGGAGACCTCGGCGCCCTGCTCGACGGCCGGCTCCTCGTCACCGGCCGGCTCAAGGACCTCCTCGTCGTGGACGGCCGCAACCACTACCCGCAGGACGTCGAGGAGACCGTCCAGACCGTCCTGCCCATGGTCCGCCGTGACCGCCTGGCCGCCTTCGGCGTGCCCCGCCCGGACGACACGGGTGAGGAACTCGTCGTGGTCGCCGAACACCGCCGGGACACCGCACCCACCCTGCGGGAACGCCGCGAGGCCGAAGTCAGCGTGCGCAGCGCCGTGTCAGCACGCCACGGGCTGCGTCTGGGCACCCTCGTGCTCGTCCCGCCGGGCGCCGTGCCCCGGACGAGCAGCGGGAAGGTGGCACGCGCCGCCAGCCGGGCCCGCTTCCTCGACGGCGGGTTCGGTCCCCGGTGACCGCCACGGCGCTGACCCGCGGTGAGGTCCGTACCGTGGTCGTCGAGCGGCTGTGCGCCTGGTACGGGCTCGCCGCGGACGAGATCGCCGACGACCGGCCCCTCACGGAACTCGGACTCACCTCGCGGGACGCGGTCGCCCTGGCCGCGCTGCTGGGGGATCGCGCCGGACAGAGGCTGCCCAGCACGCTGCTGTGGGAGGCGGGGACGATCGAGGCGCTCGCGGCGCGGCTGGGCGAGGAGCAGGCGGGCCGGGCCGCCCCCGACCGGCCTCCGACCGGCCTGCCCACGACACAGGCTCCCGCGGCCGACAATCCCGCGGCCGACACGCCCATAGCCGTCATCGGCCTCGGCTGCCGCTTCCCCGGCGGCGCCGACTCTCCCGACGCGTACTGGCGGCTCCTCACCGAGGGCCGGGACGCAGTCGGCACCGTCCCGGACGGTCGATGGGACCCCTTCCCGGGCGCCGCCGAGACTCCCCGGCACGGCGCCTTCCTCCCCGATGTCGCGGGCTTCGACGCGGAGTTCTTCGGGATCGGCGCGCACGAGGCCGCCGCCATGGACCCCCAGCACCGTATGCTCCTGGAGGTCTCCCGCGAGGCGCTCGACCACGCGGCGGTACGCGTCGAGGGCACCTGCACCGGAGTGTTCGTCGGCATCAGCGGCAACGAGTACGCCCACCTCACCAGCACCGCCCCCGACGCCTGGACCGCCACGGGCGGCGCCTTGAGCGTCGCCGCCGGCCGGCTGTCGTACGCCCTGGACCTGCGCGGCCCGAGCATGGCCGTGGACACGGCGTGCTCGTCGTCGCTCGTCGCGGCGCACCACGCGGTGGGGGCCCTGAGGTCGGGGGAGTGCGACACCGCGCTCGCCGCCGGGGCGAACCTCCTGCTCACCCCGGCGGTCACACTCGCCTTCCACCGGACGGGCGCGCTCGCCCCGGACGGCCGGTGCAAGGCGTTCGACGCCCGCGCGGACGGCATCGTGCGCGGCGAGGGCTGCGGTGTCGTCGTCCTGAAACGGCTCGCGGACGCCGAACGCGACGGCGACCGCGTACTGGCGATCGTCCGTGCCACGGTGGTCAACTCCGACGGCCGCTCCAACGGCCTGACCGCCCCCAACGCCCACGCCCAGCGCGCCCTCCTCGCCGAGGCGCACCCCGAGCCGGTGACCGTGGACTACGTCGAGGCGCACGGCACCGGCACCGCCCTCGGCGACCCCATCGAGGCGGGCGCCCTCGGCGCCGTGCTCGGCACCGGGCGCGACCTGGACCAGCCCCTGCTCCTCGGCTCCGCCAAGACCAACCTCGGCCACCTGGAGGCCGCCGCCGGAATCGCCGGGCTCATCAAGACCGTGCTGGCCCTGCACCACGGCGAGATCCCGCCCCAGCTGCACTTCACCGGCCCCGGACCGCACGCCGACCTCGACGCGCTCGGCCTGCGCGTGGTGACCTCCCGGGAACCGTGGCCCCGCTACAGCGGCACGGCGACCGCCGGCGTGTCGTCGTTCGGCTTCGGCGGTACGAACGCGCACGTCGTGCTCACCGAACACCGGCCGGGAGCACGACAGTCACGCCGGTCACGGCGGCCCGGCCCCACCACCCCCGCGCTGCTCCTCCTCGACGGCCCGACCCGCGACCGCGTCCGCTCCCACGCCGGCGAACTCGCCGACCGGCTGTACCCGCGCGCGAGCGACACCGACGTGGCGTACACCCTCGCCGGCCGCACTCCTCGCGGACGCCACCGGGCCGCCCTCGTCACCCGCGACCGCGCGGAGACGACGGAAGCGCTGCGGCGCCTCGCCGCGGGGGAGCCTTCCCCGCACGTCGTCACCGGCGAGGGAAGACGCGGCGACGCCGTCTGGGTGTTCTCCGGCTACGGCTCCCAGTGGCCCGGCATGGCGCGCGGACTCCTCGCCGCCGAACCGGCGTTCGCGGACGCCGTCGCCCGCCTGGAACCCCTGCTGCGGCGGCACGCGGACCTCTCTCTCACCGAGGGCCTCTCCCCGGACGCCGACCTGTCCTCACCCGCCACCGTCATGCCCGTGCTGTACGGCGTGCAGGTCGCCCTCGCCGAACTGTGGCGCTCCTACGGCCTGCGGCCCGCCGCCGTCATCGGGCACTCCCTGGGCGAGATCGCCGCCGCCGTGGTGTCCGGAGCGCTGGACGAGGACACCGGGGCGCGGATCGTCGCCGTGCGCTCCCGGCTCCTCGACCGGCTGACGGGCGGGGCGATGGCCGTGGTGGACCGCCCGGCAGAGCAGATTCACGCCCTGGCAGAGGACTTGGCGACCCTCGACGTGGCCGTGCACGCGTCCCCGGTGCAGAGCGTCGTCACCGGCTCGGCCGAGGACGTGGCCGCCCTGGTCGCGCGGGTGACGGCCGAGGGCGGGTTCGCCCGGCCCATGAAGGTCTCCGGAGCCGGTCACTCGATGGAAGTCGAGCCGCTGCTCGGGGAGTTCGCCTGGACACTGGGGAAGGTGCCCGCGACGGCGCCCCGTTGTCCGCGCTACTCGACCGTGCTGGACGATCCACGGGGCCCGGCACCGTACGACACCGCCTACTGGGTCGCCAACCTGCGCAACCCGGTGCGTTTCCTGCACGCCGTGCGCGCCGCCGCCGAGGACGGGCACCGCGTCTTCCTCGAAGTCGCCCCGCATGCCACGCAGTTGCACCCCCTGACCGACACCCTCCCCGAGGACGCGCTGGTCGTCCCCACGCTCCGCAAGGACACCGACGACGCCCTCACCTTCCGCACGAGTCTCGCCACGCTCCTCGTCCACGGCGTCCCGGCGCCGGAACTGCGCGAGCGGCTGGGCGGCCGTGTCGTGGACGTACCGGCACCCCGCTGGAGGCACCGCCGCCACTGGTTCGGGGAGCGGACCGACGCTCCTCCGGTCGACACCGCGCAGTCGGCGGAAGCCGGCCCGCTGGACCGGCTGCGGCGATGCGTGGCCGGAGTGATGGGCTTCGGCCCGGACCGCCTCGACCCGGACACGCCCCTCACCGACCTAGGCCTCGACTCGCTGACCGCCGTGCGCATACGGTCCGCCGTGGAACGGGAGTTCGGGGTCACGCTCGAAGCCGGGGTGATGCTGCGGCGGGGCACTCTGCGCGCGGTGGCCGACCTCCTCCAGCCGCCCACCCACCTGCGTACCTTCACGGGCGGCGGCCCCGGCACCCCCCTCTTCCTCTGCCACGCGGCGGGCGGCGACGCCGACGTCTACACCCGCCTCGCCGAACGCCTCGCCCCGGACCGCCCGGTGTACGGCTTCGACCGGCAGCCCGACCCCGACGACGTACCCGGCAGGGCGACGGAGTTCGCCCGGCGCATCAGGGACGTGCGTCCGGACGGCCCGTGGATCGTGGGCGGCTGGTCGTACGGCGGTCTCGTGGCCCAGGAGGCCGCCCGGCAACTCGCCGCCCACGGCACCGTCCGTGCCCTCGTCCTGCTCGACTCGGTGCTGCCCCTGCCGGCACCGGACGGCCTCACGACCGCCGATGTCGAGCGAAGCCACTTCGAGGGCTTCTCCGCGTACGTGGAACGCACCTACGGCACCCCCCTCACCCTCCCGTACGACGAGCTCGCCGCCCTGGACGACACCGCGCGCATCGACCTCGTCCTCAAGCTGCTCGCCGAGGCCGTCGACCTGCCGCCGTCCGTGCTGGAGCACCAGCGCACCTCGTACCTGGACCTGCGCAGCGGTGAGCGGCACCGTCCGGGGCCGTACGACGGCAGGACCCTGCTCTACCGGGCGAGCGAACCGGCCCCGCACACCGTCCGCGACACCCGCTACGAGCGCGACGACGCCGCCCTCGGCTGGGACGCGCACTGCGCCGACCTCACCGTGGCCCCGCTGCCAGGCCACCACCTCGCCCTGCTCGACCCGCCCGTCGTCGACACCCTCGCGCGGCTCCTGAGAAAGGCCCTGCGCGACGCGTGAGCGTGACGGACCCCGGAAAGCCCGGAAAGAGACGAGGACCACCCCATGCCCCTGCCCCGCCCCACCCGCAGATCCGTCCTCCTCGCGGCGGCGGCCGCGACGCTCGCCCCGGCCGTCGCGGCCACCCCCGCCTCGGGCGCCGGCGCCCGCATCACCGGCGAGCGGTGGCTCGACGCGCGGACCGTCGACCTCACGGTCGCGTCCCCCTCCGTCGGCGCCTCCCTGCCCGTACGGGTGATCCTCCCGACCGGGTACGCGACACAGCCCACCCGGACCTGGCCCGTCCTGCACCTCCTCCAGGGCGCGCACGACGACTACACGTCCTGGACGCGGGAGACGGACATCGCCGCCTTCCTCGCCGACAAGGACGTCATCGCCGTGATGCCGTCCTCCGGGCCCACCGGTATCCCCACCGACTGGTGGAACTACGGGCTCGGCTCCCCGGACTACGAGACGTTCCACGTCGACGAGGTCATGGAGCTGCTGCGCACCACCTACCGGGCGGGCACCCGGCGGGTCGTCGCCGGTGTGTCCACCGGCGGCTACGGCGCGTTCGCGTTCGCCGCCCGGCGCCCCGGTCTCTTCTCGGCGGCCGCCTCGTACAGTGGCATCCTCGACACCCTGGCCCTCAGCATGCCCCTGGTCATGAGCGCGATCGTCGCCCGCGAGTCGCTGATCCCGCTGACCCTGTGGGGGGCCTCGATACTCCAGCGCACCAACTGGGAGCGGCACAACCCCTACGCCCTGGCGAACGCCCTCAAGGGCACCGGGCTGTACTTCTCCCAGGGCAGGGGGCTGTCCGGCGGCGCCCCCGACAACCTCGAAGGGGCCTTCCTCGAAGGGACGCTGTGGGAGCAGTCGCAGCGGTTCGCCCAGCGGCTGGGCGCGCTCGGCGTCCCCGCCACCACCCACTTCTACAACGGCGGCGCACACGCCTGGCCGTACTGGCAGCAGGAGTTCCGGGCATCGTGGCCGACGCTCGCCGCAGGCCTCGGCCTGAGCTGACCGAAGGAGGACACTCATGGACCTCGATCCCCTGGCCGAGGCCGTCGTGGCCGGAGCCGCCGGCCCCGACCTGGAGAAGCTGCCCCTGCCCGACCGGTTCACCGCCGCCCATCTGAGGGAGGAGGACGTGGGCGGCTTCACCGGAGTCGCCGACAAGGACGTCCGCAAGACGATCCACGTCGGGCCGGTGCCCATGCCCGAACTCGCCCCGAACGAAGTGCTCGTGGCCGTCATGGCGAGCGGCATCAACTACAACACCGTCTGGTCGGCCATGTTCGAGCCCATCCCGACCTTCACCTTCCTGAAGCACTACGCGCGCCAGGACCGCTGGGCCGCCCGGCACGACCAGCCGTTCCACGTCGTCGGCTCCGACGCGTCGGGCGTCGTCGTGCGCACCGGGGCCGGGGTGCGCAGATGGCGGGCCGGTGACCACGTCGTCGTCAGCCCCGTGTCCGTCGACGAGGAGGACCCGGCCACGCACGCCGACGGCATGATGGACGCCGGTCAGGTGGCCTGGGGCTTCGAGACCAACTACGGGGGCCTCGCCCACTACGCCGTGGTGCGCACCACCCAGCTCCTGCCCAAGCCCGCCCACCTGACCTGGGAGGAGGCGGCCGCCAACCCACTGTGCGCGGGCACCGCGTACCGCATGCTCGTCAGCGACCGGGGCGCCCGCATGACCCAGGGCGACGTCGTGCTGATCTGGGGCGCGGCCGGCGGACTCGGCGCGTACGCGATCCAGTTCGTGCGCGGTGGCGGGGGCATCGCGGTCGGTGTCGTCAGCAGTGAGGAGAAGGCGGAGTACGTGCGCGGCCTCGGCTGCCAGGTGGTGATCAACCGGGAGGAGATCGGCCTCACCGGCGATGCCCCCGTCGACCCGATCGCCGTGGGCAAGCGGCTGGGCCGGCGGATCCGGGCCGAGACGGGGGAGGACCCGCACATCGTCTTCGAGCACGTCGGCCGTGCCACCTTCGGGGTCTCCGTCTTCGTCGTACGGCGCGGCGGGACCGTCGTGACGTGCGGTTCCAGCTCGGGCTATCAGCACGAGTTCGACAACCGCTACCTCTGGATGCGGCTGAAGCGGGTCATCGGCAGCCACGGCGCCAACCTGCGGGAACAGGCCGCGGTGGGACGCCTGTTGGACATCGGTCACCTCCGGCCCGCGCTGACCGCCACCTACCCGCTCGCCGAGACCGCGGAGGCCGCCCGGCTGGTCCAGGACAACGCACACCTCGGGAAGGTCGGCGTCCTCGCCCTGGCGCCCCGCGTGGGGCTCGGCGTCACCGACCCGGAACGGCGGGAGCGGTTGTCTTGTACACAACTGCGAAGGTGAGGAGCGGAACCTGTCGACATGAGGAATTCCTGCGGAGGGTGACGAATCCTTGACGGGTGGGCGGCGGAGTGGTTGATCATTCCGCTCGCCGACCCTATAAGCTCCCTTGCGGCGCCGTGAGTTGACGCGATCGCAATGGGGTCGGCTCTCGGTGCGTACTCATGAGTGCGACTCCCTTGCACACCCCCTTGTACGATCGTGTCGCTTCGAAGGATGCAGATGGAACTCGCCACTCCGCCTCCGGCGGCACGGCCGCCCGTCGCCTGGTACAGCTGGTGGCTGCTGCCACTGGCCTCAGGGGGTGGGACCGTCGCCGCCGCGGTCGCCGCCCCCGACTGGGCCGGTCTGGCCGTGGCCGCCGGTGGAGCCGCGACGGCCGCCTGTGCCGTCTGTGTACGCCTGCTCATCCGTTCGCGGCGTCAACTGAGAAGCAGCGCGGACGCCTTTCGAGGGGCACAGGCCGAGCACGCCCAGCAGTGGCAGCAGCACGTGGCCGCACTGGAACAGTCGTTCGCCGCCGAGCGCGCCGTGTACGAGGAGCGCCACACCGAGCAGACGCGCGAGTACGAGGCCCGGCTCGCCGAGCGGAACCAGGCCTGGCAGGAGCAACTGGACAAGCAGCAGGCGGCGGTGGCCCAACTCGCCGCACAGCAGCTGCCCGACGCCCTGAAGCGACTGCGCGAGGGTGAGTCCATCGACGACGTGCTGCCCACCATCACCCAGTGCGCGGAGGTGAGCGCCGACCTGCGGGCCGAGCTGCGCAAGGTGCTGCGGACCTCGCTCATCGCCGTCGAGGAGGAGTTCGACCGCTCCACCGCCGCCGAGCAGGCCGTCGTCAGCATCGGCAACCGTATTCACGTACTCACCAGCAAACTCCGTGGCCGTCTGCACGAGTTGCAGGGCGAGCACGGTCGGCTGCCGGCCGTCGCCCGGGGGTTGATGGAGCTCGACCAGGCGATCGGCCCCGCCGACTGTCTCGCCGCCAGTGTCGGCGTCCTCGGCGGCTCCGACCGGCCCGGACGGCAGTGGCAGGAGCCGCAGCGCCTGCTCAGCGTGGTCCGCGGCGGCATCGGCCGCATCAAGGACTTCGACCGCGTCCAGGTCCGTCATCTGCCCGACCTGGGCGTCGACGGCGGCCTGGTGGACCACCTGACCCTCGTCTTCGCCCACCTCCTGGACAACGCGGCCCGCTACTCGCCGCCCACCGAGCCCGTGCTCGTGTCGGGCAAGGAGGTCCCGAACGGCGTCGGCATCGAGATCCAGGACGCGGGCAAGGGCCTGAGCGAGGAGAAGAAGCGAGAGGCCGAGCACGCCCTCGCCGGTACGGCGGCCGGACCCGGCCTCGGCGGCATCTCCGAGGACGCCAACCTCGGCCTGCGTGTCGTCGGCGCCCTCGCCCGCCGCTACGGCATCCGTGTCACCTTCGCGGACTCGCCCTGGCTCGGCACCTCCGTGGTCGTCGTGGTCCCGCACAAGTACTTCAGCCCGCTGCCCGCGGCACCCGCCTCCGCCCCGGCCGACCGGCCCGGAACCGCCGCGCCCGCGGCGGACCGTGCGACGGCCGCACCGGCTGCGACGGCGCCCACCGGGCGCGGTGAGCACACGGAGGACGCGGAGGGCGGCGACGAGCCGGACACCACGCCCGGCGGCCTGCCCCGGCGCCGCAGCAGGCGCGGCGAGCCGGCCGCGGCTCGTACCAGGGCCGCGGACCGCGCCGAGGCCGCCGCCTCCGCCGTACCGCCGGACACGTCCTTCCGGGGCCTCGCCGCCTTCGCCACGGCCGGACGGGGGATCTCCACGGAGCGCGCGGCCGACGGGCCCGAGACGGACACCGCGGCCGGCCGGGCGACCGCCGGACGCGACAGCGCCGTCGCCGACGAGCACACCGGCACCCGCGCGTCCACCGAGCAGCACAAGGAAGAAAGCGACCAGTCCTCATGACGCAACACGGAACCGATGTGAGCTGGGCGCTCCGCGACCTCGTCGAGAGCATCCAGGAGATCCGCTTCGCCCTCGTCGCCTCCAGCGACGGCAAGGCCATCACCTCCTTCGGCGCCGAGGACCCCGACGACGTCGACCGCTTCGCCGCCGTGGTCGCCGGCCTGCAGGCGCTCGCGCAGCCCGTCGCCGAGCAGTTCCCCAAGTACGCGGGCCAGCTCCGGCTCGCCATGATCGAGGTCGACGGCGGCCACCTCTTCGTGGTGCGGGCCGGAGTCGAGACGTACCTGGGAGTGCTCGCCAGGGAGGGCCTCGACCAGGGCCTCCTCGGTCACCAGATGATGGACCTGGCCCGCAGGATGGGCGACCTCCTCGGCACCACTCCGCGCGTGGAGGATCACTCTGGATGAGTGCTCCCCGCCGGCCCACGGACCCTCCCGGTCTCGAGCGCTACTACGTCCTCACGGGCGGCCGCAGCGGACCGGGCGGCGGTTCGGCGTCGAGCCTCGACGTGGCGACCCTCATCCTCGCCCGCTCCGCCCCCGCACAGGGCATGCAGCACGAGCACGAGGAGATCCTCCGGCGCTGCCGTGATCCGCTGTCGGTCGCCGAACTCGGCGCCCATCTCGGACTGCCCTTCAACATTCTCGCGGTGCTCCTCGCCGACCTGCTCGACGCGGACCGGATCGAAGCCCGTGACCCCATCCCGGCGTCCGACGCCGACCGCGGGCCCGACCTCGCGCTCCTTGAGGAGGTACTCAGTGGACTTGAAAGGCTTTGACCACCCCCACGGGGCGGCGGCCGGGGGCACCCGGTCCGTGAAGATCATGATCGCCGGCGGCTTCGGTACGGGGAAGACCACCCTGGTCCGCTCGGTCAGCGACATCAGGCCGCTCACCACGGAGGCGACCCTGACCGAGGCCAGCGCCGGCGTCGACCATCTCATAGGGGTGACGGACAAGCAGGAGACCACGGTCAGCCTCGACTTCGGCAAGATCGGCATCAACGACGAGCTGGTGCTGTACCTGTTCGGCACCCCGGGCCAGGAGCGGTTCTGGTTCCTGTGGAACGGCCTGTTCAAGGGCGCTCTCGGCGCCGTCGTCATCGTCGACACCCGGCGCCTCGCCTCCAGCTTCCGGGCCATAGAGGAGATGGAGCGGCAGGACGTCCCCTTTGTCATCGCGCTCAACGTCTTCCCCGACTCCACCGAGCACCCGGTCGAGGAGATCCGCGACGCCCTCGACATCCCGGAGCACATCCCGGTCGTGGCCTTCGACGCCCGCGACCGCGCGTCCAGCCGGGACGTACTCGTCGCCCTGATCCACCATCTCAAGGATCGCTCTGCCGTCGCCCTGGAGCCCCGATGAACGACCAGCCTCCGACCACCGAACACCCCTTAAACGAACCGGATCCGGAGGCAGGGCGAGGGTGCCCCGTCGCCCACGGTGACGTCACCCGCCTGTACGGCCCCGACGCGTCGGTCGACCCGCACGGCATCTACGCCCGGCTGCGCAAGGAGTACGGCGCCGTTGCCCCGGTCCTGCTCGAAGGGGACGTCCCCGCCTGGCTGGTGCTCGGCTACCGCGAGTGCCGGCGCGTGCTCGACAACCCCCTGCAGTTCAGCCGCGACTCCCGTATCTGGCGCGACTGGAAGGAGGGCCGGATCGAGGCCGCCTCGCCGCTCATCCAGATGGTGGGCTGGCGGCCCGACTGCGTGTCCCAGGACGGCGAGCCGCACCGCAGGCTGCGCGGCGCGGTCACCGACAACCTGCACGCCGTCGCGAGCCGGGGCATCCGCAGGCACGTCACGCACTTCGCGAACAAGCAGATCGACGCGTTCGCGGACCGGGGCACCGCCGACCTGGTCGCCGACTTCGCCGAGTACCTGCCCATGCTGGTACTGACCCGTGTCTTCGGGCTCGCCGCCAGCGAGGGCCGCACCCTGGCCGAGTCCTGCGCCCATGTCATCAAGGGCGGCGCGGACGCCCTCGCGCACAACGACCGCATCATGCGCATCCTCGGTGAACTCGCCGAGCGCAAAAGGGAGGAGCCCGGCTCCGACTTCACCACCGGGCTCCTGGAGCACCATGCCGGACTCGACGAGGACGAGGTACTGGGCCACCTCCGCCTGGTGCTGATCGCGGCGCACACCACCACCAGCAACCTCCTCGCCCGGGTGCTCCAGCTGATCCTCACCGACGCCTCACGGCTGGCCGGGCTCGTCAGCGGCGAGCTGAACGTGTCCTCGGTGGTCGAGGAGGTCATGTGGAACACGCCTCCGCTGGCCGTGCTGCCGGGCCGGTTCGCCACCGCCGACCTCGAACTCGGCGGCACCGGAATAAAGGAGGGCGACCTGCTGGTGCTGGGGCTCGCCGCCGGCAACCTGGACCCGGAGATCCGCCCGGACACCGGCGTCTCCGTGCAGGGCAACCAGTCCCACCTGGCCTTCAGCGGTGGCCCGCACGAGTGCCCAGGCCAGAGCCTCGGCCAGGGCATCATCGAGGGCGCGGTGGCCGCACTGCTGCACCGGCTGCCGGGCCTTCATCTCACCGCGCCGGCCGAGGAGTTGACCTCGACGGCCTCCACCTGGGAGTCACGGCTGGACAGCCTGCCGGTCGCGTTCACGCCCTGAGCCGTCCCCGTCCCCGTTCCCGTTCCCGTTCCCGTTCCCGTCCCAGGACGCCCTGCCCGGCCGCACGGACACGGACGGCCGGGCGGGGGCTCCTCACACGGCGAGAAGGTCGTCCAAGGACCCCTTCCCCGCCAACTCGGCCGACGCCGCGGGCCCTTCCTTCGCCGCCGTGTACCGGCCCGAGGTCAACGCCCACTCGTAGTTGCCGTTGATCCAGTGCTGGATGGCCTCCACGCCCATGCGCACCTGCTCGCCCTGCTCGTCGGTGAGCCCCAACTCGGTGCACATCTCGGGCACCTGGGCCTCCGACGCGAGGTACTCGTCGAGGCACGTCGTGGTCATCCGGTACGCCTCGTCGGCGGCCTCCTCCCAGGAGCAGCCGCGCTCACGGTGCAGGACGGCGATGAGGTTGTGGCCGTCGCCCCGGCGCTTCTCGCGCTCGAAGGAGTGGATGTCGTTCATGAACCCTATGGTGTCGGCGGCCAGATCACGCAGGCGCACCATCAGTGGGTGGGCCTGCACCTGCGCCGGCACCTCGAAGCCGCGGCTGCGCTCACCGGCGTCGATGCTGTGGTGGATGCCCACCGTGCGGCGCCGGAACTCGGCGTACTCCGCGAGGCTCAGCGTCCCGGCCAGGCCCCGGGCCGCCAGGTCGACCTCCTCGGTGTGCGCCACCAGGAACCGGCCCCAGGAGGCCGCGAACCGGGTGCGCCAGGTCAGCGACATGCCCTCCGAGAGGTGTGCCCAGACCTCCGCCCAGGCCAGCGTGATCGGGCAGACCACCCTCGGTGCCGTACCCGCCGGACGCAGCGGAGTGGCGATGAGCTCCCGCGCCACCTCCGCTATGCGGTCGGCCCGGTCGGGCTGTGCGGTGTCGAACTGGTCGTCGAAGAGGAAGGCCAGGGAGAACCAGTTCATGAGGACGACCATGTCCTCGGCCGAGGCGTGGGGGTAGGTCCGGGCCGCCGCCTGCGGCAGGTCCCATGACCGGTACTCGTCGAACGCGGCCTTGCTGCGCACCAGGCGCATGTCCCACACCCAGCGCAGATGGCGGCCACGGGCGTATTCCAGATGCTGACTGACGGGGGTGTCGAAGGGGAGATCGAACCGGACGTGCTGCGGCATGCCGCATCCTCTCGCAGACTCCAACCACGCATTTTCAGCCGGAAGTTGAAGGCTCAAAATGCGCTACGAGACTGCCCACGCGGGGAACGGTCTATGGTGTGACGTCGATTACTGGTGGTACAGCTGTGGCCAGAGGCGTGCGAGGCGTCGGCGGTTGTTCCGCCCCTGCCGCCCGCGTACATCCAGCCCCTCCGGCGTTTGAGGAGCGGGGGTCCGGGGGCCGGCCCCGAAGCGGGGTCCGGGGCGGAGCCCCGTGGCGGGTCGAAGGGGCGCAGCCCCTGGGGATGATGGGGGTCCCCCGCTCGAGCGAAGCCGAGAGTGGGGGAGGGCAGGGGCGGCGGGGGCGAAAACCTCCGGGGACGGCCCCGCAGCGACCAAACCGGCCCGACCCGCTCCAACCAGCCACCCCCCACCCGCACTTCGCGCCAGCCCCGCCCGACGCCCGACTGTTTCCCTGGTACGGGGTACCCGCAGCGCACAGGCGCCGGCGGACCGCCGCCCGCGCCCGGGACACCGACGGAGGAACGATGGCACTCGTAGAGACGGGCGTCGTGGTACTGGACTGCGCCGAGCCCGAGAAGCTCGCCGCCTTCTACAAGGAACTGCTCGACGCCGAGGAGACGGACGCGTCCGCCAACCGGGTCGAGATCTGCGGCGCCGGCGGCACCCGGATGGCGTTCCGCCGCGACGTGAACGCCACCCCGCCGAGCTGGCCGCGCCCCGAGAACTCCCTCCAGGCCCACCTGGACTTCCTCGTCGACGACCTCGACGAGGCCGAGCGCAGGGTCGTGGGGCTCGGTGGGCGCCCCGTGGACACGAAGGAGCCGGCCGGGCCGTTCGAGGAGCGCGGTTACGCCGACCCGGCCGGCCACTCCTTCACCCTGCGCCGCGTCCGGCCCACGGCGCCGAAACAGGGCTGAGTCCCCCTCGTCCGACACCTGCGCCCGGTCCCGGCGGGGGAACGCCGCGCGGCCGTCGGTCCGCCGCGCGGTCCCGGTCCTCAGTCCCGGCCGTTGTTGTCGGACGACGGCCACACCCCCGTCCGGTGCTCGATGACCGTCGCGCCCGCGCGGTCCACCGCGCTGCGCACCACCGCGAAGATGGCGCCCTGGACCGCCGCGGCCAGCAGTATCTCGCCCCAGTCACGGTCCTGGTCCAGGGCGTCGGGCGCGTCGTCCTCGTCGCGGATGGCCTTCCACGTCGCACGGAACGCCATCCCGGCCAGGGCGCCGCTCAGCCAGCCGAGCACGAACCCGGCGGGTTTGTAGGCGAGCGGGAGCTTCTTCTTCTTTCCCACCTGGATCTCTCCTCTCTTCACTGCCTTCGCTGCTCAGGGACGTCCCTCGGGCGGCACCGTTTCCGACTCGCGTACCGGACCGGGCGGCGTACCGTCACCGAAGGGACGCCCCCCGAGGTCCTGACGGCCGTGCGGGGAGAGCCAGCCGGACAGGTCGGGGCCCATCGGCACGATGCCGGTCGGGTTGATGCCCGTGTGCACCTGGTAGTAGTGCCGCTTGATGTGGTCGAAGTCGACCGTGTCACCGAACCCGGGCGTCTGGAACAGGTCGCGGGCGTACGCCCACAGCACCGGGTCCTCCGACAGTTTCCAGCGATTGCACTTGAAGTGGCCGTGGTAGACGGCGTCGAACCGGACGAGCGTGGTGAACAGACGGATGTCCGCCTCCGTGATCGCGTCCCCGACCAGGTAACGCTGCCCGGAAAGACGCTTGGAGAGCAGCGCCAGCCGGCTGAACACCGCCGTGCACGCCTCGTCGTACGCCTTCTGGTTGTTGGCGAAACCCGCCTTGTACACACCGTTGTTGACGTCCTCGTAGACGTCCGCCATCACCTCGTCGATCTCGTCGCGCAGGGCGGCCGGGTACAGGTCGGGCGCGCCGTCGCGGTGCAGTTCCGTCCACTCGGTGGCCAGGTCCAGGGTGATCCGCTGGTAGTCGTTGGTGACCAGCCGCCCGCTCGGCTCGTCGACGAGCGCGGGCACGCTCACCCCGCCCGGGTAGCCGGTCTCGCGTGCGTCGTACGCCTCCTTGAGGTAGCGGATGCCGAGCACGGGATCGCGGCCGTCCGGGTCCAGGGAGAACCGCCAGCTCCGGTCGTCCTGGATCGGGTCCGCGATCGCCAGTGACAGCGCGTGATCGAGTCCCAGCAGGCGCCGCGAGATCACGGCACGGCTGGCCCAGGGACACGCCCGGCTGACGACCAGCCGGTAGCGGCCGGGCTCCACGGGCCAGCCGTCCCGGCCGTCGGCCGTGACACGGTCGGAGAAATGGCTCTTCGACCGCGTGAACTCCTTCCGTCCGTACGCGCTGTTCCCCTCGCCGACTGTCATGAGCCCCTTCCTTCCCGGTGGATCCGAGGACGAGTACCCCTGGCGGGCGTGGTCAGTACCTCGGTGTGAACGCCGCCGACAGGGGCAGTCGGCCGGAGTGAAAAGGACGGAGGACCACCGAAACCGAGGCCGCGACAGTCAGTCGCCACAAGAACGCGAGGCGTACGCGGGGCAGTCCCCACCGCAGCCGGGGGAGCAGGCGATGACGCCCCCGGACGGGCCCCCGCCGGGCGATCGCACCGCACACGCGGAGCGCGAGGAGAGCTCCGCGGAAGAGCCGCGTGCGGAGGGCACCCGGCGCTCGAAACGGACGGCCCGTGCCGAGCGGAAGGCACGGTCGGACCGCAGGACGCGCGTCACCGTGCTCGTCGCGCTGGGGGCGAACCTCGTGATCGCCGTGGCGAAGGCCGTGGGAGGCGTGCTCGCGGCGTCGCCCGCGCTGCTGTCCGAGGCGGCGCACTCGGTCGCCGACAGCATGAACGAGGTGTTCCTGCTCGCCGCGCTGCGCCGCAGCCGCCGGCCCGCGGACAGCCGCCACCCCTTCGGCTACGGCAAGGAGCGCTTCTTCTGGTCACTGCTCGCGGCCGTCGGCATCTTCGTCATGGGCGGCTGCTTCTCCTTCTTCCAGGGCGTCGAGGCCCTCAGGAGCGGCGCCGAGGAGTCGCGGGACGGCTATGTGGCGGGCCTGATCGTGCTCGGTGTCGCCCTGGTGTCCGAGGGAGCCTCCCTGCTGCGTGCCATCCATCAGGTGCGCCGGCAGGGCGGTGGCGCCGACGGCCTGCGGGACCCCGCGCTGCGGACGGTCGTCGCCGAGGACGGAACCGCCGTGCTCGGCGTGACCCTGGCGATGGTGGGAATGGCCCTGCACATGGTCACGGGCCAGGTCGTCTGGGAGGCGTCCGCGTCGCTGGCGATCGGCGCGCTGCTGGTGTACGTCGCGTTCTGGCTCGGCCGGGACGCCAGGGACCAGCTCATCGGCCGGGCCGCCGACCCGGAACTCAGCCGGAGGGTCCGCGCCCTGCTGCGGGCGCAGCCCGAGATCGACAGCGTGGAGACCATCCAGACCATGCAACTCGGCCTCGAATCCGCTCTCGTGGCCGTCCGCGTCGACCTCGTCCCCGGCCTCGACAGCGAGGAGGTCGAGGAGGTCTCGGTACGCATCAAGCGCTCCATCGCCGACACGATCCCCGAGGCCGAGCAGATCTTCCTCGACGTGACGGAGGCGTCGGCCCTCCGGGACACGGACCTCGGGGCAACGGAAAGCCCCGCCGCGACGGGGGAGCGCGGCGGGGCCTGACGCACGGGTGCCCGGCGGCCGACGGTTCATGCGTCCCGGACCGAAGATTTCTTCGGGCTTTCCTCCGGGGCGCCTTCCGTCAGCCTCCGGCCTCAGCCGCCGTCCACCGGCTCCAGCACGAAGACCGGGATCTCCCTCTCGGTCTTCTTCTGGTAGTCCGCGTACGGCGGATACGCCGCGACCGCGCGCTCCCACCACGCCTTCTTCTCGTCCCCGGTGACCTCGCGGGCCCTCATGTCCTGGCGTGCGGGCCCGTCCTGGAGTTCCACGTGCGGATCGGAGACGACATTGTGGTACCAGACCGGATGCTTGGGCGCCCCGCCCTGTGAGGCCACGACGGCGTACCGGCCCTCGTGCTCCACGCGCATCAGAGGCGTCTTGCGGATCTTGCCGCTCTTCGTGCCGCGCGTGGTGAGGATGATGACGGCGAGGCCCGTGTCCATCAACGTCGTTCCCTCGGTTCCGCCCGAGCTCTCGTACAACTCGACCTGCTCCCGCACCCAGTCCGTGGGGCTGGGCACGTACTCGCCCTCAAGAGGCATGACTTCCGTCCCATCGTCGCAACGTGGTTCTCCCCAGGGCCAACAACAGCCGCCCCGGGATTCATCCACTCCGGTTTCCGCCCCGGCCGTACCTCACACGTAATCGCCGTACATGAACAAGACCGGCTGTGTGTCGCTCGCTGGATGTTACCGGTAACATCACTTCTTGCCCCGGTCCAGCGCCCAGTCAAGGAGTGTGTCGCCCTGTGACCACGGAAGCAGCACGATCGGCGGACGGCGCCACAGCGGCCACGGGCGCCGTGCTCTTCAGCCCGGCCGCGGTGGTCGCGTCCTGCGTGGGCTTCGTGCTCATCGGCGCGCTCCAGGCCCTGTACGGCCCCGCGATCCCGGCCTTCCGCGAGGAGTACGGGCTCTCCCCGTCGGCCGCGGGGCTGGGGCTGAGCGCCCACTTCGTCGGCGGTGTCGCCGGAGTCCTGCTCTTCGACCGCCTCTTCGGGCGCGTCGACAACCGCCGGATCCTCGGCGCCTCGTACGTCCTCATGGCCGTCGGCGCGGCGGGCTTCGCGCTGGCGCCGAACTGGCCCCTGGGCCTCACCGCCGCCCTACTGGCCGGGCTGGGCTTCGGGGGCATCGACTACGGCCTCAACCAGCTGTTCGCCGTCGGCTTCGGTCACCGCTCGACCGCGATGCTCAACATCCTCAACGCGCACTTCGGCATCGGCGCCATCCTCGGTCCCGCGCTGATCGGCGCCGTGGGCTCGGAGCACTACCCGGCGGTCTTCCTCGCCTTCGCCGCGGCCAACCTGCCGCTGCTGCTGTGCCTGCGCGGCGTGCGCGAGCGGGCCCCACAGCCGGAGGGTGCCGCGTCGGCGGAGGCCGGTGGTCAGGTCCTTGGGCGCAGCCTCGGCTCGGTGCTCGCCGTGTTCGTCGCGCTCTACGTGCTGCACGTGGGCATCGAGGCGGGCGTCGGCGGCTGGGAGCCGACCCATCTGGAGACGGTCGGGTACGGAGCCGGCGTCGCCGCGACGGCCACCTCCGTCTACTGGCTGATGATGACGGTGGGCCGCTTCCTGGTCGCCCCGCTCGCGCTGCGGTACTCGGCCCAGGCCATCATCACCGTCTCCTGCGCGGGCATGACGGTCTGCCTGCTCCTGGCCGCGGTTCCCGGGCTCGCCCCGTACGCGTACGCGGGCGTCGGCCTGTTCATCGCTCCGATCTTCCCCACCGGACTGCCGTGGCTGAGCAGGGCCGCCCCGAGGGCCCGCAGGGCGGGCGCGCTGGTCATCGCCGCGTCGATGGCCGGCGGTGTCGCGGCGGGCCCGGCGCTCGGCAAGGCCATCGAGTGGTCGGGGATCCGCGCGGTCCCGCTCCTGCTGTGCGGCGTGTCCGCGCTGTGCCTGGCCGCCACGCTGTGGCTGATCCGGGCCACGCGCCCCCCTCACTGAGGCCGACCCAGAGCCCGTTCCGTCCCCTGCCCCGCACCTCGACCCCGGCCAGGAGAAGCCCCGATGACACCCCCGCACCGGCTCCGTGTCCCCGCCCCCTCCGCACCTCCTCTCAGCGGCCACCTCCCCTTCGCCGACGCACCCGGGGTGCCCGACCCGATCGAGGTGACCAGTCGCTGGCTCACCCGCGGCGGCCGCCCCTGGTTCCCGGTCTCCGGTGAGTTCCACTACTCCCGCTGTCCCGCGGGGGAGTGGGAGGAGGAACTGCTGAAGATGAAGGCGGGCGGGGTGACGGCCGTCGCCAGTTACGTCATCTGGATCCACCACGAGGAGGTGGAGGGCCGCGTCCGCTTCGACGGCCACCTGGACCTGCGCCGCTTCGCCGAACTGTGCGCACGCCACGGACTGGACTTCATCCCCCGGATCGGGCCGTGGAGCCACGCGGAGGTACGGGGCGGCGGCCTGCCCGACTGGCTCCTCGCCCGCGCCCGCACCCCACGCACGGACGACCCCGCCTACCTGGAACCCGTACGCGGCTGGTACGCGGCCGTCGCGGAGCAACTGCGCGGACTCGACCGCGCCCACGGAGGCCCCGTCGTGGCCATCCAGATCGAGAACGAGCTCTACGACCAGCCCGGCCACCTGCTCACCCTGAAACGCATGGCCCAGGAACTCGGCCTGAGCGCACCCCTGTGGACGTCGACCGCCTGGGGCGGGGTGCGGTTGCCGCCGGACGAACTCCTCCCGCTGTACGGCGGCTACCCGGAGGCGTTCTGGACCGAGGCCGACGGCGGCTGGCCCGACACCTGCCGCAAGCACTACTTCTTCACCCACCACCGCGACGACGAGGGAATCGGCGCCGACCTGCGCCCGACCACCGTGCGGGGCGCCGACCCGGCCGCCCTCGCGGACCGCTTCCCCTGGGCCACCTGCGAGCTGGGCGGCGGCATGGCCGTCGCGTACCACCGCAGGCCGCGCGTCGACGCCGCCGACATCGGCGCCCTCGGCCTCACCAAGATCGGCTGCGGATCGGTGTGGCAGGGCTACTACATGTTCCACGGCGGCACGAACCCGGCCGGTGAGCTGACGACCCTGCAGGAGTCCCACGCCACCGACTACCCCAACGACCTGCCCGTCCTCACCTACGACTTCCAGGCGCCGCTCGGCGAGTACGGCCAGTACCGTGCCTCGTACCACGAACTGCGCCTCCAGCACCTGCTGCTGGCGGACTTCGGCCACCGCATCGCACCCATGGAGTCCGTCCTTCCCGAGCGCCCGCCGACGGGCCAGTACGACCGGGACACCCTGCGCTGGGCCGTGCGCGGCGACGGCACCTCCGGCTTCCTGTTCGTCACCAACCACCAGCCGCACGAACCGCTGCCGGACCACGCGGACACGACGTTCACCATCGAACTCCCGGGAGCCAGGGGCCCGTTGACCCTGCCCAGCACGCCCGTCACGGTCCCCGCGGGCGCCTACTTCTGCTGGCCGCTGCGCCTCGACCTCGCCGGCCTGCGGCTCGACTGGGCCACCGCTCAGCCCGTGTGCACCGTCGACGACCACGGCCGTACGGTCCTCGCCCTGGCCGCCACCGACGGCATCACCCCCGAACTCGCCCTGGGATCCAGCACGTTGACGTCAGTCAGCACCCCCTCCGGTGACATCGCGCAGATCGGCGACCGCACCCTCGTCACCGGCCTGCGTCCGGGCACCGACTGCCTGGTCGAGGTGGACACCCAGGAGGGCGGGCGCGTCGGTCTGCTGGTGCTGGACGCGGCCACGGCCCGTACTGTCTACCGGGGCGTGGCCTGGGGCGCCGAGCGGCTGGTGCTGTGCGCCGACGGGGTCGTCTTCGACGAGGCGGCCGACGAGGTACGGTTCCACGGCCCGTCCCCGGAACCGTCGTTCGCCGTGCTGCCCGCACCCGGCCGGACACCGGTGGTGGCCGGGACGGACGTACGGGCCACGGAGGACGGGGTGTTCACCCGCTACACGGTGCGGGCCGACGGCGTGCCCGGCGTCACCGGTGCGCGGGTCACGCGCATCCGGCCCGCGGGACCGGCACCCGAGCCCGTGACGGGAGTGCTGGACCGGGCGAGCGCACCCGCCGACAAGCACTTCGAGACCACGGCGGCCGAGTACCGCGTCGACATCCCGGACGACCTTCCGGCAGGCACCCTGCTCCGCGTCCACTGGACGGGCGACGTGGCGCGCGCGTACGTGGGGGACGCCCTGGTCGCCGACCAGTTCCACTCCGGGCGCGTCTGGGACATCGGCCTGCACCGCTTGCCCACCGGAGCCCCGCGTGCCGGGGGACTGCGGCTCCGGGTCCTGCCCCGGCACGCCGACGCCCGCGTGTACGTGCCCGAGGGGGCGGGTGACGGGGGAGTGGCGGCGGTCGAGCGGGTGGAGTGGATCACCGTACGGTCCTGGTCGGTCAGGGCGGGCTGAGGGCCCGGGCACCGCCCTGCACCGCCGTCCTGTTCCGCCGCCCTGACTCACCGTCCTGTCCCGTCCGTCCGGCCTATCCTGTGGTCTGCCGGGCGGGAGGAAGCCGTCGGGCCGTCGCAACGAGGTCGAAGGAAGCAGCCGTCATGACCCCAAGCGCCACGGACGGCGCCGCCCCCAGAGGCCGCAGCAGGCGCAACTTCGCCGGATCGCGGCCCGTGATGGACGACGTGGCGCGGCTGGCCGGGGTCTCCAAACAGACCGTCTCCCGGGTCCTCAACGACCACCCGGCCGTGCGGGCCGAGACCCGTCAGGCCGTGCTCGACGCCATGCGGTCGCTCGGCTACCGGCCCAGCCGCAGCGCCCGGTCCCTGGCCAGCGGCAGGACCCGCATGCTCGGCGTGATCTCCTTCGACGCGTCCCGCTACGGGCCCGCCTCCACCCTGACCGCCATCAACACAGCGGCCCAGGAAGCCGGCTACCTGGTCAGCTCGATCGCCCTCGACACGGCCGACAAGGACACCGTGGTACGCGCCGTGGACCGGCTGTCGGCCGAGGGCGCGGACGGCGTGATCGCCATCGCCCCGCAGCGCTGGGTGGGACGGGCGCTGGCCGAGGCCCGGCTCGACACCCCGCTGGTGACGCTCGACAACGCCCTCGCGGACGGCACCCCCATGGTCAGCGCGGACTCCCGGGCCGGGGCACGCGCAGCCACCGCACACCTCCTCGGCCTCGGGCACGCGACCGTCCGGCACATCGCCGGCCCCACGGGCTGGACATCCGCCGAACTGAGACGGGCAAGCTGGCGCGAGACCCTCGAAGCGGCGGGCGCCGAGGTCCCCGAACCCCTCCTCGGTGACTGGAGTGCCGACTCCGGCTACGCGCTGGGCCGCGAGCTGGCACGGCGCCCCGACGTCACGGCGGTGTTCGCCTCCAACGACCAGATGGCACTCGGCGTCCTGCGCGCCTGCCACGAGGCGGGCCGCCGCGTTCCCGACGAGGTCAGCGTCGTCGGCTACGACGACATCCCCGAGGCGGCCCATCTGCTGCCCCCGCTGACCACGGTGCGCACGGACTTCACCGAGATCGGCACCCGCTCCCTGCGGCTCCTCCTGGACCGGCTCGACGGCACGGCCGAGCCGCGCGTCGACCCGGTCGTCCCGGTGCGCCTGGTCGTCCGCGACAGCACTGCCCCGCCTCCCGCCCGCTGAGCGATCACGCCTTCAGCAGGACCCCGGCCGCACTCCGAGCCTGACCGGCCGGCTCCGTGCTCCCGGTGATGCCCGCGGTGACCATGGCGCCCTCGGCCAGCAGGAACAGCTGGTCGGTGAGGGGGCCCGGCAGGCCGGCGGCGGCCACGACGTGGTCGAGGTAGTCCCGGAACGCCTGCTTGTGCGCCCGCACCTGGGCCACCACACCGTCCGAGGTGGCGCCCAGTTCGCCGTAGGAGTTGATCCAGGCGCAGCCCCGGAAACCGGGCTCGCCGAACCACGTCTCCAGCCAGTCGAAGACCGCCAGGACCCGCCGCCGTGGGTCCTCGTGCCGGTCGACGAACTCGGCCAGCCGCTGCCGCCAGCGCACGTCGCGCCGTTCCAGATACGCCACCACCAGCTGCTCCTTCGCGGGAAACAGCTGGTAGAGCCGCTTGAGCGACACGCCGGACGCGCTGCGGACGTCGTCCATGCCGACACTTTGGACACCGCGCCCGTAGAACAGCTCCTCGGCGGCGTCCAGCGCCCGTTCGCGGGCTGTCGCGCTGTCCATGTACGGGCACTCCTCGTACGGGCACTCCTTGACCGGAGAACGAGCGTTCTCTACGTTAGCAGCCGGACCGGAGAACGCTCGTTCTCCCGTCTTGTCCACCACGATTGCCCCGGAAGGACGCGACCATGACCGACCGCCCGCCCCTGCCGCCCTTCACCCGTGAGACCGCCGCGCGGAAGGTCCAGGCCGCCGAGGACGCCTGGAACACCCGTGACCCCCACAAGGTCTCGCTCGCCTACTCCGAGGACTCGGTCTGGCGCAACCGCGACACCTTCGTCGCCGGCCGCGAGGAGATCGTCGCGTTCCTCACCGCGAAGTGGGAGCGCGAGCGGGAGTACGCGCTGCGCAAGGACCTGTGGGCCTTCGACGGCAACCGCATCGCCGTCCGCTTCCAGTACGAGTCACGCGATGCCGACGGCCAGTGGTGGCGTTCCTACGGCAACGAGCTGTGGGAGTTCGACGAGCACGGGTTGATGACCCGGCGGGAGGCCAGCATCAACGACGTACGGATCGAGGAGAAGGACCGGCGGGTCTTCGGGCCCCGGCCGGAGGCGGAGCATGGGCAGTCGTTCCCCGTTCAGTAGGGATTGCGAGTTCAGTAGGGTTCCCGGGTGACCGAACAGGCCGAGAAGCCCTTCCTCTACGTCGTCGTCTGCGCGGCCGGAATCGCCGCGGACGTCGGCAGGCTGATCACCGCGGCGCTGGGGCGGAACTGGGACGTCGGTGTGATCGCCACCCCGGTCGCCATGGGCGGCTTCTTCGACACCGCCGCCGTCGAGGCACAGACCGGCCGGCCCATCCGCTCCGCGTGGCGGTCCCCGGGCGACCCGCGCCCCTTCCCCGCGCCCGACGCCGTGGTCGTCGCGCCCGCCACCTTCAACACGATCAACAAGTGGGCGGCGGGCACGGCCGACACCCTCGCCCTCGGCACCCTCTGCGAGGCGTACGGCCTCGGCGTCCCGATCGCCGTCCTGCCCTGTGTGGCCGACGCGCTGGCGGCCCACCCCGCCTACCGCGCGAGCCTCGCCCGGCTGCGCGAGATGGGCGTCCGGTTCGGAGACCCCTACTCCGGCGAACCCCGGCAGAACGGCGAACGCGCCGAGTTCGCCTGGGAGCGGGCCCTCGATCTGCTCACCCCCGACGCGGACGGCGACCGGCCCGCCGTCACACGCTGAACTCGGGGGAAACACCGCGGCGACGGCCGTTGGCATCAACCGTGCCGATGGGACCAAGTGTGAAGTCTTGACCAAGGAATCACATTACTCACTGGTTTATCTTGAATGGTCAAGAAGCACGGATATCATCGCTCGCACACACGGAGATCGTCCGTCCATTCCAACGGTGCGGGGCGGTCACGTCACCGTTCCCAGCCCCGGGCCCGAAGCCCTCCCCCTCCGGGTCCGAGGCTGTGCCATCCCCCGACACCCCCCACGCCGACGGGCGATGCCGCCTGCGCGCGTGCGAGCACGAAAGCGGCGCACCCATGAGCAACTTGAGGGGCAGAGGCCTGCAGGCCAATGTCCTCGGCATGTTCGACACGGTGGTGATGGCGGTCGCGGGCAGCGCGCCGGCCTACTCCATCGCCGCCACCACCGCGGTGCTCGTGGGTGCGGTGGGCCTCGCCAGCCCCGCCGCGCTGCTGTACTGCGCGATACCCATGCTGGGCATCGCCCTGGCCTTCAGCTACCTTGGCCGCATCGACGTCAACGCGGGCGCCAGCTACTCCTGGGTGGGCCGCACGCTTCACCCCTTCCTCGGGTTCATCAGCGGCTGGGCCCTGGTGATCTCCGCGACCATCTTCATGGTGGCGGGCTCCCTGCCCGCCGGATCCATGACGCTGTCCCTGTTCGACGAGAACCTCGCGGACAACACCGCGCTGGCCACCACGGTCGGCGCCTTCTGGTTCCTCGTCATGCTGTTCGTCGTCCTCGGCGGCGCCCGCCTCACCGTCCGCGCCCAGATCATCATGTCCGGCATCGAACTCGTCATCCTGGCAGCGTTCGCCGTCGGCGCGCTGCTGCACAGCGGCCACGCCCGCGCCTTCGACTGGTCCTGGCTGGGCTTCTCCCACTTCAACGGCATGACCGGCTTCGCGTCCGGCGCGCTCATCGCCGCCTTCTACTACTGGGGCTGGGACGTCACCAGCAACCTCAGCGAGGAGACCCGCGACAGCCGCCGTACCACCGGCCTCGCCGGACTGATCGGTGTGGCCATCGTCTTCCTGCTCTTCGAGGTCTTCACCATCGCGGTGAACGTCATCCTCAGCGACAAGCAGATCCAGGACAACGACGCCAACGTACTGGCCGTCCTCGGCGACGAGATATGGCCCGGCTGGGGTGGCAAGCTGCTGATCGTCGCCGTGATGCTGTCCACCATCGCCACCCTGGAGACCACGCTCATCCAGGTCACACGCTCCCTGTTCGCGATGGGCCGCGACCGTACGATGCCCGGGGCACTGGGCCGGGTGCACCGGAAGTGGAACACCCCGTGGATGGCCATCGCCGTCGTCGGCGCGGTGGCACTGGTGCTGTTCATCGCCTCCAACGCCCTCGGCTCGGTCGGCGACATCCTCTCCGACGCCATCTCCGCGATCGGCCTGCAGATCGCCGTCTACTACGGGCTGGCCGGCCTCGCGGTCGTCGTCGCCTACCGCAAGATGCTGCTGAAGTCACCGTCCAACTTCCTCTTCGGCGGACTGTGGCCGCTGCTCGGCGCCCTGTTCATGTTCTGGATCTTCATCGAGTCGCTCGGCGAGCTGAGCACCACGGCCGTCGCCATCGGTATCGGCGGGCTCGGCGTCGGCCTGATCCCGATGCTCTGGTACTGGAAGCAGGGCAGCGACTACTACCGGCCCGCCAGGCTGGACGCCGCCCAGGCCGTCGACCTGGACCACTCCGCAGACGGGTACGCCGCCGCGGCGGCCGAACAGTCCCGCGTCCACGAGGGTCTCCCCACCGACTTCTGAGAGGGCCCCCGATGGCGCGAGAGCGCTTCACACCCGACTTCGACCCCGACTGCGGGGACGCGGCCCTCACCAGCGCCCGGCAGGACATCGTCATCGGCCGCTGGCAGGGACTGCGAGAGCTGCTGCGCGCAACCCCCGCGTGGCTGCCCCGGGGCCACCGCGTCCGGCTGCTCGCCCAGGCCTGCGCCGGCACGTCGACGGCGGAGGCCTGGCTGTCCGCGGAACCGCACAGCGCCGACGCCCTGGTGCTGCGGGCCGCGACCGAGACGGCACGGGCCTTCCACCTGGCCATCGCCGCGGGCCGGGGCGCCGCCATCGACCGGCAACGCGTCGACAGCGCGGCGATGGCCTGCTTCGACGCCGCGGACGCGTATCCGGACGACCCGACTCCGTGGATCTCCCTGATCTCCGTGGCACGGCTCTACCCCGGAGGGGTGCGCCGCCAGGAACTGGCCCGCTGGTGGGACGAGGTGTACGACCGTGACCCGTACAGCGTGGAGGGCCACCTCCAGGTCCTGCACTACTACTCGTCGCGCTGGCACGGCTCGCACGGCCTGATGTACGACTTCGCGCGCGACGCGGCCGGCGTGGCACCGCCCGGCTCGGCGCTGCCGGTGCTCGTGCAGTACGCCCGCGTCGAGGAGTACCGCTCCCTCCAGGAGGAGGTACAGGGAAGGAAGGCCGCCCTCGGCCTCGGCCAGCACTGGAACAACGAGGGCGCCGCGGGCGACGTACGGCGCACCTGGCAACGCTGGATCGCGCACCGGGTGGACGGTCCGGTCGAACCCGGAGAACTGCGCGACGTCAACTACCTCGCACACGCCGCCTGCCTGGCCGGACTGAAGGACGCCGCCGCACCGCTGTTCCGGCTGCTCGACCGCCGCGGCACACGCACACCGTGGTCGTACACCGGGGACCCGGAGAAGCAGTTCACCAAGTGGCTCAAGGAGTTCACGCCGCGCGGGTGACCCGGGACGGCTCCCTGTCCGTGACGCTCACGTCACCCCACCTCCAGCAGCGGGCGCAGGAACTGCCCGGTGTACGAGAACGGACTGGCCGCCACCGGTTCGGGGAGTCGAGGACGTACAAGGGGCGTCCGCGCGTTCGGCGCTGGAGCTCGGAGGCGAGCTTGACGCGCTGAGCCTCGCCGCCGGACAGCGTGGTCGCCGGCTGGCCGAGCCTGAGGTAACCGAGCCCGACGTCGTGACGGGAGATGATCCGGTGTCCGTCGAAGAAGGCCAGGCCCTCCTCGACGGTCATGGCGAGGACGTCGGCGATGGAGCGGCCCTTGTAGTGGACCTTCAGCGTCTCCCGGTTGTACTGGGCGCCGTGGCAGACCTCGCACGGCACGTACACGTCCGGCAGGAAGTTCATCTCCACCCTGATGGTGCCGTCGCCGTAACAGCGATCGCAGCGCCCGCCCTTGAACGAAAATCAGTGCGCGCCCGCGGCCTCGAACTCCGTGCCGCACGGACCCGCGCCCTCGCTCTCCGCCAGGGCGACGGGATCGCCGCTCATCGTGAGGGCGTGGTAGAACGCGCCGATGCGCTCGGTGGAGCGGCCGACGTAGTGGCCGATGAAGGAGCGGCGGAAGCGGTCGGCGGTGCGGTTGGGCTGGGAACCGTGCACCAGGCTGCCGTTGAAGAACAGCACGTCACCCGGCTCCATGTCGACGGGCACGGCGGTCAGGCCGGGCGGCGGCGGCACGTACTCCCGGACGAAGGACAGTTCGGCGTCCGCCTCCTCCGGGCAGAACAGGTCCATGCGGTGCGTGCCCGGCACGACCTCCAGACCGCCGTTGTCCCGGTCGATCACGTCGCACGCGATCCACGCGGCCACACAGGTGCCCGGCTCCACCCGCAGGTAGAAGTTGTCCTGGTGCAGCGCCTGACCGCGGGCGCCCGGCGGCTTGAAGTAGAACATGCTCTGCGCGGCCAGGACCTCCTCGCCCAGCAGCTCTTCGAGGATCTCCCGCAGCCGCGCGTCGAGGAGGACGCGCAGGGACAGGTCGTTGATGCGATGCGGGTGCATGACCCGGGGGTAGGTGTTCAGCGGGTCCGCGGGGTTGTCGACCCCGCTCGTCCGGGGCTGGAAGTGCCCCGGGACGGGGCCGCCCGCCCGCAGTGCCGCGAACTCCGCGCACAGGTCGTCGATCTCGGCGGCGGAGAACAGCCCGCGCACCACCAGACAGCCGTTCTCTTCGAAGTCGGCCCTGCGGTCCAGCCTGTCCGTGACTGTCATCCGTGTGTCCCTTCTCATCGGCGCCCCTCCTGCTCCACGCTAGGTCGGAGCGTCTTCCGGGAGGATGCCCATGCGTGCTGACAACTTGTCCGAGACCGCTGCCCCGTCGCCGCCGGCGGGCCTGGTGACCGTCGGGCGCTTCGACCAGGGACCCGGCTACCGGATCAACCGGCCGGGCGGATCGGACAACTGGCTGTTCACCTGGACGACGGACGGCGCAGGACTGCTGCGCCAGGGCGCGACCGAGGTGGTCGCGGGCCCGGGCGATCTCGTCGTCCTGGGCCCCGGTGTGCCGCACCGCTACGCCGTCCTGCCCGGCGCCGAGCACTGGGCGTTCTGCTGGGCCCACTGCCCGTCCCGGACGTCATGGGCCGACTGGTTGCGGCCGTACGGGATCGGCGACCGCCTCTACGCCGTCACGCACACCCACGGAGGCGTCCGGGACCGCGTCACCACCGCGTTCGGCCGGATGATCGCCGACGCACGCTGGACGGGGGAGGGCGCACCACCGGCCCTCGAGGGGTCTCCGGCGGTCGGTGAGGTGGCCGTGGCACACGGCACGGCGGCCCGTGAGCTGGCCCTGTGCTCGCTGGAGGAGGTCGTGCTGCTCGCCACGGCCCGTGTGGAGGGATCGGGCCGGTCGGAGGTCGATTCCCGGATCCTGCGGGCGGAAGGACTGATCGCCGCGGACCCGGGCGCCGCGCACACCGTCCGCTCCCTCGCCGCGCGCGTCTCGCTCTCGCCGTCCCGGTTCGCGCACCTGTTCACCGAGCAGCTCGGCCTCTCGCCGATGCGGGCGCTCCTCGATGCCCGGCTGGTGCACGCGGCCCGGCTCCTCGAAGCGACGGACCTGCCGGTCGAGCGGGTGGCTGCCGCCTCGGGTTTCCGTAGCCCTTTCCACTTCAGCCGGGTGTTCAGACAGCGGTACGGGGTCCCTCCGGGGGGTTACCGGGATGGAGTGAGGGGCGGTTGACGATGCTTGCGCAGCCGCCGTAGGGGTGGGGTTGTTCGGCGGCTGCGGGTCTGATGTGGCTGATCCGGTGGCCGCCCTACGACAGAACCCCCATGGCGGGTGTGCGCCCCGCCGGCCTGGCCCCACCGTCACTCAGCTCTCCGCCAGGCTCAGCTCCGCCCAGATCGTCTTGCCCTCTCCCGTGTGGCGGCTGCCCCACCGCTGGGTGAGCTGGGCCACCAGAAGCAACCCCCGCCCGCCCTCGTCGAACGTCTTCGCACGGCGCAGGTGCGGAGCGGTCCCGCTGCAGTCGGACACCTCACAGATCAGCGTGGAGTCGTCGTGGATGAGCCGCAGCTGGATCGGTGGCGCGCCGTGCCGGATCGCGTTGGTGACCAGCTCGCTCACCACGAGCTCCACGGTGAACGCCATCTCGGTCAGTTCCCACGCCGCCAGCTTGTCCAGGACGTACTGGCGGGTGCGGGCGACGACAGCGGGGTTGGCCGGCAGCGCCCAGGTCGCGACCTGGGAGGGCTTCAGCCCGCGGGTCCGGGCCAGCAGCAGGGCCACGTCGTCCGGCGCCCCGGACGACGGCAGCATCGATCCCATGACGTCCTGGCAGACCTCGTCCAGGGAACCGGTCGAGCCGGACAGGGCCAGGGTCAGCAGCTCGTGGCCGGCGTCGATGTCCCGGTCACGGCTCTCGATCAGCCCGTCGGTGTAGAGGGCGAGCATCGTGCCCTCGGGCAGCTCCAGCTCGGTGGACTCGAACGGCAGCCCGCCGAGACCCAGCGGCGGCCCCGCCGGCACGTGCACGTCCAGTCGCCGTCCGTCCGGCGCGAGCACCACCGGCGGCGGATGTCCCGCCCGCGCGAAACTGCACAGGCGGCTGACCGGGTCGTACACCGCGTACAGGCACGTGGCCCCCACCTCGGTCACCCCTTGGGCACCGGCCTCCTGCGACAGCCGTACGACGAGGTCGTCGACATGGGTGAGCAGCTCGTCCGGCGCCAGGTCGACGTCCGCGAGCGTACGGACGGCCGTACGCAGCCGTCCCATCGTCGCCGACGCCTCGATTCCGTGGCCGACGACGTCACCGACCACCATGGCGACCCGCATGCCCGACAGCGGGATCACGTCGAACCAGTCGCCGCCCACGCCGGCCTTCGCCGCAGGCTGGTAGCGCGACGCCGCCTCCAGCGCGGGCATGCTGGGCAGTGTCTGGGGGAGCAGGCTGCGCTGGAGGGCCAGCGCGGTCTCACGCTCGCGGGAGAAGCGGCGGGCGTTGTCGATACAGACACCGGCGCGGGCCGTAACCTCCTCGGCGAGCATCTCGTCGTCGGGGGTGAACGGGTCCTTGCGCTGGAACCGGGTGAGCACGGCCACGCCGAGGGTCGTGCCTCGGGCCCGGATGGGGACCGACATCGTGGCGTGGATGCCGTACTCCTTGACCCGCGCCGCGCGCACCGGGTCCCAGTCGAGCCACTTCGCGAGCGTGCTGGCCGGGTCCGTCGCGACGACCGTCCGCCCGGCCGTCAGGGAGGCGGCCTGGGGTGAGGTGGCCGGGTAGACGTCCACGCCTCCCAGCTCGACCACGGCCTCGGGGCTTCCCGGGTTCACCGACTGGTGGGCGGCGCGGCGCAGCGTGAACGGCGCGGACAGCGGTCCCGCGGCCGGCTCGTCCCCGTGGACCAGGGACTCCATGAGGTCCACGCTGACGAAGTCGGCGAGGGTGGGCACGCACACGTCCGCCAGCTCCTGGGCGGTGCGCGTCACGTCGAGGGTGGTGCCGATGCGGATACTGGCCTCGTTCACCAGCTGCAGCCGTTGCCGGGCCTGGTACTGCTCGGTGATGTCGTGGCCGGTCACGCAGACCCCGATGACCTGGCCGTCGGTGTCGGTCAGCGGGGCGATCCGTGCCGACCAGGCGTGCGCCCCGTCCTCGTCGGCGGCCCGCAGGAAGGTCTGCACGTCCTTGCGGCGGCCGCTGCCGAGCACCTCGCGCAGCTGCTCCTCCAGTTTCTCGCCCTGCCGGCCGCCCACGATCTCGTTCATGTGCAGCCCCCGAAGGTTCTCCTCCGGCATGCCGACGGCGTCCGCCATCACGTCGTTGATGCCGCGCAGCCGCAGCCGCTCGTCGAACACGGCCGCCGCGCACGGCGACTGGGTCATCAGCGCCGCGGAGAGAGGCTCGTCGCGACTGAGCGGGCCGGGGTCCTCCAGGGGGCAGAGAACCAGCCAGCCGCCGTCCCCGTCACCGTCCGCCGCCCGGCGGAGGTGGGCGAGCAGCCACACCGACACCGTCCGGCCGTTCTGGTGACGCAGGGGAACCGTGCCGCTCCACACGGGGCTGCCGGACGGCGGCTGCCGGACGGAACCGCCCGGGGCGAGCAGACGCCCGGCGGAGCGGCCCAGGACGTCCGGCTCCGACCAGCCGAGCAGCCGACGCGCGCCCTCGTTCCACTCGACGACCGACCCGTCGGCGGCCACGATCGCTCGTGCCGTAACAGTGCCGTCGAAGGAATACGCCGGGGCGTCACCTTCTGTCAGCTTGCGGCTCCTCATCGTAGCCATATTCCATTTCGCAGGGCCGAACGCGCATACGGGCGAAATCCAGCCTAGTGCGTCACCGTGCCGTGCACGCGGGATGTGGTGTGAGCGGGTGGATCGATCAGTGGTGGCGCTGCGCCAGGGCGGACGGAAGTGGCGGGACGGGCCCTTGACGCGTCTGTGTGTCACAGCGTCAGAATCTGTTTGCTCACGAGCAGTTGCGTGTGAGCGCTTGTGGGCTCTTGCGCTTCTTGTGTGCCACGGATTCGTCCAACCGCACGTCCGACGAAGGGATGACCATGACGGTCACGCGCAGGTCGTTACTGATCGCGGGTTCCGCCGCGCCGATGGCGGGTGCGCTCGCGGGCACCGCCGTCGCCGCCGAGGCCCGGGCCCGGCCGGGCCGCGCCACCTCGGGGCACACGATCGACCTCCGCGACGGCTGGCGCTTCGCGCTGGTCAACCCCGGCGGCATCACGGACCCGACCGGCGGCTACGCCGACGCCATGAAACCCGGCTACGACGACTCGGCGTGGCGCCAGGTGGCCGTGCCCCACGACTGGAGCATCGAGCAGACCCCCACCACCGAGCTCGGCGCCACCAGCGGCACCGGTTTCCTCCCCGGAGGCCTCGGCTGGTACCGCGTCTCCTTCACCCTCCCGCCCGCCCTCGCCGGCAAACGCGTCTCGGTGGAGTTCGACGGCGTCTACATGGACTCGTACGTCTACTGCAACGGCACCGAGGCCGGCCGCCACCCCTACGGGTACACCGGGTTCGCGCTCGACGTCACCGACCTGCTGCACACCGACGGCACCACCCCCAACGTCATCGCGGTCAAGGTCCAGAACCGGCTCCCCAGCAGCCGCTGGTACTCGGGCAGCGGCATCTACCGCCCGGCCCGGCTCGTCGTCACCGATCCCCTGCACGTCCAGCGCTGGGGCACGTACGTCACGACGGAGGAGCTCACCGACGACCGCGCCCTCGTACGGGCCCGGACCACCGTCGTCGACGAGTCGGGCACCGGCGGAGAGATCACCGTGAGATCCCGGGTCGTGGACCCCGAGGGCCGCACGGTCGCCCGCGCGGAGTCCACCGTCACGGCCGCCGCGGATCCGGAGACCGCGACCCACGAACTCGCCGTCCCGGACCCCAAGGTGTGGGACATCGACACCCCCCGGCTCTACACCCTGCGGACCGAACTCCGGGTCGACGGCCACACGGTCGACACGTACGAAACCCCCTTCGGCATCCGCCACTTCACCCTTGACGCTGACAACGGCCTCACTCTGAACGGCCGTTACGTCAAACTGCAGGGCGTCAACCTCCACCACGACCTCGGCGCCCTCGGCTCGGCCGTCCACGTGGACGCCGTCGAGCGGCAACTGGTCATCATGAAGAGCATGGGCGTCAACGCACTGCGCACCTCCCACAACCCGCCCGCGCCCGAGGTGCTCGCGGCCTGTGAGCGGCTCGGCATCGTCATGATCGTGGAGGCCTTCGACTGCTGGCGCAGCAGCAAGACCCGCTACGACTACGGCCGGTTCTTCGACGAGTGGTCCGACCGGGACATCGCGGAGATGGTCCTCGCGAACCGCAACTCGCCCGCCGTCATCATGTGGTCCATCGGCAACGAGATCTCCGAGTTCACCTCCACCGCGGGCCTCACCATCGCGGACCGGCTGATCGCGGGGGTGAAGAAGTACGACGCCACCCGCCCCGTCATCATCGGCTCCCACCGGCACCGCAGCGTGCCCGCCGAGGGCTCCCCGGCCGACCTGATCCTCGCCAAGCTCGACGGCCTGGGAGTCAACTACAACTCGGCCGCCTCGGTCGACGCCCTGCACGCCCGCTACCCGAAGCTGTTCCTGTTCGAGTCGGAGTCCTCGTCGGAGACCTCGACCCGCGGCACCTACCAGGAGCCGGAGCGCCTCAACACGGGCGAGAACCACACCCCGGGCAAGCGCGCGACCTCCTCGTACGACAACAACCTCGCCACATGGACGTACAGCGGCGAGTACGGGCTGAAGAAGGACCGGGACCGCAAGTGGTTCACCGGGGAGTTCCTGTGGTCCGGCATCGACTACATCGGTGAGCCCACGCCGTACGACGTGTTCCCCGTGAAGGCGTCCTTCTTCGGCGCCGTCGACACCGCCGGGTTCCCCAAGGACACGTACCACCTCTTCAGGAGCCAGTGGACCGACGAGCCCATGGTCCACCTGCTGCCCATGACCTGGAACCACGCGGAGGGCGACACCGTCGAGGTGTGGGCCTACTCCAACGTCGACACCGTCGAGCTGTACCTCAACGGCAAGTCTCTCGGTGCAGGGAAGTTCGACAGGAAGAAGACCGTCGACGGGCGCCCGTACCTGGAGACCACCGAGGCCAGCGGCGACGACAAGACCGTCACCTCCGGCCCCTACCCGGGCAGTTACACCAGCCCGAACGGCAGCGCGGGCAAGCTCCACCTCACCTGGAAGGTCCCGTTCAAGCCCGGTGAGCTGAAGGCGGTGGCGCGCCGTGACGGCCGGACGGTCGCCACGGACGTCCTGCGCACGGCGGGCAGGCCGCACGCGGTCCGTCTCACCTCCGACCGCAAGTCCCTCGCCGCCGACGGCCGTTCACTGTGCTTCGTCACCGCCGAGGTGGTCGACGCCCGGGGAGTGGTCGTCCCCGGCGCCGAGCACCTGATCACCTTCGACGTCGACGGCGGCTCGCTCGCGGGCCTCGACAACGGGCGCGAGGAGAGCGCCGAACGCTACCAGGCCACCACCCGGACGGCCTTCCACGGCAAGGCACTCGCGATCGTGCGCTCCGGTACCGAGGCCGGTTCCCTGAAGGTGACGGCGCGCGCGGAGGGGCTGCGCACGGGCGCGGTGACCGTCCGCGCCACCCAGGCCCGCTCGAAGGCGACCACGCCACCGGCCGAGTTCGAGGCGGAGCATCCGTCATCCCCGAACTACCCGTTCGCCGACGCCAGTTACTCGGGCCGCCCCGACACCCTCCCGGCCGCCATGCTCGACGGCGACCCGTCCACCGGCTGGTCCAACGCGTTCAGCAAGGCGGCCACGGCCCTGCTGCCCGCGTTCAACGGTGCCCGCGCCGAGGACTGGGTCTCGGTCGACTGGGGCCGGCCCCGCACGGTCGACCGGGTGGAGGTCTCCTTCACCGTCGGCGCCGCGCACACCCTGCCCGCGTCGGTCGAGGTCTCGGTCTGGGACGGCAGGCGGTACGTGCCCGTCGAGGGCGTGAAGACCGAATGGGCCACGGAGTCCGACGCCTCCACGGTGATCACCTTCGACGCGGTGCGCGGCACCCGGCTCCGGCTCCTGATGACCAGCGCCCACCCGGGCGACGCCAAGGGAGCGGTACGGATCAGCCGCCTGGAGGTGCCGGCGACCGGCTGACCGAAGTGGAGCGACACTGACCGACACTGACCGAATGCGATGCCGTCGCGGTCCGGACCGGAGCCAGTCCTGTCCGGACCGTTGACGTGCTGTCACGTCTCGAACAGCATGGCCTGCGTCCGTATCTGGGAGCGCTCCCACACCCTGCGCCACCTCCATCGCGCCCCCACCTCTGTGCGCCCCACCTCTCCGAGGAGCCCAGACGTGAAACGACGCAGAACCACCCTGCTCGCCGTGACGGCCCTCCTCGCGGCGGCGATCACCGCGCTGCCGGCCGGGCCCGCCCAGGCCGAGGAGGTCGAGCAGGTCAAGAACGGTACCTTCGACACCACCACCGCACCCTGGTGGACGACGAGCAACGTCACCGCCGGCCTGTCCGACGGGCGGCTCTGCGCCGACATCCCCGGAGGCACCGCCAACCGCTGGGACGCCGCCGTCGGCCAGAACGACATCACCCTCGTGAAGGGGGAGTCGTACCGCTTCAGCTTCACCGCCTCCGGCGCGCCCGAGGGCAACGTGCTGCGGGCGATCGTCGGGCTGTCCGTGGCGCCGTACGACACCTATTTCGAGGTGAGCCCGCAGCTGAGCGTCTCGGGCAACGCGTACTCGTACACGTTCACCTCGCCCGTCGACACCACCCAGGGGCAGGTCGGCCTCCAACTCGGCGGCGGTGCCGACCCGTTCCGCTTCTGCATGGACGACGTGTCCCTGCTCGGCGGGGTGCCGCCCGAGGTCTACGAGCCCGACACCGGACCGCGGGTGCGCGTCAACCAGGTCGCCTACCTGCCCGCCGGGCCGAAGAACGCCACCCTCGTCACCGACGCCACCGAGAAGCTGCCCTGGCAGCTCAAGAGCGCCTCGGGAACCACGGTCGCACACGGCTGGACCGTGCCGCGCGGCCTCGACGCCTCCTCCGGCCAGAACGTCCACTCCATTGACTTCGGCGCGTACCGCAAGCGGTCCGAGGACCTCACACTGGTCGCCGACGGGGAGACGAGCCGCCCGTTCGACGTCGACCCGGCCGCCTACGAGCAGTTGCGGCTCGATTCACTGAAGTACTACTACACCCAGCGCAGCGGCACCGAGATCCGCGACGACCTGCGCCCCGGCTACGGCCGCGCGGCCGGCCACCTGAACGTGGCACCCAACCGCGGTGACAAGGACGTGCCCTGCCAGCCGGGCGTCTGCGACTACACGCTCGACGTCACGGGCGGCTGGTACGACGCCGGTGACCACGGCAAGTACGTGGTCAACGGCGGCATCTCCGCCTGGGAGCTGCTGTCCACGTACGAGCGCTCCCTGGTGGCCCGCACCGGGCAGGCCGACAAGCTCGGCGACGGCACGCTCGCCCTCCCGGAGAGCGGCAACAAGGTGCCGGACGTACTGGACGAGGCCCGCTGGGAGCTGGAGTTCCTGCTGAGGATGCAGGTGCCGGAAGGGCAACCGCTCGCGGGCATGGCCCACCACAAGATCCACGACGAGCAGTGGACCGGGCTGCCCCTCATGCCGAACGCCGACCCGCAGAAGCGTGAGCTGCACCCGCCGACGACGACGGCGACCCTGAACCTCGCGGCCACCGCCGCCCAGGCGGCCCGCCTGTACAAGCCGTACGACCGCGCCTTCGCGGCGAAGGCGCTCAAGGCGGCGAGGACGGCCTGGGCGGCGGCCCTCGCACACCCCGCCACCTACCCCGACCCGAACGACGGCATCGGCGGCGGTACCTACGCCGACGACAACGCCACCGACGAGTTCTACTGGGCGGCCGCCGAGCTCTACCTCACCACGGGCGAGAAGGAGTTCGCCGACCACGTCCTGAACTCCCCGGTCCACACGGCCGACATCTTCGGCGGCCTCGGCTTCGACTGGTCCAGGACGGCGGCGGCCGGCCGCCTCGACCTCGCGCTGGTCCCGAGCAAACTGCCCGGCCGCGACAAGGTGCGCCAGTCCGTGACCAAGGGCGCCGACCGCTACCTGGCCACCCTGAAGGCACATCCGTACGGCATGCCGTACGCACCCGACAAGAACCAGTACGACTGGGGCTCCAGCCACCAGGTCCTCAACAACGCGGTCGTGATCGCGAGCGCCTACGACATCACCGGCGCCTCGAAGTACCGTGACGGGGCGATCCAGAGCATGGACTACATCTTCGGCCGCAACGCCCTGAACATGTCCTACGTGACGGGCTACGGCGAGGCCAACTCGCACAACCAGCACAGCCGTTGGTACGCCCACCAGCTCGACCCCGACCTCCCGAACCCGCCCCGCGGCACGCTCGCGGGAGGCCCCAACTCGAGCATCCAGGACCCCTACGCGCAGAGCAAACTCCAGGGCTGCGTCGGCCAGTTCTGCTACATCGACGACATCCAGTCCTGGTCGACGAACGAGCACACGATCAACTGGAACGCGGCGCTGGCCCGGATGGCGTCGTTCGTGGCGGACCAGACCCAGGCGTGACCTGGGCGTCCTCACCGTGCGGCGGGCTTGGGACGGCACACGCCCGCCGCACGGCCGCGGAGTCATGCGTCTGGCAACGCCTTGAGCCGGATCAGGCGGTGACCGAGTGCCGGCACCCAGCCGCGTTCACCGATGAGCGGCCAGCACTGCCGCGAGGCCCTCTTGGAGATCTTTGACGAAAAACTCGGGGACCTCCAGCGACGGGAAATGTCCCCCGGTTTCGGGCGACCTCCATCGGACGATCTGTCGGTACCGCTCCTGTGCCCAGGGGCGCGGACACTTCTCGACGTCGCGGGGATACATGGTGAGTGCTGACGGGACGTCGACCCGAAGTTCGGGATCGAGTGAGTTGTGGCTCTCGTAGTAGATGCGGGCCGCCGATGCGCCGGTCCGCGTCAGCCAATACAGGGTGACGTCGTCAAGAACGCGGTCCCTGGAAATCCTCTCGAACGGGCTGTCTTCGGTGTCCGACCACTCGGCGAACTTGTCGAGGATCCAGGCAAGAAGCCCGACCGGTGAGTCGACGAGCGAGTAGCCGATGGTCTGCGGTCGGGTCGCCTGCTGCTTCGCGTACGCCCCGCGGTGGCGCCAGAAATCGCGGCTTTCCTCGGCCCACTTGCGCTCGACCGCCGTCAGCCCGTCCGTTGTCAACCCGGGTGGTCCCTCCGCGAACGTTGTGTGGATGCCGAGAACGTGCGCCGGGAACCTGCCGCCGAGAACCGTGGTGATATTACCTCCCCAGTCGCCGCCGTGGGCTGCGAACTTGCTGTAGCCGAGCCTTCCCATCAGTTCCACCCATGCGGCCGCGATCTTTTCGGTTCCCCACCCGGTGGTGGCCGGCTTGTCGCTGTAACCAAAGCCCGGTAGCGATGGAACCACGACGTGGAACGCCGGCGCGTCTGCGTCTTTCGGATCTGCCAGCTCGTCCACTACATCGATGAATCGAGCAATGCTGTCCGGCCAGCCGTGCGTCAAGATCAGAGGAGTGGCATCCGCGCGCGCGGATCGTCGATGCAGAAAGTGGATTCCCAGACCATCAATGGTCGTGCGGAACTGACCGATCCGGTCAAGGCGCTCTTCGAACGACCGCCAGTCGTACCCGGTGCGCCAGTAGTTCACGACATCGACGAGGTCGGCGAGAGGAACGCCCTGTTCCCATCGGCGAGGGCCGGGCGCGGCGCGATGGACCGTCTCAGCCTCCGGTAGCCGCGCCGCGGCCAGTCGGGCGCGCAGATCGTCGAGGTCGGCGTCAGTTGCGTGGGCTTCGAATGCTTGCACGTCGCTGGTTGGACGGGGCATGAGACCTCCTGGCCATCGCGGAACCGGCTAAGACGGTTCTAGCAGTTCTCCGAGCCACGCTGCAACCGGCTAAGGTGGTTCCATGCGTGCTGCGTTCCCTGACTTCCGCCTCGGCAAGGTGCTGGCGACCAGCTTCACGGGGACTCTGTCGGAGCGTCATGGCGACGCTGTGGAGCGCATTCCCACGCCGCACCGACTCGTCGACTGGCTGGCAGTGAACGGCCTCGCCGTGGACTCCTGCACCCCTGCCCAGCTCGACCTCGCTCGGGAACTGAGGGAGTCGATCCATGCCGTCGCGACGGCCGCCGCGATCCAGGACGCTCTCCCTGCGTCCGCTGTCCAGGTCATCAACGACTGCAGCGCTCAGGGGCGGGCCGCGGCGATCCTGACGCCCGAGGGTGAGCGGCGATGGCGGCTCAGCTCGGCTTCCTGCGTAGAAGACGCCCTCAGCGTGATCGCCGCCGACGCGATCAGCATCATCGCAGGCGAACGAGACGGAAAATTGGCCTTGTGCGCATCACCAACCTGCCAAGCCGCCTTCTTCGACACGAGCCAGAGCCGCACCCGCAAATGGTGTGACATGAACACGTGCGGGAATCGTCAGAAGAAAGCGCGCTTCAATGCCAACCAGCGCAAAAGCCCCAGATCAGCGGAGTGATCTTTACCTCGGTACATCCAAGTGGGCCCCACGCCTGCGACGCACCTGTCGCGCCGAGAACTGCAGACCGCGCCCCTGGCGGAGCGCGGCGCGGCGACAGGCGCGGGCAGGGCATGGGTGAAGCAGCGGTACTCGCCGGAGCCGAAACGGTGCGGAGCGAGGGTGTGAGCGCGCATCCGTACGCGTCCAGTTCCCCGGCCAGAGCGGGCCAGTCGGCCTGGCCCGGCGAGTCCGCCGCGCGGCCGGCCCCCGAACCGACGGGAATTTCTGACATCGGGCCCGTGGCCCTGGGTACTTCTGGTACCGCAGTCCATACGCCGTGACCTGCGGGTATTTACGAGTAAGTACCCGCGAGGTACCGTGAGCGGCATGCCAGCCCTGAATGTGGAGTTCAGCGACCGCGAGCTAGAGGACCTGCGGCAGATAGCCAAGGAGCGCGGTACGTCCATGAAGGCGCTCGTGCGCGAGGCGGCCGCGGCCGACATAGTGCGCCACCGGGCCCTGAAGGAGGGCGCCGAGGCCTTCCGCCAGTTCTTCACGACGCACGCGGACGAGTTCGCCGCCGCCTTCCCAGAGGACGAACCGGCCGCCAAGCGTGAGGGACGGGCCGTCTGACCGATGACTCCTCCCGTCATCCACATCGACGTGCCCTGGCTGCTCCAGCGCCACGAAGAGGTCCTGCCCGACCAGCCGACGGTCAACGACTTCTCCGCCCTCGTCGCCGCCGTGGCCCGCCACCGCGTCGACCCGCCGCGCCTCGGCGTGGACTCCGACCCGGCCTGGCGCGCCGCGGCCCTGCTGCACACGCTGGCCCTGCTCAAGCCCCTGCCGTCCGCCAATGCCCGTTTCGCCTGCGCGACCGCCGTGGCGTACATGTTCGTGAGCGGCGTCGGCATGGACCCGCCGTACGGAGCTCTCGTGGACCTCGCGCGCGACCTGATCTCCGGCAAGGTGGACGTGTACGGCGCGGCGGACCGGCTGCGGTCCTGGCAGATCTGAGCGTCCCCGCCCAGCGTGCCCACGTCACCGTCCATGTCTCCGCCCCCCGAGGGCGCCGGACACCGTCGCCCCGTCCGGCCGCTCCCCAACAGCCGCGAACCTCGAGCGATTCGGTGTCCGGCCCGGCCCTCGGGGCCGCCGACCCAGGGCGGGAGGATCAGGGTCGGCGGCCCATTTCGCGCGGGAGAGCCGCCGTCCCACGCGGGGCCTGATGAGTGGCCGGACCCCAGTCGACTACGAAGGGCGTGGACGTCGGGAGCGTGTGTGCGACCCTGGTGCGTGCGTCCGGTTCACACGGGGCACCTGACACGTGAACACCCGTACGGGGTGGACGAGTTGCCCGCGCGACACGCCCGGGTGACGACGGGGTCGAAGTGTTCCGAACGGGCGGTCACCAGCGCCTCGGGGCGTTCTCACCTTTAACGTGTCCAGCAGGGTGCCTTCTGACTTTCCTTCAGTGGGGCTGATGTTGCCCAAGTGCCTTGTTAGCCATGAGTAACTTGTGCAAGGGTGAACTTCCCTGCGTACGGGCATTGGCCAGGTCTGAAACGCCACTCGGCTTTCGGTTCGTCGACGGGCTCAAAAGGCCCTCGGCCGACGGCCACCGTGCGGCTCCGTCAGTCCCCAGGAGCCGCTTTCCCGGCGCATCGCCAAAAAGGTCCGCACCAAGCGGGACGCGCCTTTTCGGCAACCATCTTCGTGTGCCACCTTTGAGCCTCGGAAGGAAACCGCTCTGTGCACACCCCCCACCCCCCTCGCCCGTCCTATCCGCCCCGCCCGGGCGTGGTACCCGGGGTATCGGACGAGAACCTCGCCGCCCAGCTGAGAGGCCGGCCGGAGAGCGAGGCCGGCGATCCCGTCGCGGTGCTGATGTCACGGCACTGGCAGTCGACGCACGACTACGCGGTCATCTGCCTCGCTTCTTCGGCGAACGTAGCCTCGATGGTCACGGCCGCCTCCTTCCACCGGGTGCTGGAGGGGCTGATACGGGGGGAATCGGGCGTCGCCCTGCGGCCCCGCCTCCTGGTGACCGTGCGGGACATGGTCAAGGAGTGGTCCGCGGAGGACGAGCTCTCCAGCGTTCTGCCGGACCTGAGAAAACCCGCCGGGGGCCGCGGTATGCGTGCCGCGAAGTCCATGACCCCGGAAAATCGCAAGCTCGCGGAACGCTCTTTCCAGGCCCTGCCCGGGCTCGCCCAGTGTCTGCTGTGGCACACCGAGGTGGAGGCGGAACCGATAACCATTCCCGCCGGTCTGCTGGGCATGGGCCCCGACACCGCGGCGGCGACGCTGGAGCAGGCCCGCGAGCAATTCCGCCAGGGCTGTGTACGCGCCCACCGGGAACTGGCGCCGACCAAGGATTGCCGCTTCTACAACCGGCTGCTGGATGTCCCCATTCGGCGAGGCGGCGCTCTGCTCCCCGATGTGCAGCAGCATCTCCTGGAGTGCCGTTACTGCCGCTACGCCGCCGAGCAACTCAGCCATTTCGAGGGTTCCCTGGGCGGTCTGCTCGCCGAGGCCGTGCTCGGCTGGGGCGCGCGCCGCTACCTCGACTCGCGGCCGGACCGCAGCCCGCACGGCGGTTCACGCCAGGGCGGTGGCCGACGCGCCGCGAACAGCGGCCGGCACCGGCTGTTGTCCCGGATCCCGCCGCAGCGCCGCAACCGCGGCACGTCCGGACCGCGCAACAACGGCAGGGCCCTGCTCACCGGTGTCGGTGCCGCCTCGGGCGCCCTGCTCGCGCTCGTCCTTGCCGTGGCGATGCTCTCGGACGACGGCAGCGGCGCCGACCCCGCAGCGTCGACCAGCGCAACCGGCGACCGCAGCACGGCCCCCGAGCCCGGTGGCACGCCCTCGGCGACGTCGTCCCCGCCGCCCGACTCGGCCGGCCTGCCCACGACCCCCGACCAGACCCGGCTGCGCAACGTCGCCGCCGACCTGTGCCTCGACATCCGCGGGGGCAAGGCGAAGAAGGGCGCCGCGACCGAACTCGCGGTGTGCTCGGCCGACTGGACGCAGAAGTGGTCGTACGAGGACGACGGTCAGCTGCGCAGTGTCGCCAACCCGCAATTCTGCCTGGACTCGCACGTGGACGCCGGAGTCGTGGTCCTGGGCGAGTGCGCCTCGGAGAAGTCCGACCGCGCCGACGACGTGCGCTACGACCTCACCGTGCAGGGCGAGTTACTGCCACGTTGGGAGGAGGAGCTCGCCGTCGCGCCCACCAACTCGGACCCGAAGGCCGACATCGTCGTCAAGGTCCGGGACGGCTCCGACACGCAGCGCTGGGCGACCGACGGCACATCGGCCACTCCCGAGTCGCTGTCGATCGCCGGCTCCGACGCCCCGTCGGTCGAGTCCACCGCCGCGGGGGAGCCCCTCGCCGAGCGGGAGAGCGGAGTGGTGCGGGCACCGGGACAGGCGGACGACCCCGCCGTGACCGGCGTGTCGGAGCACCTGGAGGACGGCACGGTCATGTCCGCCGGCGACGGCACGGGGTCGGCGAGCGACGCGACCCCCGGCGCCGATGACACGAGCAATGCGCCCGACCTGCCGTCGGCGGTGCGTCTGCCCGCCGTCGCGGTCGGCGATCTGTTGGCCTGACGGCTTCGGGGCGCCCTGGCAGCCGTCAGGGCGCCTCTGCCCGTCGTCCGGCGCCGTGCGCGGGAAGCGTCCCGCCTCGGCGGTTCGGGTCTCGTGAGGGCTTCAGGCCTCCTCGATGTCGTCGGCGCCGACCGTCCCCGGCCCGGCGTGCCCCGACAGCGCGAGGGTCAGGTCGAACTCCGCGAGCAGACAGCGGATGACGTGCTCCACGCCCGCCTGCCCGTCGAGGGCGAGACCGTACACGTACGGGCGCCCCAGGAGGACGGCGTCGGCGCCCAGCGCGAGTGCCTTGAACATGTCGTCACCGGTGCGGACGCCGCTGTCGAAGAGCACGGTCATCCGGTCGCCCACGGCCTTGGCCACCCGGGGCAACGCGTCGGCCGCCGCGACCGAACCGGCCACCTGGCGGCCGCCGTGGTTGGAGACCACCACCCCGTCCATCCCGGCGTCGAGGGCGAGCCGGGCGTCGTCCGGGTGCAGGATGCCCTTGAGGACGATCGGGCCGTCCCAGTTCTCCCGCAGGAACGGCAGGTCCGGCCAGGTCTTGCCGGGGTCCCCGAACAGGTTCACGAAGTGCAGAACGGCCGCGTTCGGGTCCTCGTGCACCGGCTTGGCGAGGCCCGCCTGGAACGCGGGGTCGGAGAAGTAGTTGGCGGTGCCGACGCCGTGCAGGAACGGCAGGTACCCCCGGTCCAGGTCGCGTGGCCGCCAGGCGAGCAACGGCGCGTCGAGGGTGACGACCAGAGCGGAGAACCCCGCCGCCTTCGCCCGGTTCAGGAAGCTCCGGGCCACCTCCCGGTCCTTCGACCAGTACAGCTGGAACCAGCGCTCCGCGTCGCCCATCGCCTCCGCGACCTGCTCCATGGGCGTGCTGGAGGCCGACGAGAGCACGTACGGCACGCCCTGCGCGGCTGCGGCCCGGGCGGCTCCGGACTCCGCCTCCGGGTGCATGATCGACAGCACGCCCACCGGCGCCAGTGCCAGGGGCACGGGCAGCGCACGGCCCAACACCTGGACGGACAGGTCCCGTTCGTGCACGTCCCGCAGCATCCGCGGCACGATCCTGCGCCGTTCCAGCGCGGCCCGGTTGGCGCGGGCGGTGCTGCCGTCACCCGCGCTGCCCGCCACGTAGCCCACGGGACCGGGCCCGAGCCGCTGCTCGGTGAGCTCCTCCAGCCGCGTCAGATCGGTGGGCAGCCGCGGCACGGCACCCCCGAGGCCGTTCAGATAGATCTCGTACTGGAAGTCGGCCCAGTGCTTGGCCATGTGTACGTCCCGCCTCTCGTCCCAGGATCATTGGTACGCGTACCCCGTGAGGGGCGCGGGGCTGTACTGAATGCGCGTCGTTCTCACTCACTCCTCACCAGGCGATTCGTCCTCCGGCTCCGCCGCGTCCCCCTCCCGGTCAGGCCCCCGCCCCCGTACCCGCTGCACATGCTCCAGCGACTCCCGCAACTCCGTGAGCCAGTCGTCGGTGTGACGCTGCACCAGGCGCACGCACCAGGCGAGGGCGTCGCTGCGACTGCGGGCGACGCCGGCCCCGATGAGCGTGTCGAGGACCTGCCGCTCCGACTGACGCAGCCGCGTCATCACGGGCGCCGCGATGTGCGTGAACAGGGCGCGCTCACCCGCGCACTCCACGCCCCAGGAGACCTTCCTGCGGAATCGGTGCTCCGCCTCGCGCGCCACCGCCATCCGCTCCTCGCGGGTGCGCTCGCGGAACTCCTGGACACGGGCCCGCACGGCCGCCTCCTTCTCGGCGGCCGAGGTGTTCTCCGCGAGACGGGGTGCGGGGACGCGGCCGATGACCGTGATCTCCTCGCGGTCGACCGTCACCTCCACGAGGCCCTCGAAGAGATCGTCCGGCAGGCGGCCGGTGAACCAGCCGCGCAGTTTCTCGTGCTGTTCTGTAGTAATCATGTAATGACGATTACTCCGCTTTCACATGAACGCAAGAGGTGCGGGAGGTGTTCGCGGAGGGCTCACAGCGGGTGGAAGCGGAAGGTTTCAGGCCGATTGCTGAGCCGTGCGAATCCAGCCAGGTGAGAGCCCCGGGCGATCGGCGGCCGCTCAGTTCCGGGCCTCAAGCGATCAAGATCCGTGACATCCCGCCACTGATTCAATACTGAAAGTTACTGAAACCCGTGGGGTCGACGTGCCTTTACGGGCGGGACTCGGCAGACTCGCGCTCGCCGATCCGGCACCCGCCCGGACCGCCCGACGCGATCGTGACCCGACCGCGGGCGGCCCGGCATTCCGACCGAGCGGAAGGATGCACACCATGCCGAACACCGCGCGCTGGGCAGCGACTCTCACCCTGACGGCCACGGCCGTCTGCGGCCCCCTGACGGGCAGCGCCCTCGCCTCCCCGCAGGGCGCTGCCGCCGGGCTCTACGCCCCGTCCGCCCTCGTGCTCACCGTGGGCCACGGCCAGAGCGCGACCACCGCCGCCCCCGAACGCGCGGTCACGCTGACCTGTGCTCCGACCTCCTCCGGCACGCACCCGGCCGCGGCTGACGCCTGCGCCGAAATCCGGGCCGCCGGAGGCGACTTCGGCGCCCTCGCCGACAGAGGCGGCGCGGCCTGCACCAAGCAGTACGACCCCGTGACCGTGACGGTCGAGGGTGTCTGGCAGGGCCGGCGCGTCGCCCATGAACGCACCTTCTCCAACGAGTGCGTGAAGAACTCCTCAGGGAGCGTCGTCTTCTCGTTCTGAGAAGCGGGGGTCTTCTGAGGAACGAGGTCGCGCGGTTCCCGTGAGCGGCGACCGAGGGCTCGCGGATGGGGAGTGCGAGCCCGGCACGGGAACCATGCGATCTCCCATCGGGGGCCGGCCGACGGAGTGGGGCCGTCGGCCGGCCCCTGCGTCATTCGGGCGCGACGGTCCAGTGCCCGACCTCGCGGTATCCGGAGTCGTACACGGCCGAGCCGTCCCCCGGATTGAGGTCGTAGTGGTGGAGGTTGCCGCCCCAGTACCGCAGGATCCGGCTCAACTCCTGCACGGTGGTGCCCTCGTTCCAGTCCGCTCCGTCCAGCTCGACTTCGAGAACGAATTTCACGTACGCGCCTCCCTCTCCGGATCGTCCCGGCGCCTGCCGGCACCTCCTTCAATCGTTTCATTGAACTGCCCTTTGAGGCTTGAGTCGTGTCGGTACAGGCCGCGCGCGTGCTGTCGGACCGTCAACTCCGAGTCTTGTCAGAAGTGTTGACCCAGCTCTGAAAACGTTTTAACTTCCCCTCACCCGACACCCCGAGGTGAGGAGGCTCCGTGGCGGCGTTGCTGCGGGAGCGCACAGGTAGGACGTCGGTGACTCCTTCACGACACCGCCCGACCCGCGCTCGTACCAAGCGAAAAGGTTTTCACGGACGGAAGAGCCGGACGCTGTTCCCGCTCATGCTGCCCGGGCTCGCGTACTTCCTCGTGTTCCACTACGGCGCGCTCGTCGGCAACGTCATCGCCTTCAAGGACTACGTGCCCTTCGACGGCATCTGGGGCAGCCCGTGGGTCGGCCTCGGCAACTTCCAGCGGATGTTCGAGGACGAGGCGTTCTGGGACGCGACCCTCAACACCGTCTGGATCGCGCTCCTCCAGATCGTCTTCTACTTCCCCGTCCCTCTCGCCCTCGCCCTGCTGCTGCACACGCTCACCTGGAGCACGGTCCGCCGCTTCGTACAGTCGGTGGCGTACCTGCCGCACTTCATCTCCTGGGTGATCGTCGTCGCGCTGTTCCAGCAGGTCCTCGGCGACACGGGCCTGGTGAACGGCTACCTCGGCGACGCCGGACTGAGCACCGTCGACATCATCGGCAACCCCGACGCCTTCCAGCCGCTCGTCGTCGCCCAGGTGATCTGGAAGGACGCCGGCTGGGGCACGATCATCTTCCTCGCCGCCCTCTCCCAGGTCGACGAGCAGAGTTACGAGGCCGCCGCCATCGACGGGGCCGGGCCCTGGCGGCGCTTCTGGCACGTCACCCTGCCCGCGATCCGGCCGGTCATCGTCCTGCTGCTCATCATGCGGCTCGGCGACATCCTGTCGGTCGGCTTCGAGCAGATGCTGCTCCAGCGCGACGCCGTCGGCCCGGAGGCCGCCGAGATCATCGACACCTTCGTCTACTACCAGGGCATCGTCGGCGGCGACTACGGATTCGCCGCGGCCGCGGGCCTGTTCAAGGGCGTGGTCGGCGCCCTGCTCGTCTACGCGGCCAACAAGGTCGCCCACCGCCTCGGCGAACAGGGGGTATACAAGTGAGTGCTCAGGCCCGCCCTGGTTGGATGGAGAAGCCGAAGCCCGTCACCCAGGCGGCCAAGATCCTCGCGCTCGCCGCGGTCGTCCTGCTGGTCTGCGTGCCGTTCCTCGTGATCCTGTCCACCTCGCTCGCCTCCCAGCGCGAGGTCATCGCGAACGGCGGCTGGGTGCTGTGGCCGACGGACCCGACCCTCAAGGCGTACGAGGACATCCTCGACGGCGGCATCGTCACCCACGCCCTCGGTGTCAGCGCGGGGGGCACCGTCATCGGCACCCTGCTCAGCCTCGCCTGCACGGTCACCCTCGCCTACGCCCTCTCCCGCCCCGGCGTCTTCGGCGGCAAACCCGTCCTGCTGCTGGTCCTGTTCACCTTCCTCTTCCCTCCCGGCATGATCCCGGGCTTCCTGGTGGTCAAGGAACTCGGACTGCTCGACTCGTACGGCTCCCTGGTCCTGCCCGTCCTCGTCAACGTCTTCAACCTGGTGGTCCTGCGCGGCTTCTTCCAGGGCATCCCCGAGGAGCTGTACGAGGCGGCCCGGCTCGACGGCGCGGGCGACTGGCGCGTGCTGTGGTCGGTGGTCCTGCCGCTGTCCAAGGCGGCGCTCGCCGTCGTCGGCCTCTTCTACGCGGTGGCGTACTGGAACTCCTGGTTCTACGCCTCGCTCTACCTGGAGAGCGACCACTGGCCGCTCCAGCAGGTGCTGCGCACCTATGTGGTGGCCGGTTCCGGGATCACTGACACGACGACCGGCGAAGCCACCGTCAACGCGCCGCAGACCGTGCAGATGGCCGTTCTCGTGATCGCCACCGTGCCGATCCTGCTCGTCTACCCCTTTCTGCAGAAGTACTTCACCAAGGGCGTGCTCACCGGCGCCATCAAGAGCTGACCACCAAGAGCTGACGACCCGTCAAGAGTCGCTACGAAAGGTCGCCCATGTCCTCCATGTCCCGGCGCACTCTGCTGCGCTCGATCGCCGTCGGCGGAGCCGCACTCGCCGTCCCCGGCACCCTCACCGCGTGCTCCTCGGGCTCGGACGACGGCGACGTCTCCAACGCGGGCAAGAAGCTGGCCCCCTGGCCCGCCTACGTCCCGTTCTCCGGCCCGAAGCCCGACCTCGCGCCCACCGACGCGGGCGTCCAGGCCGGCTACACCGCGTACCCGTCCGACCTGGTGACCGCCGTCCCCGACAAGCCCGGCGACGGCTCGACGATCAGGGTCATGTCCGTGTCCTTCGGCGTGCCGCCCAAGCCCGCCTCGGCCAACAAGTTCTGGGCGGCCGTCGAGAAGGCGCTCGGCGTGAAGATCGAGTACACGATCATCTCGCAGACCGACTACCAGAAGAAGATGGGCACCGTGATGGCCGGTGACGCCGGCGACCTGCCCGACATCATCAACATCTTCTCCGGCTTCGTCCTGCCCCGCGAGGCCCAGTTCGTCCAGCGCCGCGCCGAGGACCTCACCCCGTTCCTGTCCGGCGACGGCGTCAAGAAGTACCCGAACCTGGCCAACATCCCCACCCACGCCTGGCGCGACATGGGCCGCATCGGCGGCAAGATCTACGGCATCCCGCTGGAGCGCCCGCTCCCCGGCTCCACCCTCTGGGTCAACCAGGGCTTCTTCACCGACGCGGGCATGAAGGAGGGCTGGACCTCGGAGGACTTCGCCGCTGTGGCGAAGAAGGGAACGGGCGGCAAGAAGTACGCGCTCGGGGCCGCCACCGGGTCCGTCTTCGGCAACGGCTACCACTCCGCCGCACACAACGCCCCGCAGGGCTGGGCCGCGGACAAGGACGGCACGTTCCACCCCAACTTCACCGACGAGCGCTACAAGGCCGCCATCGCCTACCAGGCCCAACTGCGCAAGAACGGCTCCTACCACCCCGACGCCACCTCGCTCTCCCAGCCCGACCTGGTCACCCTCTGGCTGAACGGGACCGTCGGCTCCATGCAGGACGGCTTCGGCGCCTACCTGCCCAAGTACCTCGACTCGAAGGGGCTGCTGACTCCGGCGGCGGCGCTCCCGTACAGCGTCGGCGGCGAGCCGGGCGGCATCGTCGCGGCCCGCCGTTCCTTCGGCTACACCATCGTGAAGAAGGCCAAGAAGGAACGCGTCGAGCTGTTGCTGCGGATCCTCAACCACCTTGCCGCGCCCTTCGGTTCGAAGGAGTGGGAACTCGTCCACTACGGCGTCGAGGGCACCCACTTCACCCGCGCCAAGGACGGCTCACCCGAACCCACCGAGCTGGGCAAGGTCGAGAACAACACCAACCTGCCGCTGAAGTACCTCGCGGAGGGCCCGCAGGTACTCTTCGTGCCGGGGATGCCCGACGCCGTAGAGGCCCTGCACGCCTGGCAGCAGAAAACCGTCCCGCACGCGATCCGCAACGCCCGCTACGGCCTGCAGTCCCGCACCTACACCGCCCAGGGCACCACCCTGGATGCCCTGATGACCGACACCGCGACCGGCATCATCGCCGGCCGCGTCCCGCTCTCGGAGTACGACGCGGCCGTGAAGAAGTGGCGGGAGCGCGGCGGCGACAGAATGGCCGAGGAATTCGCCGAGGACCACGCGGCCAACAGCTGACGTGCGGCGACCGACGGCCGGAGGGAGACGCGGGGGATGGGAAACGACATGGTGTCGAAGGGACGGGTCACGATCCGCGAGGTCGCCGAGCGGGCGGGCGTGTCCGTGGCCACCGTCTCACGCGTGCTCAGCGGCAACTACCCTGTCCCGCCCGCGACGAGGGCCAGGGTGCTGCGCGCGGCCCGCGACCTCGACTACGTCGCCAACGCGCACGCCCGCGCCCTGGTCGGCGGCGGCCGCAAGATGGTCGCCGTCGTCCTGCGCCAGGTCACCAGCCCCTTCTACGCCCAGGTCGCCGAAGGTGTCGAGGCGGAGGCCGCCGCCCGCGGCTGGCTCTGCCTGGTCGGCACCACCGGCGGGGACCCGGCGCGTGAGCTGGAGTTCGTGCAACTGATGCGGGAGGAGGGCGCCCGGCTGGTGATCCTCGTCGGCGGGGTCGTGGAGGACGACGCCTACCGCGAGCGCGTCGCCCACTACGCGCAGGCCCTCGACGCCACCGGCGCCCGCCTCGTGCTGTGCGGCCGTCCGGCCCCCGACCCGGACATCCCCGCGCTCGTCGTGGAGTTCGACAACGAGGCCGGTGCCCGCGCCATCACCGGCCATCTGCTCTCGGCAGGCCACCGCCGCATCGTCTTCCTCGGCGGACTGCCCGGCAACACGGCCCTCGACGCACGCGTGTCCGGCTACCGGGCCGCGCTCGCCGAACACGGGCTGCCGACCGAGGCCGCCCATGTCGTCGACTGCGGTCTCGGCCGGGCGGCGGGCCACCGGGGCATGACCGAACTCCTCAAGGCCACCAGGGAGTTCACCGCCGTCTTCGCGGGGGACGACATGGTGGCCGCCGGAGCCCTGCGCGCCATCGCCGACGCGGGACTGCGCGTACCGCACGACATCTCCGTCGTCGGCTACAACGACATCCCGCTCGCCGAGGACTTCAACCCGCCGCTCACCACCGTCCGCACCCCCGCCGAGGAACTCGGCCGCGCCGCCGTGCGCATCGCGCTGCGCGACCCGGACCACACCGCGGGCACGCACCACCTGCTCGGCACCCACATCGTCGTCCGCGACAGCGTCCAGCCACCCCCAACTGACGGAGGACCAGCCCCCGTATGACCGCGCCGCACGTGTCGCTCACCGGCCTGCCGCCCCTCGACCCCGCCCGCTCACCGGTCACCGGCTGGACCCGCGCCCACTGGGAGGCGACGGCCGACCGCCTCCTGGAGGGACTCCTGCCGTACGCCTCACCCGGGTTCGCCCAGTACCGGCTGCCCGGCCGCGCCAGCTACTCGGGCCCCTTGTCCGACGGCCTGGAGGGCTACGCCCGCTCCTTCCTGCTGGCCGCCTTCCGCATCGCGGGCTCCCGGGGGCGCGTCGGCCCGGAGCTGATCGAACGCTACGCGGCCGGGCTCGCCGCGGGGACCGACCCGTACAGCGACGAACGCTGGCCGCCGATCACCGACCGGGACCAGCCCATGGTCGAGGCCGCCTCCCTCGCGATCGCCCTGCACGAGTCCCGGCCGTGGCTGTGGGACCACCTCGACGACGGCGTCCGGGAACGGGTGACCGACTGGCTGGGCGGCTTCGTCGGCGCGACCGCCAACGACTCCAACTGGCGCCTGTTCCAGGTCGTCACGGAGGAGTTCCTGGCCTCGGTGGGCGCCCCGCACAGCCGGGCCGAGATCGACGGCGGACTCGCCCGGCTGGAGGACTGGTACCGGGGCGGCGGCTGGTACACCGACGGCGACGGCCGCAAGTTCGACTACTACAACGCCTGGGCCCTGCACCTCTACCCGATCCTGTGGGCCCGCATCGCCGGGCCGCGCGCGAGCCCCGTCCAGGTGGACCGGTACCGGGCCCGACTGCGTGAATTCCTCTCCGTCTACCAGCACTTCTTCGGCTCCGACGGCGCACCCGTCCACCAGGGCCGCTCGCTCACCTACCGTTTCGCGGTCACGGCCCCGCTGTGGGCGGGGGCGCTGGTGGACGCGACACCCCTGCCTCCGGGCCGCACCCGCCGCCTCGCCTCCGGGGCGCTCAAGCACTTCGCCGGCCACGGAGTCCCGGACGAGCACGGCCTGCTGAGCCTGGGCTGGTACCGGCCCTTCCTCCCGGTCACCCAGCGGTACTCGGGCCCGGCCTCCCCGTACTGGGCGAGCAAGGCCTTCCTCGGTCTGCTGCTGCCCGAGGACCACCCCGTGTGGACGGCACCCGAGGAACCGGGCCCGGTCGACACCGAGGACACCTGTCTGGCGCTGCCCGCCCCGGGCTGGCTGCTGCACTCCACGGCCGCCGACGGGATCGTACGGCTCGTCAACCACGGCAGCGACCGGCTGCCCCCACCGCCCGCCGCGTCCGAGGACAACCCGCACTACACGCGGTTCGCCTACGCGAGCGCGGCGGCCCCCGACACCGCGGGACCGGGGACCGACAACGACATCGCCCTCATCGCCCCCGACGGGACCGCCTCCCGGCGCGGGCGCATCCACCCGCTCGGGGTGACCGGCCGCCGGGCGTCCTCCTGGCACTCGGCGTCCCTGGCGGGACAGGAGCACCGGATCGAGACCACCAGCGTCGTGCACGGCCCCTGGGAGGTGCGGGTGCACCGCGTGGAGGGACCGCACGGGGCCGCCGTGCGCGAAGGCGGATGGGCGCCGGCCGACGACACCGGGCCGCTGGAGGAAGCGGCGGGGCCCGGATGGGCGTGGACACGGCGGACGGACGGGCTCGCCTCCACGGTCATCGCCCTGCACGGCTGGGACCCCGAGGCTCCAGGGGTGGTCGCGCACACGCGGGAGGCCAACGCGTACGGGACGTACTCCGCGACTCCCCACCTGGTGCTGCCCGTTCACCCCGGAGGCGTGCACCTGATGGTCACCCTGGTGATGCTCGGCGCCGATCCGGAGGGGGCGCGCGGGGCGGGCGCGCGGGTCACGGGGGAGGGGGCTGTGGTGATTCGCTTTCCGGACGGCGCGGTGGAGGAAGTTCCTCCAGCGGGGGAAAGCGTCTGAGCAGTCCGGCGGCGCGCAGCAGGCTCCGTATGCGGGGCAGGTCGGAGACGATCCGCAGCCGGCCCCCGCGCTCTCTCGCCCTGGTCTCGGCCCGGCACAGCAGGCGCAGGCCCGAGCAGTCGAAGAACGTCACCCCGCGCAGGTCGACGAGAACGTCGGGTTCCGGTGGAGCCGTGGCGACGTCGAGGTGCTCGGACACGAAGCCCTCGGTCGCCATGTCGATCTCGCCCGAGAGCGCGACCACGGTGAACGGTCCGGCCCGGCGGCTGTGGGCGTGGGGGTTCGCCGGTGGGGGCTGCGCGTGGGGGCTCGCCGAGTCCGGCCCTGACGCGGCGGCCGTGCCCTCGGGCGGGTCGGCGGCACGGTCGTGGGCTTCCGGTGGCATCTCGGCTCCACCTCGGGACGGTAGGGCGCACATTGGATCCCGGTAGCTACCCCGGCCCGGGCGGCGCCATCCCTGCCGCACCGGCCGCAAGATCTAGTTCACTCGACAAGGTGAACTTCGATCCGAAGTATTGACTTTTGCGAGGAGTTGCTGATTCAAGGCGCCCTGGTCAAGCGGACGTTGACGCCATAGAGTCGTCGCTGTGCTGCCCCAGCCCCCGGCCGCACGGATCCGCACGCAAGTCGAACCAGGGGGTTGGCGCTCGTGTCGCCGGTACGTACGCCCGTCGAGGGCCAGTCACTGCTGACCGAGTGCGGGCTGATGGCGCCCGCGCTGAAGATGGAGTTCACGGCCCACTTCGCCCGTGCGGACGGCGAGCCCGCCGCGGAGGCCGCCACGGCCTCGGTGACCGGGGTGATCGACGCCCCCGGATCGTTCCTCGAGCCGATACGCGACGCGGGCCGTGCGGTGACACGACGCCTGCTGGAGCGCACCACGGCCGACCTGTGCCGTGTCATCCTCAGCGCGGACGAGTCGGGCGTCACGCTCGCGGCCACCGACAACACCACGGTCGCCCTGGAGGCGGCTCACCCAGCCGCGGCCCACGACCTCCCGCTCCTGTCCGTGACCGGCGACCTCCGCGTCCACCACGGACCCGACGGGTATGTGTGGGTCGTCTGGCAGGGGCCCTGGGCTCCTAGCCCCGGCGATCTGTAGCGGGCGCCGACCGCCGGTGACTGGTGTCGCACCAGGGGTAACGGCGGCTGCGACGGCAGGTGCACAGCGCCACACGGAAGCGGTCCGAGGCGACGACGGTCCCGTCCTCCAGCTCGATCTCCACCGGTCCCTCCACGAGCAGCGGGCCAGGACGCTGAACGGTGATCCGGGTGGGCGCGTCAGCGCGGTCGTTCGGCACGGATGACCACCAGCTCTTCCTTGTCGTCGCTACGGGACAGCAGCCCCTGCGCCCGCAGCCAGGTCTGCCGGGCGCGCAGTACGGGGCCGAAGGCGACCCAGCGGCGCTCCACCACGGCCGCCTTCAGGCCGGCCGAGCGCAGCCGCTCCACCGTGTGGCCCGGGCCGCTGAGCACGGAGTGCACCACCAGCAGAACGCCCCCGGCGCCCAGGAGGGCGGGCGCGTCCCGGCAGATCCGGTCCAGCACCAGACGGCCGTCCAGACCAGCGTCCCAGGCACGCGAGGCACCACGCGCCTCGGCCGCCGGGGCCGGCACGTACGGCGGGTTGGCCAGGATGAGGTCGAAGAACTGCCCGGAGACCGGGCGGAAGAGGTTCCCCCGGACGATGCGCATCCGCAGTCCGGCCAGCCAGGCGTTGAGGCGGGCCGTGCACACGGCCCGCCATGACACGTCCACCGCCGTGACCCGCGTACCCCGACGCGCCGCCGCCAGGGCCAGGGCGCCCGAGCCCGTCCCCAGGTCGAGCACCCGGGCGCCGGGGCGCAGGGGTTCGGCGGCCAGTGCGCCGGCCAGCAGTGCGGTGTCGTCCTGTGGGGCGTAGACGCCCGGGAGTACCAGAAGATTCACGTGAGACAAGTACCCGGATCATCACGAAATACGAGGAATATCCGCCCTGGCCCGCAAGGACGACTGCCCGGCCCGCCACCGGGCGAGGAGGTACTCCGCGAGCAGGTCCTCAAGAAACCCGGTCACGTCGAGCCCGAAGACCACGTCGTCCGCCAGCTCCGGCTCCTGCGCCAGCAGCCCTCCGATCACGTCGTGCCGCACCACCTGCTCGTGCACCGCGTCCGCCTCGACGTGCTCGTCGTAGAAGAACTCCGCGGCCGGCCCCGCGCCCGTACGCCGCATCGCCTCGGCCAGCCGGTGTGAGCCCGGTGACGAGGTGATCTCCACCGCCGCGAAGTGGCCCACCAGGGCCCCGCGCAGCCGCCGGTGCAGCCCCAGCAGGGACATCATGTTCACGATCGCCAGCATCTGCGCGGGGCTCGCGTCCAGATAGTGGCCGTACGACGTGTCCAGACCCAGGTCACCCATCAGATCGGCGAAGAGCTGCGCGTGGACCCGCTCTCCGCGACCGCCGCCGAACTCGTCGTACTCCACCGCGGCCATCCCGGCCTTGGCCCGCCCCCACAGCCGGGGCAGCACCCAGGCGTGCGGATCCGCCTCCTTGAGGTGGTAGAGCGACCGCTGGGCCGCGTACTCACGCACCTGCCCCAAGCTGCCCTCGTCCCGCAGGTAGTGCGTGACACCGGTCCCGTTCGCGGGCTCCACCAGCAGTTCCTCCACCGCCTCGGTCACGGTCCCGTGCACCGCGGTGTCCGCCCGGAGGGCCCCCAGGAAGCGCTCTTCCAGCGCCGCCCGGGCGCCGAGCAGTGCCGGATCCCACTCGCGGTCCGGGTCCACCCCTGCGAAGCCGCGGTAGTGCAGCTCGTAGCAGAGGTACAGCGCCAGCTGGAGGTCGTCGCCGTACGGGTCCGCGGCGCGGATGTCGCTGTCATGGGGGAGGGGCCCGGGTCCCCGCAGGTACGCCTCGACGGCCGCCGACAGCCTCCCACGGGTCTGCGGCAGTCGTGGCCCTCGCTGGTCGGCTGACATGCGTCTCGGGTACCCAATTCCTCCGGAGGTTTGGCGGTCGGTCGCGTGTGCCGGGTTCTGTTTGTGGGCGGCTGCGGGTGGTGTGTGGCTGGTCGCGCAGTTCCCCGCGCCCCTGAAAGCACTCGGGCGCGCCCGGCATCACGACGTACCCGGCCCGCACCGCACCCTGACGAACCGCACGCCGACCGCGCCCACGACGCACCCATCGCACCGCACCCTGACGAATTGCGCGCCGACCGTGCCACCGCGCACCTCACCCCACCGCACAGCGAGCCCCGTACGCGCGCCGAAGGCAGTGGTGACCGCCCGCCATCACCACGCACCCGCACCCGCACCCGCACCCGCGTACGCACTACGCGTACGCGTACGCACGCAAGGGGGTGTGCCGGGAGGTGTCCGCCCGCAGCGGCCGGCGTCCGCCGCCGAGAACCTCGCACACCCACCTCAGTCGCCGGACCGAGGACGGAGACCTCCCGGCGCACCCCCGACCCACGAACCAACCGTGCGCGACGCGCACCCCCGCCGACCCGGCCCGGCCCCGCCCCGCCCCGGCCTCTGACGTCAGTCACTCACCGTCGCTCACCCTGCGACTCCTCCTGCGCCCGCCGATCGGGCGTGATGGCCTCGCCCGCCTCTCCACGGTGCCGGCGGCGCTCATCCGTCTCCTCCACGCGGGTCTCGGCGTCCTCCGCCTCACGGAAGACCTCTTCACTCGCGGTCTCCGGCTGCCCCTTCTGTTCCTTCCGGGGGTTCTGCGTCATGAGGGCTCCTTCCTCTCGTACCTCTCGGCACGGGTATCCGTTCCAGCCGGAGGCTCACCGCGCAGGCGTAGCGATCCGCAACGGCACCGCGCCCCCCGCCGCGGCCCCGGCCGCACCGCCCCCCGACACCGCCTCGCCGCCCCACGCCCCCTCCTCGTCGTGCAGGCTGACGTCCGCCCACCACGACGGTCCGTCCTCGATGTGCCGCAGCAGCACTCCCTCCCGCAGCGCCCACGGGCAGATCGTGACCACCTTCAGCCCGGTCAGCTTCATCGCGGTGTGGGCGATCACCGCACCCGCCAGACTCTGCGCGGACCGCGGCGCCGAGATCCCGGGCAGTGCCGCCCGCTCCGTCGAAGGCAGCGCCGCCAGACTCTCCATCGACCCGCGCAACTCCGACCGGTGCAGGAGCCGCTCCACGAACGGCCCGTGGCGCCCGGGCGGCGCCCCGCAGAGCCGTCCGAGCTGCTGGAACGTACGCGAGGTCGCCACCGCGGTGCGCGGCCCCTCCCACCGGATCCGGGCGGCCACGTCCCGGAGCTGGTGGCGGACCTTCCGCCGCAGCGCCTTCACGCTCCGCGCCGAGGGCGGGTCCTCCCCCTGGAAGAACTCGTGCGTCAGCCGAGCGGCCCCCAGTGGCAGTGAGGCCGCGAAGTCGGGCAACCGCCCCCGCCCGAACGCCACTTCCAGCGAGCCCCCGCCGATGTCGAGCAGCGCCAGCGGGCCCGACCGCCACCCCATCCAGCGCCGCGCTCCGAGGAACGTGAGCTCCGCCTCCACCTCACCCGGCAGCGTGCACAGCCCCATCCCGGTCTCCTGGCGAACCGCCCGCAGCACCTCCGGACGGTTCGGCGCGCTGCGCACCACGGCGGTGGCGTACGCCAACGGGTCCGCCGCACCCCACCGTTCGGCCGTGCGGCCCGCGGCCGCGACCGCCTCGCACAACCGCTCCACCGACTCGTCGGGGATACGGCCCCCGTGCGCCACGTGCTCCGAGAGCCTCAGCCGCCACTTCGCGGTGTGCACGGGCAGCGGGACACCCCCCTCCGCGTCCGCCACCACGAGCCGGACGGTGTTCGATCCCACATCCACCACGCTGATACGCATGGCTGCGAAGTACCCGGAAGCGGTCACGACACGCGTGCGCTGCGCACGGACACGCAGCACAACAGCGCATACGAGCCACACACTCCCCGAGCACGGGACGCACGCCCCCGATCGGACGGCGCACACCCCGCACGTGCGTCCCGCGGGCGTGCCCCGGACCGGTGCCTCCAGGTGACTCACCCCCCTCGATCATGAAGCGCGAGCCTTAATGCATATGATGCGCAGGTGCAGGATTACAGCATCAAGGAAGCGACCCCCGGCGACCTCGACGGCGCCCGCACGGTGATGCTCGACACCGTCTACCGGGACTTCGGGACCGGCTACGTGCCCCGGTGGCACGGCGACATCATCGACCTCCACGGTGCCTACACGGCGCCCGCGCGCCACACCCTGCTGGTCGCCGTCGACGAGCGGGACGGAGAGGTGGTGGCCACCGCCGCACTCGACTCCAGAGGCCCGGCCCATCCGCCCAACCCCCGGTGGCTGGCGGAGCGTTACCCGTCGGGTGAGACCGCGCAACTTCGGCGCGTCTACGTCCGCCCGGAGCACCGGCGGCGCGGCCTGGCCCGTCGGCTGGTCGCCGCCCTGCTGGACTTCGCGGCGGCGGACGGGGGTTACCGCTCCGTCTATCTGCACACCGACCCGGGCGTGCCCGGCGCCGAGGCGTTCTGGCGGTCGCTGGGCGAGGTGGTGTGCGACGAACGGCACGAGACCGGACAGCGGGTCGTGCACTTCGAGATCGCCTCCTCCCAGCCCGCCGCGTCGCACCCCGAAGCCACCGTCCGCCGGCCCGTCGCCTCGCCTCCCGAAGCCACCGTCCGCGACCTTCGGGCCGAGCCCCTGCCCTCCCTATGACGCACCGGCCCACAACGCTCTGCCCCATGACGTCCACCCCCACGAGGACCATGCGCTCCGTCCCCCGGCGCCGGCTGCTCGCCGGCCTGCTGCTCACCCCCGTGCTGACCGGCTGTTTCGCCTCCGGAGGCGAAACAGCCGGACAGGGCTCCGCGGACGGCTCCCGCCTCCGGGTCGCCCTTGCCTTCCCGCCCGCCGAGAACCTCTCCCCGTACGGCGCCGACGCCACCCTCCTCAGCCGCCTCGGCGTCACCGAGGGCCTGACGAAACTGGACGCCAACGGTGCCGCGGCCCCCGCGCTCGCCGAGTCGTGGACCCGGGAGGACGACCGGACCTGGCTGTTCACCCTGCGCGAGGCGGCTTTCCAGGACGGCACCGACGTCACCCCGGCCGCCGTCGCCGCCGCCCTCACCCACGCGACCGAGGCCAAGCCCGTACCCGCCGCGCTGTCCGGCGTCACCCTCAAGGCGGCCGCGGCAACGAAGGCGACCAAGTCGACCCGCGCGGCCGGGGCGGACGGCGACCAGGTGCGCGTCACCACCGAAGAGCCCGACCCCGCCCTGCCGTTGCGCCTGTCGAGCCCCGGCCTCGCGATCCTCTCACCCAAGGCCTACGGCAAGGGCGACGGCGGCAGCGAACACGGCAGCGGCGACACGGACGGCAGCAGCGGCAAGGGCACCAGGCCCGACCCCCTCGGCACCGCCACCGGCCCCTTCGAGCTCACCAAGGTCTCCGGCGCCACCGCCGCCACGCTCGACCGGTTCGACGACTACTGGGGCGGACGCGCCCAGGCCTCCGGCATCGACGCCAGGTTCATATCCGACGGCACGGCCCGCACGAACGCCCTGCGCACCCGCCAGGTCGACATCGCCGAGGCGGTCCCCGTCTCCCAGGCGGCCACGCTGGACGAGGGCACCCGCCACGAGACCGCCACCACCCGCACCACCAGCCTCCTCCTCAACACGGACAAGGGTGCCTTCAAGGACCCGGCGCTCCGGGCCGCCGCACGCGAGGCCGTCGACACCTCCGTGTTCGCCGAGGACGTGTACGAGGGGTACGCCGACCCGGGTGCCGGTGTCTTCGGGCCCGCGGTCACCTGGGCCGCCGACAAGCGCGTGAAGCCCACGGGGCGCCCGAAGGCGGCTGATCCGGACGGTGCTTCGGTGACCGTGGCCACGTACAACAACCGGCCCGAACTCCCCGAGGTCGCTCAAGTACTCGGGCAGCAGCTGGAGAGGGCCGGGTTCAAGGTGAAGCTGGAGGTGCGTGAGTACTCGCGCCTCGAAAGCGACGCGCTGGCAGGGAGGTTCGACGCGTTCGTCGGCGCCCGCAACAGCCTCCTCGACACCGGCGACCCGGTGTCCGTCCTCGCGAGCGACTACTCCTGCCACGGCGCCTACAACCTGGCGCTGCTGTGCGACAAGAAGGTCGACAAGGCCGTCAGCGAGGCCGAGGGACTGGCCGACAACGCCGAGCGGCAGCAGGCGGCGATGGACGCGGAGGCCGCGCTCCTCGGCACGGACGCCGTCGTGCCCCTCGTCCACCAGCGGATCATCACCGGCGTCGGCACCTCCGTCCAGGGAGTGATCTTCGACCCGTACGAGCGCACGCTCGTCGGAACGGGGACGCGACGCTGAGCCGGATACTCTGGCGGGCCCTGCTCGCTGCCTCCCTCCTGTGCGGCATAGGTCTGCTGCCGTGGCTGTCCCGCACCGACCCGGCGCTCACCGTCCTCAAGGCCCGCTCGGCCGAACGCACTCCGAGCCCTGAGGTCCTGGCCGCCGTACGAGACCAACTCGGCCTGGACGCGGGCCCGTTGCCCCTGCTGTGGCAGTGGCTCTCCGGGCTCGCGCGCGGTGATGCGGGACGGTCGTGGATCTCCGGGGACGAGGTGGGCCCCGGAACCCTTCAGGCCCTCGGAGTCTCGCTGCTGCTGATGGGCGTCGCGCTCGTGGTCGCGGCGGTCACCGCGGCGGCCGTCACCGCGCGCACCCTGTGGCTGGGCTCGCGCCGCCGCCTCGACGAACGCGGGGGAGGGGGCGGCGCGTCGGCGGTACTGGCGGCGCTGCCCGAGTTCCTGACGGCGTCCGTACTGGCCGCGGTGGTGGGCGTGCACCTCGGCTGGCTGCCCGCCCTCGGCTGGTACGGGCCGCGCTGGACGGTGCTCCCCGCCCTCGCCCTCGGTCTGCCCGCCGGCGCACTGCTCGGCCGGATGCTCGACGACATGCTGCCCGGCGCCTTCGCCGAGCCCTGGGCCCTGGCCGCCGCCGCCCGGGGCGTGTCCGCCCGCTCGATCGCCCGGCAGGCACTGCGCCGCTGTGTGCCCGGACTCCTGCCCAACATCGGCCTGTTCGTCGTCGGCCTCACCGGCGGCGCGGTCGCCGTGGAGCAGATCTTCGACATCCCCGGACTGGGGCGCACCACCCTCCAGGCCGCGATCGCCCAGGACCTGCCCGTCCTCCAGGCCGGGACGCTCGCCCTCGTCCTGCTGGCCGCCGGCGCCGGTGCCCTCGCCCGTCTCGCGGCCCGCCTCCTCATCGGCCCGGCACTGCGCGACGGCGCCCTGCAGTCCCTGCACGGGCCCGCACCGCGCGCACCGAAGGCGACCCCGCTGCTGTACGGGGCAGTCCTCCTCGGCGTCATCGCGGCCGGCCTGGCCCGCGACCCACTCGCCCTGGACACCGGCGCCCGCCTCCAATCCCCTTCCTGGACACACCCGTTCGGCACCGACGCGCTCGGCCGTGACGTCCTCGCCCGCATCGGCCACGGCGCGTTCGGCACGCTCACCCTCGCGGTGGCGATCAGCGCCGTCGCCCTGCTCGCCGGTGTCGTCCTCGGACTGCTGCCCCGGCTGTCCGCACCGCTCGTGGACACCGTCAACGCCGTACCTCCCCTCCTCGCGGGCCTGTTGACAGCGGGCGTCGCCGGAAGCGGCGCGGCGACGCCCGCCCTCGCCGTCGCCGCGGTCGCCTGGGCCCCGCTCGCCGCGCACACCACCGCCCTGCTGGAACAGGAGCGGGCCACCACGCACGTGGCGGCCACGAAGGGACTCGGCGCGGACCGGTGGTACCTGCTCCGCCACGAACTCCTGCCCGCCGTCCTCCCGCCGGTCACCCGTCACGCCCTGCTCCGCCTGCCGTCGGTGGCCCTCGCCCTCACCGCCCTCGGCTTCCTCGGCCTCGGCACCCGGCCGCCCGACCCCGAGTGGGGCCTCCTCCTCGCCGAGAACCAGCCGTACGTCGAACGCGCCCCCTGGGCAGTTCTCGCGCCCGCGGCCGTGCTCGCCCTTCTCGGTGTCCTGGCGGTCACGTCGGCGGGCGGGGTGCGGCTGCCGCGTCCGCGCTCCGCGACCGTACGACAGCCGAAGCCGGCCACCGCCACCGCCGCGGCCGCGCCCGCAACGACCACCGTCAGGGAACCCGGATGACCGAGCAACTGACGAAGGCGACCGGGCGCCGTCCCCGCACCTGGACGCGGCTGGGCTCTCTCCTGCGGCTGCTGATCCTCACCCAACTCGCCTTCAACATCGGCTTCTTCGCCGTACTGCCCTTCCTGGCGGAGCACCTCGGCACCGCGATCGGCCTGGCGGGCTGGATGGTCGGCCTGGTCCTCGGGCTGCGGACGTTCAGCCAGCAGGGCCTGTTCGTCGTGGGCGGCGCGCTGGCCGACCGGTACGGCGTACGGCCCGTGGTGCTCGCGGGGTGCGTACTGCGGATCGCCGGGTTCGTGTGGCTCGGGTACGCGGGGGAGTCGTGGGCGGTCATCGGCGCGGTCCTGCTGATCGGCTTCGCGGCCGCGTTGTTCTCCCCGGCCGTCGAGTCCGAGGTGGCCCGGCAGGCGGTGGTCTGGGAGGAGACGGGCGGCGGCTCCCGGACCAGCGTGCTGGCCCTGTTCACGGTGGCGGGACAGGCCGGGGCCTTCGTCGGGCCCCTCCTCGGCGCGCTGCTCCTGGAAGTGGACTTCCGCACGGTGTGCCTCGCGGGCGCCGGAGTCTTCGTCCTCGTCCTGGCCGGACACTTCCGGCTTCTCCCGCAGCACATACCCGGCCGGGCACGCGTGCGGGCGAGAGGTGGCCTGCGCTCGCTCACCCGCAACGGCCGGTTCCTCGCGCTGTGTTGCGCGTACGGCGCGTATCTGCTGGCGTACAACCAGCTGTACCTGATCGTCCCCGACGAGGTGGAGCGGGCGACGGGCTCGCAGGCGGCGCTGGCGTGGTTGTTCGCGCTGTCGTCGCTGCTCGTGGTCACCGCCCAGCTGCCCGTCACCCGCTGGGCGGGACACCGGCTGGACCTGCGGCGCTCCATGGCGGCAGGGCTGTTGCTGATCGCGGTCGGCTTCGCGGTCGTGGCGGCGGCGCGTCCGGCCGACTGGAAGGGAACGGCGGGTCTGCTGCCCGCCGCCGGTTTCGTCGTGCTGCTCACTCTCGGCCAGATGCTCGTCGCACCCGCGGCCCGGGCCTGGGTGCCCGACCTGGCGGACGAGGGACGCCTGGGGCTGTACACGGGCGCGATGTCGTCGGTGTCCGGCCTGATCGTCCTGGTGGGCAGCTCCGCCACGGGCTCCCTCCTGGACACCAGCCTGCCACCCGCCGTGCCCTGGCTCATCCTCGCCACGATCCCGGTCGTGTCCGTGGCGCTTCTGCCACGGCGGCGGTAGCGGGCCGGTGGGGTGCGCGTCGCGCACGGTTGGTTCGTGGGTCGGGGGCGCGCCGGGAGGTCTCCGTCCTCGGTCCGGCGACTGAGGTGGGTGTGCGAGGTTCTCGGCGGCGGACGCCGGCCGCTGCGGGCGGACACCTCCAGACACACCCCCTGCGGCGCGTACGCGACTGCGGGTGCGTCGCGCTACCGGCGGTCAAGCACGGCCTCCGGCGCGCGTGCGACTCGCGATGCGGGGGGCCGGTGCGTCATGGCACGGTCGGCGTGCGGTTTGTCAGGGTGCGGTGGGGTGAGGGTGCGTCGTGGGCGCGGTCGGCGTGCGGTACATCAAAGTGCGTTGCGGTCGCGGTACCTCGTGATGCCGGGCGCGCCCGAGTGCTTTCAGGGGCGCGGGGAACTGCGCGACCAGCCACACACCACCCGCAGCCGGCCACAAACAGAACCCGGCAGACGAGACCGTGTATTCCTTGACGGGAATATAACCACTGAGGCATATTGAACCCATGCCCGACGGCTCACTCTGGACCGCCCTGGCGGACCCCCACCGCCGCAGCATCATCGCCCTGCTGCTGGAGCGGCCGCGCCCGGTCGGAGAGATCGTGGAGGCGTGCGGGCTCAGCCAGCCGAGTACGTCGAAGCACCTCAAGGTGCTCCGGGAGGCGGGCCTCGTGCGCGTACACCAGGAAGCCCAGCGCCGCGTCTACGCCCTCGACCCGGTCCCCATCGCCGAACTCGACGCCTGGCTGGCCCCCTACCGCCGACTGTGGAACGAACGCCTCGACGCCCTGGGCCGGCGCCTCGACGCGACGTCTGACGAGACCGATATCGATACCGACGCCACGGAACAACCCCCATCGAAGGACTGATCCACCATGGCCACGGAACTCACCGGCACCTATCTCACCCTCGACGACGGCCGCCCCGCCGTCCGCTTCAGCCGTGTCTACGACCACCCCGTGGACCGCGTGTGGCGGTTCGTCACGGACCCCGACGAACTCGCCCACTGGTTCCCGTCCCGCGCCGAGATCGAGCTGCGCCCCGGCGGCACCGTCACGTTCAGCGGCGACCCCAACATGGAGAACTCCACGGGCACGGTCCTCGCGGTCGACCCGCCCCGGCACCTCTCCTTCGACTGGGGCGGGGACGAACTGCACTTCGACCTCGAATCGCTGGACGACAAGCGCACCCGCCTCATACTCACCAACGTCCTGGCGGCCACCGACACGGCCGCTCGCAACGGCGCCGGCTGGGAGGTGTGCCTGACCGCCCTGGACGCGTGGGCGCGCGGCGAGGACCTCGGGGGACCGCACGCCGGGGCCACCGCGCCCTGGCAGGAGATCTACCGCGGTTACGTCGACGCCGGGGTACCGTCCGGCGCCCCCGTTCCCGGCCTCGACACCTGAGTCACGCCATCTGCCGCCGCACCAGCTCGTGCAGTCGCCCGCCCGTGTCCGCGAGCAGTTGCGCGGGCGGGCCCTGCTGGGCCACCTTGCCGTCGTCCATCACGATGACACGGTCGGCGTCCAGCACCGTGGACAGACGGTGCGCGATGACGACGCGGGTGGCGTTGAGGGCCCGCGTGCTCTCGATGACCTTGCGCTGCGTCTCGTTGTCGAGGGCACTGGTCGCCTCGTCGAAGAAGAGGATGCGCGGGCGCCGGATGAGCGCCTGGGCGATCATCAGCCGCTGTCGCTGGCCGCCCGAGACGGCGCCGCTGCCCTGGACGATCGTGTGCAGGCCCATCGGCATCCGCTTGATGTCCTCGGCGAGCCCCGCCATCTCCGCCGCCGCCATCGCCTCCTCGGGCGTGTACGGCTCGGTGCCGCAGATGACGTCCAGGATCGAGCCGGAGAACGGCTGCGCGTGCTGGAGCACCACTCCGCACTGGCGGCGCACCGCCGACTGGTCCAGGGCCGCCAGGTCCTGGCCGTCGTACAGGACGCTGCCCGAGACCGGCTTGTCGAAGCCGATGAGCAGCCTGAGCAGGGTGGACTTGCCGCAGCCGCTCGGGCCGACGATCGCCACGAACTCACCCGGTGAGATCTTGAACGACACGTCGTCCAGGACCAGCGGGCCGTCGTCGGCGTACCGGAACGACAACCGCCGGGCCTCCAGCGCCCCGGTCAGCACGCCCGGCCGGGTGCTCGCCGTCCGCACCTCGGGCGCGGCCTCCAGCACCGGCTTGATCTCCTCGAAGAGGGGCAGCGCGGACACCGCCGACACGAACGCGCCGGTGAGCTGGGTGACCGAGGTCAGCAGCATGGTCACCGAGGTGTTGAAGGTGAGGAAGGCGGCCGCCGACATCGAGCCCCGCGCGGGCCCGGCCAGCAGCATGAACATCACCAGCGTGCAGAGAGGGAGATACACCGCGCCCAGCACCGTGGTGAGGTTCTTGATGCGGCCCACCCGCTGCTGGAGCTCCCGGCTGCGCGCGAACTCGCCCGCCCAGGCCGCGTACGCGTAGTTCTCCGCCGCCGCGACCCGCAGCTTCGGCAGGCCCCGCAGGGTCTGGAACGCCTGGTTGTTGAGCTTGTTGTTCAGGACCACCAGGCGCCGTTGCCAGCGCACCTGCCACAGACCCAGGGCGAGGAACACGGCGGCGATGACGACGAGCATGCCGATCGCCGCCAGCGCCATGGGCACGCTGTACCAGAGCAGCAACGCCAGATTCATCGCGCCGACCGTGACCGACTGGGCGACGGTCGGACCGACTCCCGCGAGCAGGCGGCGGATCGAGCTGATGCCCATGGCGGCGCTGGCGAGTTCGCCCGTGGAGCGCGAGGTGAAGAACTTCGTCGGCAGTCTCAGCAGCCGGTCCCAGACGGCGGGTTGCAGCGTCGCCTCGATACGACCCTCCAGGCGGAGGATGGTGAGGTTCTGCAGCAGCATGAACGCCGCCGACACCACGCTCGCGATGAAGATGGCCAGGCACACCTGCACGATCAGGTTCTCCTGGGCCTTCGGCACGTACTCGCCGAGGATCTTGCCGGTCGCGATCGGTACGAGTGCGCCCAGAGCGACCGTCACCAGGCCGCTGACCATCAGGTTGCCGAGATCGCCGCGCGTGCCCTGGAGGCTGAAGCGCATGAGGCGCAATGGGCTCAGCGTCCGTTCGGGCAGCGGGCGGTAGAACATCACCGCACGTTCTTCGAACTCCGCCGCGTTCGCCTTCTCGATCGGTGTCTCGCGGCCCGAGGACGGCTGTACGGCCACGTACCCGCCGCGCCGCCACAGCAGCGCGACCGGTGCGCCCGACAGGGCACGGTGGCCGACCAGCGGGCCGACGTTCTCCCGCCACCAGCGCCCGGTGAGCCGTACGGCACGGGTGCGGACGCGCGAGGCGATCGCGATACGTTCCACCGGGTCGATACGGTCGCTCTCCGTGCCGCTCTGCGCGGGCTCGGAGAGCTTGATCCCCGCAGCCCGGGCGGCCAGCTCGCAGGCCGCGTACGTGGCGTCGGCGTCCGCCGAGGTCGTGCGCCGCGACCCCGACGGCTTGCCCATGGAGGCCAGCAGCGTTCTGTCGGCCTGGGCGCGTACGGCCTCGCCGGCCTTGATACCGGCGGCAGTACGGTCCTCGTGGGTGCGCTCCATCTGCTCGATCCACCGGTCCAGGGTGGACAGCAGGCGGTACTGCTGGTCGACCATGCCCTGCCAGACCGCGGGGTCCATCAGCAGGTCGGCCGCCGCCTCCGCCCCGTACAGCGAGCCGTACTGGACGCTGCCCGGCGGCACCTGCATCCAGAAGACGTCGTCGTCGGTGAGCGCGGCCGCGTTCTCGGTGGCCATCGGCGCCTGGAAGAGGATCGACAGGCTGCGGCCGACGCCCAGGGCGAGGGCGTACTCCAGCGGGCTCGTCGTGGGCGGCACGTACTGCGGGTTGCCGTACTCGTCGTACGACCAGCTCGCGGTGTCGGGCTGCTGGTACAGCTCGCGCACGCCGATGCGGCGCACGACGCAGTCGCGCAACGGGCGGGCCACCAGCGTGTGCTGAGGGCCGGGGACCGGGCCGAGCAGCAGGGAACCCGCCTCCAGGCGGCCCAGGTGGTGCCAGTGGCCCTGCTGCACGGCGTCGACCGCGAACAGGTCGAGCGCGCCCGACGCCACCAGCCACAGGACCTGCGGGCCCTCCAGGTCGAGGCGGCTCAGGCCGGCGCAGTCGATGTAGGTGCCCATGGCGCCGAGCGCGCCGAGGACGAGGTCCCCCTCGTGCCCTTGGTGTCCTTCGTGAACGGTCGTCATCTCACCGCTCCCTGACCAGCTGGGCGTACGCGCCGCCGTGCGCCACCAGCTCGTCGTGCCGGCCGCGTTCCACGATCGTGCCGTGGTCGAGGACGACGATCTCGTCGCTGTCGCGGACCGTGCTGAGGCGGTGCGCGATCACCACGCAGGCGCAGCCGCGCTTGCGCAGGTTGTCCATGACGACCAGTTCGGTCTCCGCGTCCAGCGCGCTCGTCACCTCGTCGAGGACCAGGATGCTGGGTCTGCGCACCAGGGCACGGGCGATCTCCAGGCGCTGGCGCTGTCCGCCGGAGAAGTTCCGCCCGTCCTGCTCGACCCGGCTGTGGATGCCGCCCGGCCTGCGCATCACGACGTCGTACAGCGCCGCGTCCTCCAGCGCGGCCACGACCGCGTCGTCCGGGATCGAGGGGTCCCACAGCGCCACGTTGTCGCGGACCGTGCCCTCGAAGAGGAACACGTCCTGGTCGACGAAGGACACCGAGGCGGCCAGCGCGCCGCGCGGGATGTCGTCCAAGCGCTGTCCGTCGATGCGGATCACGCCCTCCCACGGGGTGTAGAGGCCGGAGATCAGCCGGGAGACCGTCGACTTGCCGCTGCCCGAGCCGCCGACGAGAGCCACCTGCTGCCCGGGGCCGACCGTCAGGTCGAATCCCGTGAGCAGCGGCTTGTCGAGCGGGCTGTAGCCGAACGAGATGTTCTGCAGCTCGACGTGCCCCTGCAGCCGGCGCGTGGACTCCGCCCCCTCCCGGCGGGCGTACAGCGGGTCCGCCTGGAAGTTCTCCACGTCCTTCAGCCGGGCCACGTCGGCCGCGAAGTCCTGGATGCGGCCCGCGACGCCGTTCAGCCGGGTGAGCGGCGCGGTGAAGCGGGTCACCAGAGCCTGGAAGGCGACCAGCAGACCGACCGAGATGTGGCCCTCGACCGCCCGCATGCCGCCGATCCACAGGATCAGCGCGCTGTTCAGCGTGGCCAGCGTCGGCGCGACCACACCCAGCCAGGCGCTCGGCACCCCGAGGCGCTGCTGCTCCTCCAGGGTGGTGGCGTGCTGCCCGGCCCACTTGCGGAAGTAGCCGTCCTCGCCGCCGGTCGCCTTCATCGTCTCGATCAACTGCAGGCCGGTGTAAGCGGTGTTGGTGAGCCGGGCGCTGTCGGCACGCAGCTTCGCCGTTCGGGTCGCGCGCAGCTTGATGACCACCCGCATCGCCACCACGTTGAGCAGGGCCACGCCGATGCCCACGAAGGTGAGCTGCGGGTCGTAGGTGTAGAGCAGCACCGCGTAGAGCACGACCACGACCGCGTCCACGCCCGCCGCCGCGAGGTCACGGGCGAGCGTCTCGGCCACCGAGTCGTTCGACTGGAGCCGCTGGACCAGGTCGGCGGGGCTGCGCTGGGAGAAGAAGGTGACGGGCAGGCGCAGCAGATGGCGAAGGAAACGGGCGCTGGAGAGCGTCGAGGAGATGATGCGGCCACGCAGCAGGTTGGTCTGCTGGAGCCAGGTCAGCACGACCGTCAGTGCCACCGACGCGCCCATCGACGCGAACAGCACGCCCAGCAGGGAGGTCTGGCCGCCGATCAGGAACATGTCGATGTACGTGCGGCTCAGCGCGGGCACCGCCGCGCCCACCGCCACCAGCAGCAGGCTCGCCAGCACGGCGGCGGGCATGGTGCCCGAGGTGCCGCGCAGCCGGGCCGGCATCGCGCCGAGCACGCCCGGCCTGCGTCCGCCGCGCTGGAAGTCCGCGCCGGGCTCCATGACGAGGACGACCCCGGTGAAGCTGGAGTCGAAGTCCTCGATGGGCACGAACCGGCGGCCCTTGCCAGGGTCGTTGATGTGCACGCCACGGCGGCCGAAGCGGCGCCCCATGCCGTCGTAGACGACGTAGTGGTTGAACTCCCAGAACAGGATGGCCGGCGCCTTGACCTCGGCGAGCGCGGCCAGGTCCATCTGCATGCCCTTGGCGGTCAGGCCGTAACTCCGGGCCGCCTTGAGGAGGTTGCTGGCACGTGAGCCGTCGCGGGAGACACCGCAGGCGATGCGCAGCTCCTCCAGCGGGATGTGCCGCCCGTAGTGGCCGAGCACCATGGCGAGGGAGGCGGCACCGCACTCCACGGCCTCCATCTGGAGGACGGTCGGGGTGCGGACGGTCTTCTGCTTCCGCTTCGGCCTGGGCGCGGGGCGCTTCGGCGCCGCTTTCCTCCGGCCGCGTACGGGGGGTGGAGCGGTCTCCTGGGACGCGCTGGAGGGGCTCACGGCAGCAGCCAATCGATCGGACGCTGATCGGCCATGTGGATCGAACCCGTGGCCATGGTCATGGAGGTGAGCTTGTACGGCGGTCCGTCCTGCGAGGACCACTGGTAGCCGGACCTGGTGGCGGCCTCGGGATCCAGGCGCACCAGCACGGCCACCGGCCGGCCCTTCTTGGTGAACTGCTCGCCCAGCTGGCTGTCCCCGAGGAACGCGGTGATCGACTGCGGGGTCTGGGCGGCCCGGTCCACGGACTTCACATGGCCGCGCAGCACGCCGTACTCCTGCGTCGGCACCGACTGCACGGTGAGGTCCACCGAGGCGTTGTCGGGGATCGTGGCGGCGTTCTCGGCGGGCACGTACACGGTCGCGTACAGCGGGTCGTCGGCCCCCGCGACCTTCTCGACGGCCGCGACGTCGGCGCCGGTGGAGATGATCTGGCCGATCTGGGCGGCGAGCGCGGTGATCCGGCCCGCGGCGACGGTGCGTACGACGGTCTCGCCCTGCTCCGTACGGACCTTGAGGACGGGCGCCTTGGCGGGGAGCCGCTGCCCCTGCTTGGCGAGTACGGCGGTGACCTGGCCCGCGACGGGGCTCTGGAGGACGTAACTGCCCTGCCCGTGCGTCAGGATGGCGGGCGCGCTGACCGTGGAGGCGACCGATCCGGTCACGGCCCACACGGACGCGGCGGCCATGACGACCACCGTCACCGACAGCACCAGCCAGCCCTGGGGTCGGGCGAAGCGCACCGGGAGATCGAGCTCCTCGGGCGACTGCAGCTTGGCGAGGGCCTGTTGGCGGAACTGCACGGGACTTCCCTCACCTGCTCGGAAGGAGTTAGGCGCCCGCGCGCGACGGGAACGGGACGGGACGTACCGGGTCCTGTGCGGCGGACGGGTTTTACGGCAACCGAGAGCCCCGGAACCATGGCGTGGTTCCGGGACTCAGGTGCAACCAGGTGCGATCAGAGACCGGCAACCAGGCCGGTGACCGGGGCCGTGTTCAGGCCGGTGACGCCCTCGACGGTGCCGACGGCGGTGTCCAGGGTCGAGGACAGCGGGACGATGCCGTCCACGGCGCCCGTGACGCTGTTGACCGCGTTCACGGACAGACCGCCGGAAACGGTGTCGAGGTCGGCGTCCGAGATCTCGACGGTCTCAACCTGGGGGGTGGAGTTCATGTTGGAACTTCCCTTCGTATGGATATTCATAAGGGGGAGAGCGGCCCCCTTCTGGAACAGACGGTCGGCCGCGCCCCGCAGGCGCCGGCCCCGTCGGTTCCCCGGGGAACCTTCGGGCGGCTCCCGCGGTGCGATGGATCAAAGCACGGTCGCGCTCCGTGCTTCCAATCAACGGTGCACCTCACCAGGGAACTTGAGACCGCGACGCGTTCAACCGTGCAGGCTCGCACACGAGTCGGTGGCGACTTCTTCACACCAGGCGCGGCATCGTCGCATCCCCTTCGTTGCCACCGGGAAAACGAACAGGACACTCCCGACGCAATGACGCGCGACGCCCTGGGGGAGTGTGTCGATTCACCGCGTGCCGTGACTTGGTTGCGCAATCGATGTGGAGATTCGCTGAAGCCAGGATTCCGCTCCGCGTCGTGAACGGATCGCTACTGATCGGTAGCGGATCGTGTGGGGTGGGTCCGGAGTGCGCTCGGGGTGCTGATGTGACCGGAGTGAGACCGGGGTGGGGCGAACTCGGGACCGATGACGGTCATATGGGGGCCGGAATGCCGTCGGGGCATCTCGGTCATGACGTTCGCTTCCGTGACGGGGTGCTGGAACCAGGTGCAGCGGGCGGGGTGCGCGGCCGTCGCCGTGGGAGCGGGGGCGGCGCCCAGTGGGAGCCGCGATCGCGGTGCCGTGCCGGTCGCGGTCCTCGGCGCGTGCCCACGGAAGGTTGCCGTCCCTTTGTGCCGCCGTCGTCCCACAACCCGACGGTCACTCAACTTCTATGCGGAAAACCACAGTTCAGGGACCCGTGGGACGAAGTCGCCGGAAATGATCTTCTCTGTCCTGGCACGAGTCAGCGTTCTCAACTGATTCTTACGGTCGTTGAACACCCCACGCGACACGTGCGTATCAACAGGCATCCAGGCGCCCCAGTCACTGCCGGACGGTGGCCCTGGCCCCCGTCCCCAGGAGGTTCAGAGTTGAGTCACAAACGCACACCCAAGCGCAAGGCTGTCATCGCGGCAGGAAGCGTGGTGGCGCTCGGAGCGGCGGCACTTATCATCCCGAACGCCATGGCTGGGCAGTCGGACGACACGAAGGCCGCCCCCAAGACGTTCACGGCGTCCGACGTCCCGGACGTGGCCGGTCAGCTCGAAGAACTGCTCGGTGACGCGTTCGCTGGTTCGTACTACGACGGCGACAAGCAGCAGATCATCATCAACGTCGTCGGCGACAACAGCCAGGTGATCCAGCAGATCGAGTCCGCGGGTGCCGTTCCGAACGAGGTGGAGAACAGCACCGAGGCGATCAAGGCCGCCGAGAAGACGCTGAAGGCGGACGCGTCGATCCCGGGCACCGCCTGGGCCGTCGACCCGAAGACCAACGAGATCCGGGTCACCGCCGACTCCACCGTCACCGGTGCCACGTGGGACAAGGTGCAGTCGACGGTCAAGTCCCTCGGTGAGGGCATGGCCACCGTCAAGAAGTCCGCGGGCACCTTCAAGACGTTCGCCGAGGGCGGCGACGCCATCTTCGGCGGCGGCGCGCGCTGCTCGCTCGGCTTCAACGTCACCAACGCCGAGGGCAACCCGGCGTTCCTGACCGCCGGTCACTGCGGTGTCGCCGCGGCCGAATGGTCGGAGGAGGAGAACGGCGCGCCGATCGGCACCGTCGACGCGCAGACGGCCACCTTCCCCGGCGACGGCGACTTCGCGCTGGTCAACTACGACGACCCGGCCACCGAGGCGGCCAGCACCGTGGACACCGGCGACGGCAACCAGGTGGAGATAACCCAGGCCGCGGAGGCCGCGGTCGGCCAGGCGGTCACCCGCATGGGCTCCACCACCGGCCTCAACGAGGGCGAGGTCACGGGCCTCAACGCCACGGTCAACTACCCGGAGGGCACGGTCACCGGGCTCATCCAGACCAACGTCTGCGCCGAGCCGGGCGACAGCGGTGGCTCCCTGTTCACCGCGGACGGCAGCGCCATCGGCCTGACCTCCGGCGGCAGCGGCGACTGCACCGCCGGCGGCGAGACGTTCTTCCAGCCGGTCACCACCGCTCTGGAGGCCACGGGCGCGACCCTCGGTGACGGCGGTGCGGCCGGCGGCGGTGACGCCGGTGCCGGCGGCGAGGAAGCCGGCGCCGGTGGTGCCGGTGCTGGTGACGAGGCCGGCGCCGGTGCCGGTGAGGAAGCGGGTGCCGGTGGTGCCGGTGCTGGTGACGAGGCCGGTGCGGGCCAGGAAGCCGGTGCGGGCGAGGAGGCCGGTGCCGGTCAGGACGCCGGTGCCGGTCAGGAGCAGCAGGGCGCCGGCGACGAGCAGCAGGGTGCTGGCAATGAGCAGCAGGGCGTCGGCAACGAGCAGGCCGGCCAGGAAGTGGAGGTCGAGGACGGTGGCGGCATCAGCGTCACCAACCCCTGATCCCTATCCCGGCCTCATGAGCCGCTGACCCGGCCGTATCCAGCGGTTCCGACCGGGCAGCGCAACGGTCCGGCCCTCCGGCGGGAGGGCCGGACCGTTCTGTGTCACCGGAGGCACCGGAACTGTCACAAGGGCTGCGCAGCCGCCCGGGAAGCGCTCTAATTGCGGACGTGGTGGGTGAGGACATGGTGGGGCGCGGAACGAGAACGCCGCGCGCCGAACTCGCCCTTCAGGCCCTGACCGCCGAAACCGACCCTCCTCCGAGTTCCCGGCTGCGCTCGACCAGGGGAGACCCTCACGGGCGACTGCGCTCCGTCCTCGAACTGGCGCTCGCCTACACGAGCGCGACCGTCGCCGCCGTGTACACCCCGGACGACGACGGCGACCTGCTGCGTCTGGTCGAGTCGGCCGGAGTGCCCGGAAAGCTGTACGGACTGCGCGACAGCTATCCCGCGTCCGGAGCGTCCCCCGTGGCCGAGGCCTGCCGCGCCGGTGACTCCCTGTGGCTGACGTCCGCGGAACTCGGACAGGACGCCGATGTCCGGCGCACGGGGGCCGGGGTCTTCTCGCTGGGGGTGCTGCCGCTGGGAGACCGCTGTTGCCTCCTCGCCGTCAGCGAGGGCGCGGACGGCTTCGACACCGAGGAGCGGGAGTGCCTCGTCCCGCTCGCCGAGGCGGCCTCCGGCGCCATCGCGGGCCCGCGCCCCGCACCGGGCGCCTCGTTCGGCCTGGACATGGGCACCGGGAAGGTCACCGTCGACGACGAGGTGCCGGCCCTGTTCGGGCTGCGCCCCGAGGACTTCGACGGCCGGGTCGAGACCCTGCTCGCCAGGGCCGTGCCGGAGGACCTGCCCTCCCTCATGTCCATGGTCGAGTCGGAGCCGGTGTCCCTCGGCGACCGCGAACTGGAGTTCCGAGTCCTGCAGCCGTCCGGCGAGCCCACGTGGCTGCGGCTGCGCGCCCGGCTGCTGCCCGCGACGGAGGACCACGCGGCCCGCCTCGTGGGCACCCTCGCCGACGCCTCCACCCTGCGCTCCGGACGCACCGACGTGGCCCGCGTCCAGCGCCTCGCCTCCGCACTCGCCACCGCCGGTACCGTCCGTGACGTCAGCCAGGCCGTGGTCGCCGCCCTCCGCAAACCCCTCCAGGCCGACCGCATAGCCCTCGCCGAACTGGAGGGCGACCGCCTCGTCGTCACCGTCCTCGACCCGCCCGATCCCGAGGCCTGGCCCGAACTGTGGCGCCTGGAATGGCGCTCGGAGTGGCCCGACGCACCCGTACGCGCCATGCCGACGCTCGCCGCGGCCCTCCGTGAGGGACGCGCCGCGATCTGGCCCGCCGGGACCGCCCTGGAACCCGCGCTCGCCGACGTCGGCCCCGGCGGCCTCGCCGTCCTCCCGCTGCCCGCCGGCGACCGCATGGCCGGGGCCTGCCTCATCGGCTGGGACAGCCCGCACGACTTCGGCCCCGACGAGCGCGCCCTGCTGACCGCGTCCGCGGGCCTCGCCGGACAGGCCCTGATGCGCGCCCACGCCCTCGACGCCGAACACGAACTGGTCGGCATGCTCCAGCGCAGCCTGCTTCCCCGCAGGCTGCCCCCGCTGCCGGGCGCGGTGGCCGTCGCCCGCTACCTTCCCACCACGGCGGGCCTGGAGGTCGGCGGCGACTGGTACGACGTGATCCCGCTGCCCGACCACCACGTCGCCCTCGTCATCGGCGACGTCCAGGGACACAACGCCGGTGCGGCCACCCTCATGGGCCAGATGCGCACCGCCCTGCGCGCCTACGCCGTGGAGGGACACCCACCCGACGTGGTGGTCTCCCACGCCAACCGGCTCCTGATGGACATGGAGACCGACCTCTTCACCACCTGCTGCTACGTGGACGTCGACATGGAGGAGGGCTCCGCCTGGTGCGTCCGCGCCGGACACCTGCCCCCGGTCCTGCGCCACCCGGACGGCACCACCGAGATCGTCGAGTCGGAGGGCGGCCCACCGCTCGGCGTCCTCACCCAGGCCGACTTCCCCATGACCCCGCTGAGCCTGCCGCCCGGCACCGTGCTCGCTCTGACCACGGACGGCCTCGTCGAGTCGGCCGACACCGACGTCGAGGACGGACTCGACCGGCTCGCCGGGGACCTGGCCGGCGCCGACCCCGCGAACCTGGGGCTCGTGGCCGACGCGCTGCTCGGCGGCGCCAACCGCGCCGACGACGTGGCGCTGCTCCTCATGCGCTACGACGGCATGGACCTGCGACCGCTCCGGGAGACCTGGACCGTGTGGCGGGTCCCCCAGGCCGTCGGGCACGCCCGCCGCTTCACCCGGCGCACCCTGCGCGCCTGGGGTGTGCGCTTCGAGGCGGACGCCATACTCCTCGCGGTCTCCGAACTCGTCACCAACGCGCTCGTCCACACCGACGGCCAAGTCCGCCTCGACCTCACGCTCGTCGACAACCGCCTGCGCATCGCCGTCGCCGACGCCTCCCCGCGCACCCCGGTCAGACCGACCAGCATGGCCTGGGAGGCGACCGGCGGCCGAGGCATCCTCCTCGTCGAGGCCATGTCGTCGGCCTGGGGGACCGTACCGGCCGGCGGCGGCAAGCAGGTGTGGGCCGAGATCCCCATCCGGGAGGACCCCCGCCTCGCATGACACCCTGAAGACGTGCGTCTGCTCCTGATGTCCGACACCCACCTCCCCAAGCGCGCGGGGGCCCTGCCCGCGCCGCTCCTCGACGAAATCCCGCGCGCCGACGTGGTCGTGCACGCCGGCGACTGGGTGGACACCGCCACGCTCGACCTGCTGGAGAGCCGGGCCCGCCGTCTGGTCGGCGTGTACGGCAACAACGACGGCCCGCCCCTGCGCGCCCGGCTCCCCGAGGTGGCGTACGCCGACCTCGGCGGCCTGCGCCTCGGCGTCATCCACGAGACGGGCCCCGCCCAGGGCCGCGAACGCCGCTGCGCCGCACGCTTCCCCGACCTCGACATCCTCGTCTTCGGCCACAGCCACATCCCCTGGGACACCACCACGGACACCGGCCTGCGCCTGCTCAACCCCGGCTCACCGACCGACCGCCGACGCCAGCCCCACTGCACGTACATGACGGCCCTGGTGACGGACGGCCGGCTCGAAGAGGTGCGGCTGCATCGTCTGCCCCCGAGGACCACCTGACCGCCCGGCAGAGGGGACGGCCCCACTGGTTCCGTCAGACGTCCGTCAGCCGCGCCTCCTCCAGGTCGAGTGAGCGCTGCAGGCGGCGGCGCGTGGTGTCGCTGATGGTGTGGTCGTCGTAGAGGCGCTGCAGCTCGACCGTCTCCACGGTGATCAGGTCACGGCGCAGCTGGCGGTAGACCCGGTCGGCGGACTTGGTGGAGGCTCCGTCGCCGTTCTGCTCCGTGAGGCGGTCGCGGGCGTCGTCCAGACGGGCGGTCAGGCCACGGCGGAGCCGGTCGAGGACCACGTCCGGTACGACCTCCAGCTCCGCGAGCTCGTCCAGACGGGCGAGCCCGGCGTTGGCGAGGTGGGAGCGGGCCTCGGCCTCCTCGCGCGCGGTGTGGGCGGGTTCCAGGGCGATGCCGGAGCGGCGCACGACCGGGGCCAGGGTGAAGCCCTGGACGACGAGCGTGACGACCACGACCGAGGTGGTCAGGACCAGCACCAGCGGCCGGTCGGCGAGAGACGAGCCGTCCTTCATGACCTCCGGGACGGACAGGGCGGCGGCCAGCGGCATCACCCCTCGGGTGCCCGCCCAGGTCAGCACCAGCGGCACCCGCCAGTTCACGCGGCCGATCCCGCCCTTGCGCTGGACGACCGCCGACAGGGGCGCGAGCCACAGCATGCGTACGGCGACGAGGGTGGCGGCGATGGCGAGGGCGTACAGCGGCCAGGCCCCGTCGCCGTCGTCCAGGGCCCGCACCTGGGCGGGCAGGGCCAGCCCGATGAGGCTGAACACCACGCTCTCCAGGAGGAAGACCACGGTGCCGTAGACGGCGTGGAGCTGAAGGCGGATGCGGGCGTTGGTGAGCTGCTCGCCCCGGCCGCCGAGGACCACGCCGGCGACCACACAGGACGTCACTCCTGAGGTGTGCGCGGCCTCGGCCAGCAGGTAGGCGGCGTATGGGGTGACCAGCGCGATCACCGTCTCCAGGACCGGGTCCTCGGTGCGGCGCCGGATCAGGGCGATCGCGCCGGCCACCGCGGCCCCGATCACGGTGCCGCCGCCCGCGAGGAGCAGGAACTCTCCTCCCGCGGCCCCCCAGTTCGCGGCGGCGGAGGCCACGGCGACACCCGCCGCCACCCGCACCAGCACCAGCGAGGTCGCGTCGTTGAACAGGCTCTCCGCCTGCACCAGGACCTGGACCCTGGGCGGCAGGGCGAGCCGCCGGCCGAGCGCGGTGACGGCCACCGGGTCGGTGCTGGCCAGCACCGCGCCCAGGACGAACGCCATCTGCCACGACAGGGGCGTCAGCAGCGCCGCCACCGCGCCGACGGCGGCAGCCGAGGCGAGCACCAGCCCGATCGCGAGGATGCCGACCGGTTTCCACACCGCCCTCAGCTCCCGCCAGGACATGTCCTCGGCGCTCGCGTACAGCAGCGGCGGCAGTACCACCAGCCCGATGATCTCGGGGCTGATCTCGATCCGCGGGGTGCCCGGCAGCAGCGCCACACCGAGGCCCGCGACCACGAGCAGGGAGGGGGCGGGGATGCGCCACCGGCGAGCGAACGTCGCGACCAGCGTGGCGAGCACCACGAGAGCGAGAACCGTACCGACGCCGCGCATGCCGTCCCCCTGGGGCCACGTGGAAGCCACCCTGACTCCCCGCCGACCAGACTTCCCGGCACACCGGCTTCACCTTAACCGGTCCGGGCGCGTCAAAGCAGTGTCAAGGTCCCGACGACCACCGCCGGGGAAGCGCCAAAGGAACGTCCCCGCCCCGTGCCGTCGCTTCCGCCTACTCCTGCCGTGGGTTCGGCTTGAGCACGGCGAAGACCGCGCCCGAGGTGTCCGCCAGCCACGCGATCCTGCCGACGTCCGGCACGTCGGACGCCGGCATCAGCACCGAGCCGCCGTTCTCCCGCGCCCTGCGCACGATGTCGTCCGCGTCCGCGACGGCGAAGTACGGAATCCAGCTCGCCCCGTGGCCGCCCTCCTGGAGCGGGGCGGCCCCGCCGAAGGACGTGGCCTGCTGGTCGCCCTCCTTGAGACTGAGCACGCGGTACGTCATCCCGGGCGCCTGCATCTCCTCCGCGCGCCAGCCGAAGAGGCCGCGGTAGAACTCGATTCCGGCCACCGGGTCGGGTACGTGGAGCTCCACCCACAGCAGGGCGTTGTCCTCGGACGTCCTGTCCAGCCCACCCGGCGTCGTGCCCGGCTGCAGCACCGCGAACCGGGCCCCCTGCTGGTCGGTGAACTGGGCCATCCACCCCTCGCCCATGACGTCCGTGGGTGCCACCCGCACCGTTCCGCCGCCCCGCTCGACGGCATCGGCGGTGACCCGGGCGTTGTCGGTCCGGAAGTACACCGTCCAGGCGGGGCTCGCGCCCTCCTCGGTGAGCGGGCCCAGAGCGGCGACGGTGCTGCCGTCCTTCTGGAAGAACCCGTACCCACCGGCCTCGGGCCCCGCGGAGACGAACCGCCAGCCGAAGACGCCGCCGTAGAAGGCGGTCGCCTCCTTGGTGTCCGGACTGCCGAGGTCGATCCAGCAGGGTGATCCATGGGTGAAGTCTGTGCCGAGCATGCGCGCCTCCTGCGGCCCCGCGGGGCCGTCGCTCCGAAGCCCTCTACGAACCCGCAACGATGCCCACGCCCGCCCGTTCTGCCGCGGCGCACGGCACGGCGGGCCGCCGGAATCACACTCCGGGGTGACGCTCGTCATCCAGGTGAATCAGCTGCCGCACACCCCCCGCCGCACCGCGTGTCCCCGTCGGCCGGTCCCGGACCCCGGACACAATGTCAGCCTCGGCCGGGCCTCGCCGGACGGGCCGTGTCAGGGCCCCGGCGCCGACTCCGGCGGCCCCACGGCCCACCCCGCCGACGGCCTACGAGACGTGAGATGCGACCCGACCACATCAGACGCGCCCTCGCCACCGCCTTCCTGTCCCTGCGGGTGCGGAACTTCAGGCTCTTCACGGTGGGACAAGTGGTGTCCGTCTCGGGCACCTGGATGATGGTGGTGGCCCAGGACTGGCTCGTGCTGTCCCTGACCCGGGACTCCGGCACCGCGCTGGGCCTGGTCACAGCGCTGCAGTTCACGCCCGTGCTCCTGCTGACACTGCACGGCGGGCGGCTCGCCGACCGCTTCGACAAGCGGCGCCTGCTGACCGTGGCGAACCTCGTGTCGGCCCTGCTGGCGCTCCTGCTCGGCGCCCTGATCCTGGCCGGCCGGGCGCAGCTGTGGCACGTGTGCCTGTGCGCGCTGGGGCTGGGCGTGGTCAACGCCGTCGAGGCGCCGACCCGCATCGCCTTCGTGAGTGAGATGGTCGGCGCGGAACTCCTGCCGAACGCGTCCGCTCTGAGCGCCGCGTACTTCAACACCGCCCGGATCGTGGGCCCGGCACTCGCCGGACTTCTCCTCAGCGTGTTCGACACCGGTGCCGTGATGCTGCTCAACGCGGTGAGCTATCTCGCGACCGTGGCGGCGCTGTCCCGCATGCGGCCGGAGGAACTCCACCGTGCCGAGGGGACACCGGAACGCGCCCGGGTGGTCGACGGGCTGCGCTATCTGTCGGCCCGGCGGGACCTGGTCATGCCGTTGGCGCTCCTGGTGATCATCGGGACATTCGGGTTCAACTTCCAGCTGACGCTGCCCCTGATCGCGAAGACCGAGTTCCATGCCGACGCGGGGTCCTTCGGGCTGCTCACGGTCGCGCTGGCCGTCGGCTCGCTCTTCGCCGCGTTCGCCACCACCGCACGCCGCGGGCGCCCCTCGACCCGTACGGTCCTGGTGGCGGCCCTCGTCTTCGGCGCGCTGGAGGCCGCGGCGGGGTGCGCGCCCACGTTCGCCGCCGCGGTGGTCCTCCTCGTGCCCACCGGCTTCGCCACCGTCTGGTTCGCCCAGGCGACCAACCACCGGGTACAGCTCGGCACCGATCCGCGGTACCGCGGTCGCGTCATGGCCCTGTACACGCTGATCCTCCAGGGCTCCACTCCGCTGGGTGCCCTGTTCGTCGGCCGGCTCGCCGAGGAGGCGGGCGCGCGTTCGGGGCTCTGGGTGGGAGGGCTCGCCTCACTGGCCGCGGGTCTCGTCGCCGTCGCCGTGGAGAGGGGACGGCGCGGGCGGGGCACGGCCGAACCGGACCCGCGAGAGACCGACCCGCGGCGACGGACGTCCGCGACCCAGTGAACCGGCGGCGTGGGACGTCGCCACGTGGTACGTCGCTAGGCCGCGGCGCGCGCCCGCGGTGAGGGTGCGACGGCGCCATCAGCGCGTGGGCGGGCGGATGCCGAGCGAGGATCGCCGCAGACCGCCGCCGCTTCCGAGGCTCGCCGCAGACCGCCGCCGCTGCGGACAGTCGCCGCGGACCGCGCCCGTGGCGAGGGTCGGCGCCTGCGCGGACGGCCCGCCCTCACCCGCCCGCGTGGGGACTCACATGGATCTTGGGGCCGGGGCCGGCCCCTGCCGGGCGTTCGCCGGCGAGGACGGGGCCCACCTCGTCCAGACCCACGGTGGCGGCGACGAGCGGCCTGGGGTCGACCGATCCGGCGGCGTACGCCTGGATGGTGGCGTCCAGGCCGGGGGAGGCGGACAGGACGCCGACCGCGGTGACGTCCTTGAGGGCGAGCGTGCGGGTGTCGATGCGGCTGGGCCCGCCGGCCAGCCCGACGTACACGACGCGTCCGGCCGGCTCGACCAACTCCAGGGCCCGGTTGGGCAGATGGGCCGCGTTCGAGGCGTCGACGACCGCGTCGAACGGCAGGTCCGGAACGGTGTCCTCCGTCCACGCGTGCGCGAAGCCCAGGGAACGGGCGAAGACGAGGGAGCCTTCAAGGGCGCCCATGAGGTGGACGTCCGCACCGGCGGCGCGGAGGAACATCGCGACCAGCAGCCCGATCGTTCCCGGGCCGAGGACCAGAACGCGGTCCCCGGGGAGTGGTGCGGCGGCCTGCGCCGCGCGCAGCGCGTTGCCGCCCGGCTCCACGAGCGCGCCGAGCACGGCGTCGACGGAGTCGGGCAGGGTGTGCAACGAGGAGGCGGGTACGGCGAGTTGCTCCGCCAGGGCGCCGGCCCGGCCACCACGGATGCCGACCTCCTGCCGCCGCTCGCACACGTGCTGATGATCGCGCAGACAACGGCGGCAGGTGCCGCAGCCGAGCATCGTGTCCCCCATGACCCGGCGGCCGAGCCAGACGGGGTCGACGCCGTCCCCGACCGCCGTCACACGGCCGGACCACTCATGACCGGGGCGCATCGGGTAGAGGGAGTGCCCTTGGTGGAGGTAGGCCATCTCGCCCGTGAAGAACTCCATGTCGGTGCCGCACACGCCGACCCGCTCGACGTCGACGACGACTTCGCCGGGGCCGGCCACCGGCGCCGGGAGGTCCTGGACCTCGTAGGCGCCGGGGGCGGTCAGTACGAACGCGCGCACGAAAGGGCTGCTCAACGGGGCCCGAGGACGTGCTGGCGCTGGGTGCCGAGGTGCTTGATGCCCAGCTCCATCACGTCACCCGGCTGGAGATACACGGGCGGGGTGAGGCCCATGCCGACGCCGGGCGGCGTGCCCGTGTTGATCAGGTCGCCGGGTTCCAGGACGAGGAACTGGCTGAGGTAGTGCACGATGAAGTACGGGTCGAAGATCATCGTCTTGGTGCTGCCGGTCTGCCGGCGCACCCCGTTGACGTCGAGCCACATGTCGAGGGCGAGGACGTCGTCGATCTCGTCGGTGGTGGCGAGCCACGGCCCGGCGGGGTTGAAGGTCTCGGCGGACTTGCCCTTGGCCCACTGCCCGCCCCGCTCCAGCTGGAAGGCGCGCTCGCTGACGTCGTTGACGACGACGTACCCGGCGATGGCGTCGCGTGCCGCCTCCACCGAGCCCAGGTAGCTGGTGCGGCGGCCGATCACTATGCCGAGTTCCACCTCCCAGTCGGTCTTGGTGGACCCACGCGGGACGCGCACGTCGTCATCGGGGCCGACCAGGGTGTTGGGCGACTTGGTGAACAGGATCGGCTCGTCGGGGACGGGCATGCCGCTCTCGGCCGCGTGGTCGCGGTAGTTGAGCCCGATGCACAGGATCTGGTGCGGGCGGGCGACGGGGGCACCGACGCGCTCCCCGGCGAAGCGGGACACGCGGCCCGCCTCCGCTCGCTCGGTCACGAGGGGGCGTACGCGGTCGAGTCCGCCCGACCCGAAGAACGCCTCGTCGAAGTCGGTGACGACGTCGGAGAGGTCGACGTACGTCTCGTCGTCGATGCGGGCGACGGGCTTCTCGGCGCCGGGGGCACCGATGCGCATGAGGTACACGGGTCTTTCTCCAGGTCGGTCGGCGGGGTGACTGTGACGGGTGAGAGAAGAGGGGGCGGCGGGGCCTCAGCGATGTGGCTCACCGAGGGGGCCGAGGAGCACGCGGATCTCGTCGAGCGCGTCGACCAGGGTCGCGACGGGCGTCCGGTAGGCCAGCGCACTGATGCTCACGGCTCCCGAGGGCGTGGCCGGCGAGGTGAGGTACACCGGCAGGGCGAGGCAGTTGACCCCCTTCTCGTTCTCCTGGTCGTCGACGCCGTAACCCCGTTCGCGTGTGGCCGTCAGGTCCCCGTGCAGATCGGCGGGCGTGCACCGGGTCCATGACGTCCGGCGCTCCAGCGGGGACTGGCCGACCCATGCCTCGACCTCCTCCAGGGAAGTGAGCCGCCGGGTGAGCAGCAGCTTGCCGACGGCGGTCGTGTGGGCGGGGTTGCGGCCGCCGATCGCCGACGTCAGCCGTACGGCACCGGTGGGAGGGTCGACCTTGGCACGGTAGACGACCTCGTGGCCGTCGAGCACCGCGTAGTGCGCGGTCTCGCCGAACCGGTGCGCCAGTGCCTCGAGTACGGGACGGATCCGGACGTGGTCGGGACGGGCCTCGTGGTGGGCGAACGCCATGCGCAGGAACTCGTCGCCGAGCACATAGCGACCGTGGGCGTCCTGATCGGCCAGGCCGGCACGGCGCAGCGCACCGAGCGCACGGTGCACGGTCGGCTTGGGACTGCCGATCACGCGGGTCAGCTCTTCCAGCCCCACACCGTCGGGATACCGGGACAGCTCCTTGAGAACCGCGAGGACCCGGTCGGAGCCCACGAGACGCTCGTTGCCGGCTCCTGGCGCGCCGTCCTCGCCGGGGTCTGTCGATCCGCCGGAGGTCTGCGTACGCTTCATGACGTTCCGAACAGTAGACCGCCGTACCGACTATTGGAAGGGGCTCAAGGGTGACGCTCCGCAGCGCACAGTGGTACGCGGGTCAGGACCGCAACGCCTACATACACCGGGCATGGATGCGGCGCGGTGTGCCGGGCGACGCCTTCACCGGCCGGCCGCAGATCGCCATCGCCAACACCGCCTCCGACCTGACCCCCTGCAACGCGCATCTGAACGAGGTGGCGGCCTCGGTGCGCAACGGTGTGTACGAGGCGGGCGGCATCCCGCTGGACCTGCCCGTGGTGTCGCTGGGCGAGACGAACGTACGGCCCACCGCCATGCTCTGGCGCAACATGGCCGCGATGGCCACGGAGGAGATGCTGCGGGCCAACCCCATCGACGGCGTGGTGCTGCTGGGCGGCTGTGACAAGACGATCCCGTCGCTGCTCATGGCCGCCGCCTCGGTGGACCTGCCCGCGGTCGTCGTGCCCGGTGGTCCGATGCTCAACGGCACCTTCCGAGGCGGCCTGTTGGGCTGTGGCACCGGTGTGTGGCAGCTGTCGGAGGAGGTGCGGGCGGGCACGCTCTCGCAGGAGCAGTTCACCCGGTCGGAGTCGGCGATGATCCGCAGCCGCGGGCATTGCAACACCATGGGTACTGCTTCGACGATGGCGCTGGTGGCGGAGGCGCTGGGCACGGTGATCCCCGGCGTGGCCGGAACGCCCGCTCCCGACAGCCGTCTGCTGGAGGCCGCGCACCACACCGGCCGCCTGGCGGTGGACATGGTGGGCGCCGACCGCCGGCCCGCGACCTTCCTGACCAAGGCGTCCTTCCACAACGCGATCGTCGCGCTGGCCGCGATCGGCGGCTCGACCAACGCCGTCGTCCATCTCCTGGCCATCGCAGGCCGGTTGGGCGTCGACCTGACGCTGGACGACTTCGACCGCATCGGCTCCCGCGTGCCGGTCCTGGTGGACCTCCAGCCGGCCGGCCGCTTCCTCATGGAGGACTTCCACCGCGCCGGCGGCCTGCTCGCCGTGCTGCGCGAGGTGCGCGACCTGCTCGACCCCGACGCGCTGACCGTCACCGGTGAGCCACTGGCGAGCCACCTGGACGACGCGCCGATCTGGGACGGCGAGGTCATCCGCACCCGCGCGGAACCACTGGTCGCCGAGGGCGGGATAGCCGTCCTGCGCGGCAACCTCGCCCCCGCCGGGGCGTTGATCAAACCGGCCGCCGCCTCCCCGCACCTCCTCCAGCACCGGGGCCGGGCCGTGGTCTTCGACAGCATCGAGGACTTCCACGCCCGCGTCGACGACCCCGACCTGGACGTGGACGCCGACTCCGTCCTCGTCCTGCGCGGCTGCGGCCCCAAGGGCTACCCGGGCATGCCCGAGGTGTCCAACATGCCGCTGCCGAAGAAGCTGCTGGAGCAGGGTGTGCGCGACATGGTCCGCGTCTGCGACGGCCGGATGAGCGGTACCGCCTACGGCACCGTCGTCCTGCACGTGGCCCCGGAGGCCGCGGCGGGCGGCCCCCTCTCCCTCGTACGGACCGGGGACGTCATCAGCCTCGACGTGGAGGCCCGCCGTATCGACGTCGACGTACCCGCCGACGAACTCGCGGCCCGCAAGCCCAATCAGGCCACGGTCGACGGCTTCGCCACCCCCCGCCGCGGCTGGGAACGGCTCTACGTCGATCACGTCCTGCAAGCCGACACCGGCGCCGACCTGGACTTCCTCGTCAGCTCCAGCGGCTCCGAGGTGACCCGTGAGTCGCACTGACCGCGCCGGTGGACTCCTCACCGCCGACGCCGCGCTGCTCGCGCGCCTGGAGGCGGTGGCACCGGGCGCGGTCGCCGCCCGCGCCTCGGACCGGCTCTCCTTCGCCCACGACGCCTCGCACTACCTGCTGGTGCCCGACGCCGTGGTCACGCCGAAGGACGCGACCCAGGTCGCCGGACTGCTGCGCGCGAGTGCCGCACACGGGCTGACCCTGACGTTTCGCTCCGGCGGCACCAGCCTCTCCGGCCAGGCCACCAACGACGGAATCCTGGTCGACACCCGCCGTCACTTCCGCGGCGTCGAGATCCTCGACGAGGGCGCCCGTGTACGGGTCCAGCCGGGCGCCACCGTACGGGCGGTCAACACCCGCCTCGCCCGGTACGGCCGCAAACTCGGCCCCGATCCGGCCAGCGAGAGTGCCTGCACGATCGGCGGTGTCGTCGCCAACAACTCCAGCGGCATGGCCTGCGGCACCGAACTCAACACCTACCGCACCCTGGAGTCGGCCGTCCTCGTCCTGCCGAGCGGCACCGTCGTCGACACCGGCGCCACGGACGCGGACGACCGCCTGCGCACGCTCGAACCACGTATCCACGAGGGGCTCGTGCGACTGCGGGACCGGGTGCGCGGCAACCCCGCGTCGGTCGAGACGATCCGCCGCCTGTACGCCATCAAGAACACCATGGGCTACGGCGTGAACTCCTTCGTCGACCACACCCGCCCGGTCGACATCCTGACCCACCTGGTCATCGGCAGCGAGGGCACCCTCGCCTTCGTCGCCGAGGCGACCTTCCGCACCGTTCCCGCCCACCCGCACGCGGCCACCGGACTGCTCCTCTTCCCCGACCTCGCGGCGGCGACCGGCGCCCTGCCCGAGCTCGTGGCAGCGGGGTTCGCGACCGTGGAACTCCTCGACGCCACCAGCCTGCGGGTCGCCCAGCAGGACCCCGGGGCCACTGCCGCACTGCGGGAGCTGGAGGTCCGCGACCACACGGCACTCCTCGTCGAGTACCAGGAGCCGACCGCCGAAGCACTCCGCGTCTGTGTCGCGCGGGCGGCTCCCGTCCTCGGCGCACTGCCCCTGACCGCCCACGGCGCGCTGAGTTCCGAGCCGGACACCCGTGCCGCCCTGTGGCACATCCGCAAGGGCCTCTACGCAGCGGTCGCGGGGGCGCGTCCCTCGGGCACGACGGCCCTGCTGGAGGACATCGCCGTCCCCGTCGAGGCGTTGCTGCCCACCTGCACGGACCTCACCGAGCTGTTCGACCGCCACGGCTACACCGGCAGCGTCATCTTCGGCCACGCCAAGGACGGCAACGTCCACTTCCTGCTCAACGAGGACTTCGACAACCCCCGACTCGTCGAGCGCTACCTGGCGTTCACCGAGGACATGGCCGATCTCGTCCTCGGCCAGGGCGGCACCCTCAAGGCCGAACACGGCACCGGGCGCATCATGGCGCCGTACGTCCGCCGTCAGTACGGCGACGAGCTCCACGACGTGATGCGCGAGGTCAAACACCTGCTCGACCCGCACGGACTGCTCAATCCCGGAGTCCTGCTCACCGAGGACCCGCGCGTCCACATCCGTCACCTCAAGTCGACCCCCACCGTCGAAGAGGAGGTGGACCGCTGTGTGGAGTGCGGCTACTGCGAACCGGTCTGTCCCAGCCAGGACCTGACCACCACGCCCCGCCGCCGGATCGTGCTGCGCCGCGAGATCGCCCGCGCCCGGGCGGCCGGCGACACCGGCCTGCTCGACCGGCTGGAGCGCGAGTACCAGTACGACGCCGTCGACACCTGCGCGGTCGACGGCATGTGCCGGACGGCCTGCCCCGTACTCATCGACACCGGCGACCTCACCCGGCGGCTGCGCGCCGGACGACGAGGCCGGACCGAACAGAAGGCGTGGGCCTCGGCCGCCCGGCGCTGGGACGGTTTCACGAGAGCGGCGTCCGGTGCGCTCACCCTCGCCCGGACCACCCCCGGCGCCCTGCCCTCCGCGGCCACGGCCGCCGGGAGGGCGCTGCTCGGCCCGGACGTGGTGCCCGCCTGGTCCCCGGAACTTCCGCGCGGCGGGGCCCGACGCCGGCCCCGCGCGGCCCGGACACCACGGGCGGTCTACTTCCCCTCCTGCGTGTCGACCGTGTTCGGGCCCGCCGACCCGGACGCGGGCCCCGGAGTCCGCGACGCCTTCCTGGCACTGTGCGAACGGGCCGGAGTCGAGGTCCGGGTGCCGGAGAGGATCGCCGCCCTCTGCTGCGGCACACCGTGGAAGTCCAAGGGACTCACCGCCGGCCACGCGGTCATGCGCGAGCGGGTCGTTCCCGTGCTCCGGTCGGCGACCGAGGACGGGGCGCTGCCGGTCGTGGTCGACGCGGCGTCCTGTACCGAGGGCCTGGCGCGCATGATGGGTGAGGAGGACATCCGGGTGGTGGACGCGGTGGCGTTCGTCGACTCGACGGTCCTGCCACGGCTGCCCGCCGCCCGGCGCATTCCCTCGCTCGTGGTGCACCCCACCTGCTCCTCCACCCAACTCGGCCTCAACACGGCGCTTCTGCGGGTGGCCGCGGCGATCGCCGAGGACGTCGTACAGCCGGAGGACTGGAGCTGCTGCGCCTTCGCCGGCGACCGCGGGCTGCTGCACCCCGAGCTGACGGCCTCCGCCACCGCGGCCGAGTCCCGCGCCGTCCTTGCCCACCCGGCCACGGCCCACGCCTCGGTCAACCGCACCTGCGAACTCGGTATGACCCGCGCCACCGGTCATCCCTACCGGCACCTCCTCGAACTCCTCGACGAGGCGACCCGGCCCTGACCGCCTGCGCCGCGTACCGTGCATCTCGCCCGGGCCACCTTCCCACCGAGCCGAAGACGCGCTCTGGGACAGCGTGTTACTGTCGCGCGATGTCCAAGAGCGAGATCGACTTGGTGACCGCCGAGTTCTTCGGCGCCTTCGACAACCGGGGCGGCCGGACCGCCGATGTGGCACGTATCAAGAGGCTGGTTCTTCCCACGGGCGTGATCGTCAAGACCGGCCCGGAGTTCACGGTCTACACCGTGGACGAGTTCATCGAGCCTCGCCGGCGGCTGCTGGCCGACGGCCGGCTGGTCGAGTTCTCCGAGTGGGAGACCTCCGAACGAACCGAGATCGCGGGAGACATCGCGTCACGGTTCGCCGAGTACCGCAAGTCCGGGACCCTGGACGGTGAACCGTTCGAGGGCGGCGGAACCAAGACCCTGCAGTTCGTCCGCACCACGGAGGGCTGGCGCATCGCAGCGGTCTCCTGGTACGACGAGCCCTGACCGCGTACAGCGAGCTCTGACCGCCGTGGCGCTGGAAATCCGGTCGCGGCAGCTGCGGGAGTTCTGCAGACTCGGGGCCGTGGATCGGGTTACGGAGATCGCGGACAGGTTGACCGAGGTCAGCGGCATCGTCGGGGTGTGCCTGGGCGGAAGCCGGGCGAGAGGCCGGCACCACCCCGACTCCGATGTCGACCTGGGCCTGTACTACCGGCCACCGCTGGACACGGCTGCTCTGCGCCTCCTCGCCTCCGAGCTGACGGGCGGGCCGGTCGAGGTGACGGAGCCGGGTGGCTGGGGGCCGTGGGTCGACGGCGGTGCGTGGCTGACCGTGGACGGCCACCGCGTCGACTGGATCTACCGTGATCTGGACCGGGTGCACAGGATCTGGCAGCAGTGCCGGAAGGGGCACTTCGAGATCGGCGTTCAGGCTGGTCACCCTCTGGGGGTGTACTCCCACGCGTACGTCGGTGAGCTGGCTCTCGGGCGCGTTCTCACCGACCCCGGGGACGAGTTGCACGCCCTGCGGCAGGAGACCCGCCACTATCCGGAGCCCCTGCGCGAGACACTGATCGCCAACGCGCGGTGGGAGGCTCCCTTCATCCTGGCCGCCGCCCGCAAGGGTGCGGCTCGCGGCGACACCTTCTATGTCGCCGGCTGCCTCTTCCGCGCGGTCGGGCTTCTCGTTCAGGCCCTGCACGCTCACGCCGGGCGCTGGGTGGTGAACGAGAAGGGCGCGGTCCAGGGGGCGGGCGAACTCCCGGCCGCGCCCGAGAATTTCACCGAGCGGGCCCACCAGCTGTTCGCCACCCCCGGAACGACCCCGGACACACTCGGCGCCGCGCTCGACGCCGCCGACGGGCTGACCGCCGAGGTGTGCGGACAGCTCGCGTCCTGAGGGACCAACTACGGGTACCGCTACTGCTGCAGACTGCCGATGGCGGGATCGCCCAGCAGATCCTCCAACCCGGCCGATACCCCGGCCACGAGATCACGCCGCGGGTCGATGAGCCACTGGAGCTGGAGCCCGTCCCACAGCGCGACAAGGGCCGCCGCGATCAGCTCGGGATGCCTCCCGTTCGAGATGCGACCCTCGTCCTGGTCCCTGCGTACCGCGGTCGTGAGACCGCTGACGACCCGCTCGTACCTGTCACGGAACCACTCGTGCGCCGGATGATCGGGAGTCGAGGCCTCCGCGGCCATCAGGGCGAGGAGCCGCAGCATCTCCTGTCGTTCCAGATTGCGGCGGACGTACCGCAGCACCGCGTAGGCCACCCCCTTGTCCCGGCTGTCCGCCTCGAAGGTGTCGGTGTTCGCGGAATCGGCGTTCTCGAGGACGGCCACAAGGAGCGCGTCCTTGCTGGGAAAGTGGTGCACGACGGCGGTCAGGCTGAGGTCGAGCTGCTTGGCGATCTCCCTCAGGGACCCTCCGCGGTAGCCGCGCGCCGCGAACACGGCGGTCGCCGAGGCGACGATCTCGGCCCTGCGCTGTGCGCTCTTGGCGTAGGGGCCTCGGCGAGTGGCCGGCCGTGCCGTCGTCTTCTCGGTCATGTCCCCCAGCCTAAGTGGGCGGTACGCAACAGCGTCCGGCCATCCGCTCGTCATCACTGACCCCGATGAAAGTATGGCACCTGTTCTGTTTTCAGAGTACGGTCTCGCTCATCCACACCGCGACGTGCGGTAGAGCCGCTCGCGCGTCCACTCGGTGGAGAGGAGACGGACAACCATGTTCACCTCGCATTCTTCGAGAGCGCTCGTCGGCGGTCTGACCGCCGCACTGCTCCTGGCCGGTTGCGGCCGGTCCGATACACAAGGAGGCGGGGGCGCCAAGGGCGCTCCCGTCGACACCTCACCGGCCAAGGGCACCATCAACGTCTGGGCCATGGGCACCGAGGGTGAGCGCCTGCCCGAGCTGGCCGCGCGCTTCAGGAAGGCCAACCCGGACGCGAAGGTGAAGGTCACAGCCATTCCGTGGCAGGACTACGCCAAGAAGGTCGAAACGGCGATCGCTTCCAAGGACACGCCGGACGCCACCCTCGTCGGAGCCGCCGACCTGACGAACTTCGCCTCGACGGGCGGACTCGAGCAGGTGCCGGCCGACCTCGTCGACACCTCGTCCTTCTACCAGGGCGCCGCCCGGAGCACCATCTACGACGGAGGCACGTACGGCGTCCCCTGGTATGTGGAGACACGCTCCCTCTTCTACCGCAAGGACCTGGCAGAGGCTGCCGGGGTCTCCGCGCCGAGGACCTGGAAGGAGTACCAGCCGTTCCTCAAGGCCCTCCAGAGGCAGGGCGCGAAGTGGGGCCTGTCGCTGCCCACCGGTGTGGCGGCGAGCTGGCAGGGCGTCCTGCCCTTCATGTGGCAGGCCGGCGCGGACCTCATGAACAAGAACGGCACCGAATTCACCTTCGACACACCCGAGGCGCTCAAGGGACTGGAGTTCTACCAGTCGTTCTTCACCTCGAAGTTCTCGACCCGCAACGGGCCGGTGGCCCTCGGGGAGATCGAACCGCAGTTCGTCGCCGGTTCCACCGCCGCACTCGTCTCGGGCCCCTGGGAGACGGCACTGCTGAAGGAGGCGGGCGGAGGGGACTTCGTCAAGGACAAGGTGGGGATCGCCCCGCTCCCGAAGGGCCCGAAGTCCAACGCCGGCTACATCGGGGGTGGGCACTGGGCGGTGTTCAAGGGCGCGAAGAACCGGGACGGTGCCTGGAAGTTCATCCGGTGGCTGGCCCGGCCCGACGTCCAGCAGGACTGGTACGAGCTGTCCGGAGATCTTCCCGCCGTGCAGTCGGCCTGGGGTGAGGGGAAGCTCAAGTCGGATCCGCTGCTGTCCGTCTTCGAGTCCCAGTTGGAGACCGCCCTGCCCGGCCCGAACGTCACCACGTGGAAGCAGATCACCGCGGTCCTCGATGCCGAGATCGAGAAGGTGGCCAAGGGTGTCTCGTCCCCGAAGGCGGCTCTGGAGCGGGTCCAGGCGAAGGCGTCCACGATCGGCACGGGTCAGCCCCGATGACCACGACCACCTCCGTGGAACCCGTACGCGAGAGGTCTTCCACCAGGCAGAGGAGTCAGCGGTCGAAGGGCGGTGCCGGACGCCTCCGGCGCACGCTGATCGCCTGGGGCTTCTGCTCGCCCTTCGTCCTGCTGTTCGCCACGTTCGGCATCTGGCCGGTCTTCTCGTCGCTGTCGATGAGCGTCACCGACATCACCAGCAAGGACGTGGCGACGCCCTTCAGCGTCAACTTCGTCGGCCTGGAGAACTACACCCGCCTGTTCTCCGATCCCACGTTCGTCCGCGCTGCTCTGAACACGCTCTATTTCGTCGCTGTGGGCATCCCGCTGACCATGGTGCTCTCTCTCGCCGTCGCCGTCGCACTCAACTCCGGGATCCAGCGTGCGAAGGGCTTCTTCCGGGTCGCCTACTTCGCTCCGGTCGTGACGAGCATCGTGGCGATAGCGGTCGTGTGGCGGTACCTCTACAAGCCTGACGGGATGATCAACTCGGTCCTGTCCGTCGTAGGAATCTCGGGGCCGGACTGGCTGAACGATCCGAACTGGTCCATGCCCGCCCTCATCCTGATGGCGGTCTGGCGGCACTTCGGCATCCCCATGGTGATCTTCCTGGCGGGGCTGCAGTCGATTCCTCCCGAACTGCACGAGGCGGCCGTGGTGGACGGCGCGTCCCGCTGGCGCGTCTTCCGCAGCGTGACCCTGCCGCTGCTCCGGCCCACCACGCTGGTCGTCGCCGTGCTGCTCAGCATCAGCTACCTCCAGTTCTTCGAGGAACCGTTCGTCATGACGAGCGGCGGCCCCTTGGACAGCACGACGTCGATCAGCTACTACGCCTACGAGCAGTTCGGCTTCGGGAACTACGGAACGGCCTCGGCCGCGTCCTATGTGCTGGTCGCCGCGATCGCGCTGCTGAGCCTTCTGCAGTTCCGCATCTTCCGAGCGAAGGCCTGACATGACCGCCGCCACCACCACGACGACAGGACCGGCCCTCCGGGAGCGGCGACCGTCCAGGCGCGTCCCACCGGCTCGTATCGCGCTCTACTGCGCCCTCGTACTGGGTCTCCTCGCGACGCTGGCGCCGTTCGCCTGGATGTTCCTCGGCTCGGTGAAACCGACGGGTGAGATCGTCGCCCATCCGAGCTCCTGGATCCCCCGGTCCCCGACCATCGCCAACTTCGAACAACTGCTGTCGAGGCAGAACTTCGGGCTCTACTTCCTGAACAGCACACTCGTCGCGACGGCCTGTGTTCTGGGAAATCTGCTGTTCTGCTCGATGGCCGGATACGCCTTCGCGAAGATGGAGTTCGCGGGGAAGCGTCTGCTGTTCGCCCTCGTCCTCACCATGCTGATCATCCCCGGAGTCACGACCTTCGTCCCGCTGTTCGTGCTCGTCAGCAACATGGGCCTGGGCAACTCCTACCTCGGGCTCATCCTGCCCTTCCTCGTGACACCGTTCGGCGTGTTCATCATGCGGCAGTTCGTCCGGGACATCCCGGACGCCCTCGTGGAGGCGGCGCGCCTCGACGGCGCGGGCGAGTCCCGGATCTTCCTCAGGGTGGTCCTTCCCCTGACACGGCCCGCGCTGGCGACACTGGCGATCCTCACCTTCCTCGCGCAGTGGAACAACTTCCTCTGGCCGCTCGTCATCGCGCAGACCGAGGACCACTACACGCTGCCCGTCGCCCTCGCCCTCTTCTCCGTGGGAGCCAACGGCACCAACTACGGCCTGCTGCTGGCCGGAGCGGTCACGGTCGTCACACCGATCATCCTGCTCTTCCTCGTCCTGCAACGGCACTTCATCCAGGGCATCGCCAACACCGGCATCAAATAGCGCCCTTTCGACCGCCGCACACCTGCCTTCTCGACCGCCGCGCCGCCACGCGCACACCGAACAGGAGAACCAACCCATGCTTCGTCCGCAGGACGGTCCCACTCGTGAACGCCGCTCCCTGGCCGGCCTGTGGAGCTTCCGCCTGGACGCGGAAGGGGCCGGCCGTGCCGCCGGCTGGTGGCGCTCACCGCTCGCGGGCGCCGTGGACATCCCGGTGCCGGCCAGCTACAACGACATCTTCCCCGACACGACCGTCCGTGACCACGTCGGCGACGTCTGGTACCAGACGCATGTGTGGGTTCCCGCCCGGTGGGCCGGGGAACGGACGGTACTCCGCTTCGACGCCGCCACGCATCGCGCCACCGCCTGGGTCAACGATGTGGAGGTCGCCCGGCACGAAGGCGGTTACACCCCCTTCGAGGCCGACGTGACAAGGCACCTGCGGCCCGGTGCCGAGAACCGCGTCACCGTCGTGGTCAACAACGAACTGACCTGGGAGTCGATACCGCCCGGCCGCGTGGAGGAACGCGCGGACGGCCGCCGGGTACAGCACTACTTCCACGACTTCTTCAACTACGCGGGCCTGCACCGGCCCGTCTGGCTGTACACCACGCCCCTCGTCCATATCAGCGACATCACCGTGACAACGAGCCTCGAGGACACGACCGGCCTCGTGGACTACCGCGTGGACAGCACCGTGCAGGCCGAAGAGCACGTGGTGCGTGTGTCGCTGCGCGATGCCTCCGGAGTCGAGGTCCATGCCGCCACAGGGGCGGCGGGGACCCTCAGGATCCCGGACGTGCACCCCTGGGCACCCGGCGACGGCTACCTCTACGAACTCGAGGCCACGCTCTGGAGCAGCGCCGGCGACCTCGTCGACAGTTACCGGCAGTCCGTGGGCGTGCGCACCGTGGAGGTACGGGGCAAGGAGTTCCTGATCAACGGGACCCCGTTCTACTTCAAGGGATTCGGCAAACACGAGGATGCCGCCGTGCGCGGCAGGGGGCACGACGACATCCTGATGGTGCACGACTTCGCCCTGCTGGAGTGGACCGGCGCGAACTCGTTCCGCACCTCGCACTACCCCTACGCCGAGGAGGTGCTCGACTACGCGGACCGGCAGGGGGTGGTGGTCATCGACGAGACCGCGGCCGTCGGCCTGAACCTGAACATCGCGGGAGGCGTTTTCGGCTCCGGCCGGAAGGTGTCCACGTTCTCACCCGACACGGTGGGGGAGAGCACCCACCGCACGCACCTGCAGGCGATCAGGGAGCTGGTGGCCCGCGACAAGAACCATCCGAGTGTCGTGCTGTGGTCCATCGCCAACGAGCCGGACAATGTCCAACCGGAGGCGCGCGACTATTTCGCACCGCTGGCGGCCGAGGCACGCCGGCTGGATCCCACACGGCCGGTCGCCTACGTCAACGCGCTCATGGGGAAACCGGAGCAGTGCGTGGTCACCGACCTGTTCGACGTCGTGCTCCTCAACCGTTACTACGGCTGGTACTTCGGCCCCAACGACCTGGCGGCGGCCGAGACGGAGCTGGAGGCGGAACTGCGGCAGTGGGCCGCGCACGACAAGCCCATCGTCATCACCGAGTACGGAGCGGACACCTACCCAGGACTGCACAGCGTCGTGCCCAGCCCCTGGACCGAGGAGTACCAGACCGAACTGCTCGACGTGTACCACCGCGTGTTCGACCGCGTCGACGCGGTCGTCGGCGAGCAGATCTGGAACTTCTCCGACTTCGCCACGGCGCCCGGTGTCTTCCGTGTCGATGGCAACAAGAAGGGAGTGTTCACCCGCGAACGTCGGCCGAAGGGCGCGGCATTCAGCCTGCGCGCCCGCTGGCGGAAGGCCGGCTAGGGCCGGTTTCCGTCGCCCGTCGGTCCGGCCGGTCCCGTCGGTCCGGCCGGTCCCGTCGGTCCGGCCGGTCCCGCCGTGCGGCCGGGCTGTTCGGCTTCGCGTGCGGTCGGCCGGGCCGTGCCCGGGGCCTGGTTGCCGCCCGGAGTGACGATCTCGCCCTGGACGACGTGCGGAGCCGCGCCGGACTTGTCCTCCTCGTCCTTCATGGCGCGGGCCTCGGCCTTGAGAATGCGGGCCGACTTGCCTGCTGAACGGGCGAGGTCGGGAAGCTTCTTGGCGGCGAGGACGGCTATGACGACGATGAGGATGACGGCGAGTTCGCTCAGTCCGAACATGCGAGTCCTGTCTTGTGTTGTCCCGGCCGGGCGGGGCCGAGTGTATCGGGGAGGAGCGGGACGGCGGTGTCGCCGTCCCGGCCCGTGATCACAGGTGCGGTGCGATGGAGGGCAGCAGGTCCTGGAAGGTGCGGCCGGTGGCGGGTTCGCCGATCGCCTTCATCTGCCAGCCGCTGCCGGAGCGCTGGACCTTGGCCATGATCTGGGCCGTGTGGTCGCCGCCCCCGGTGAGGGTGTAGCGGGCCAGTTCGGTTCCCGTGGTCTCGTCGACCAGGCGGCAGAAGGCGTTCTGCACTTCGGTGAACGTCTGGCCGGTGAAGGAGTTGACCGTGAAGACGATCTGATCGATGTGGGAGGGAACGCGGGCCAGGTCGACGAGGATGGTCTCGTCGTCGCCTCCGGCGCCGGCCCCACCGGTGAGGTTGTCGCCGGTGTGCCGGACGGATCCGTCGTCGCTGGTGAGGTGACGGAAGAACACGACGTCCGTGGGTTGCCCGGCGGCGAAGAGCACGGCCGAGGCGTCCAGGTCGATGTCGTTGCCGGATCCGGTGAGCTTGGCGAGGAAGCCCTTGCGCGGCGCTGCCTGCCAGCCCAGGCCCATGCGGACGGAGGTCAGGGCACTGCCGTCGTCCTTGCTCAGGCTGATCTGCTGGCCCTTGGCCATGTTGACCGACATGGGGAGCGGTTCTCCTTCGTGTTGGTGTCGCTGTCGCTGTCGCTGTCGCTGTCGCTGTCGCTGTCGCTGTCGCGGGGGCGAGGGCGGGGGCGGATCCTCACTGATGCCGCGGCCCCGGGCCGCCCGGGTGAGGCGGCATGCCGGGCCCCTCGCCGCAGCGGCCCGGCACGAGCGCTGTGGGCGGTGATCAGAGGTCGAACTCGTGCGGCGGCAGGTCGAGGGCGAAGCAGGCCTCGCGGACGACGGCCCGCTCGGTCTTGTCGAAGTCGCCGTCGGCGCCGCCGATGACGATGCCGATCTGGATGACGGCGCGGGCCTCGGCGGGCTTCTTCCTCGCCTTGGCGATCTCCTGCAGGACGCTGACCTTGCCGAAGTCGAAGTCGGCGGTGAGCTTGTCGAGGTTGTCCTCGAAACGGCGCCGCAGGTCCAGGGCGTCGAAGTTCTGCAGCACTTCGTTGCCGGCGATGAGCTGGGCCACCCGCTGTCGTTCGGAGGGGTCGATGGTGCCGTCGGCGGCGGCGACGAGCGCGCACATCGCCATGCTCGCGTCGCGGAACGCTCCGCTCTTGAGGTCGTTCTTCTTCGCCGTCAGCTGGGTCTGCATCGTCGATGCGGACTCCTTGATGCGGTCCCACAGGGCCATGAGAACTCCATGCGTCGATCGAAGGCCCGGCCACCCCTGCGGCGGTCCGATGCCTCATCAAGTTCTACATCAATGTAGAAATGAATGTCTCGGCGGGTGGGTCGCTGCTGGGTGCCGGCGGCTGTGCGGGGTCGGGTCGCGGACGGCCCCTGGGGGCCCGGCCGTCCGAGCGGGCCGGAGGCGGATCGCTTCTTGCGCGGTCGGCAGCCGACCGGCCTCACCGGCTCGCCCGGACGTTGCCATCTCAGCCCTCTTCCTCTTCCTCTTCCTCGCCCTCGAAGAAGTCACCGACCTCGTCGACGACTTCGGCCGCGACCATGCCGCCGACGACACCGACCGCGAGCCCGGCCGCACCTGCCGCGACGGCCGTACCCATGCCGGGGCCGGAGCGGTGGCCGTCGTGGTGGTGCTCGTCGTGAGCGCGGCCGTGGTGGCCCTCGTGTCCGTACGCGGCGTGCGAGCCGTACGCCGAACGGTGCTCGACGAGCTGGCGGATCCAGCCGTCGACCAGGGTGTTCCAGTCCTGGTGCTCGATCTGGTCGTGCGAGACCGTGAAGCGGGTGAGCGCGTCGTGGCCGGAGGAGAACAGGCCGCCGCGCTTGTCGGCCTCCAGGACGACCTCCATGCCGCCCGGCGTGGCGAGGAAGGTCAACTCGATCTCGTTGACCTGGTGGGCGTGCTGGGGTGCCGGAGTGAGCTCGATCTCCTGGTAGAAGGGCAGTTGCTGACCAGTGCCGCCGATGCGGCCGTACTCCAGGTCGGCCGACCTGAAGCCGAAGCCGAGCCGGCCGAGAGCCTCCAGGATCGCCTCCTGGACGGGCAGTGGGGCCACGGTCAGCTGGTCGAGGTCGCCCTTGTCCTTCGCGCCGGCCACCGCCAGCTCGGTGCGCACGCCGAGCGCGATGCCCAGCGGCTGGCCGTACAACTCGGTGATCGGGGTCTCCCAGGGCAGCGTCACGGTGAAGGGCACGCTGCGCTGCTCGCCGGCCGCCAGCCGGAAGCCGCCCCCCGCGGTGAACCGGTCGAAGGCGACGGCGCCCTCGCTCTCGCCCTCGTCGTGCTCGGCCTCGACCCGTGCCACCAGCTCCAGCGTGATGTGCTCGATGTCGAAGTCGGAGTCGCCGCCCTTGAGATGGACCTGGCCGGTCAGGCTGCCGCCTGGGCGGGCCGCGCCCGGATCGAGGACCGTGTCGACCGTGGGGCCGCCCACGCCGAGCGAGCCGAGCAGTCGTTTGAACACCATTGCGGCGTCCACTCCTTTACGTGCGTGTGTCGTCTGCGTGCGTCCGTCTTGTCGTGCCGCGCAGCGGTCCCGGAGGGGGTCACGGCGCGCGGGAACAACCGGGATCGCCCGGCCGTTCTCTACAAACGAGTAGAAGCATAGGGGTGATGAGCCCGTTGACGCGGGAGTCCCGGCCGTCCGCCCGGGAAAGTCCGAAAACTGCCGCAACGCATGGGCTGCCATGGGCTTGACCGGGATGCTTTACTCTCCCTTTACCGTGAGAGGGGGGTGTCGACGCCCTCCCACCACCATGGGTCCACCCGACCCGCCGAACTGAGAAGGAGTCACGGTCCCGCCATGGGTGAACCTCCCAGTACCAGCCGTGCCATGCCCGGTCCACAGCCTGCGCCGCCCGCGTGTGAGGGAGCGGGGGTGGCCCGGTGACCGAGGTCCTGCTGCTCCTGGCGGCCCTGCTCCTCACGCTGGCCTGCGCCGTGTTCGTCGCCGCCGAGTTCTCCCTGACCACCGTCGAGCGCGGCGAGCTGGAGCGTGCCGCCGAGGCCGGTGAGCGCGGTGCCGAGGGGGCGCTGAAGGCCGTACGCCGTCTGACGTTCCAGCTGTCGGGCGCTCAGCTCGGCATCACCGTCACGTCGTTGGTGATCGGCATGCTCGCCGAGCCGTCGCTCGCGACGCTGCTGCGCGGCCCGTTGGAAGGGGCCGGCCTGGGCGGTGCCGCCTCGTCGGTGGCGACCGTGCTGGGGGTGGCCGCCTCCACGGTCGTGCTGATGGTGGTCGGTGAGCTGGTGCCGAAGAACTGGGCGATCTCGCGGCCGCTGGCCGTGGCCAAGGTGGTCGCGGCGCCGCAGCGTGGCTTCACGGCCGCGTTCGGACCGTTCATCCAGCACCTCAACAACACCGCGAACCGGTGCCTGCGCCGCTTCGGCCTGGAACCGGCCGAGGAGTTGGCCTCCGCCCGCGCGCCCGAGGAACTCGTCGCGCTGGCCCAGCACTCGGCCGCCGAGGGCGCGCTGGAGGCGGACTCCGCCGAACTGTTCGTGCGCACCCTGCACCTGAGCGAGCTCACGGCCGAGAACGTGATGACGCCGAGGGTCGACGTCCGGGCGCTGGAGGCCCACGCGACGGCGGCCGACGCGGCGAACCTGACGTACGCCACCGGCCTGTCCCGCTTCCCCGTCTACCGCGACAGCCTCGACGAGGTCGTCGGCACCGTCCACATTCGCGACGTGCTCGCCCTGGAGCCGGAGAAGCGGCAGCTCACACCCGTGACCGAGCTGGCCACGGAGCCGCTGCTGGTCCCGGACAGCCTGACCGCGGACCGGCTGCTGGAGCGGCTGCGGGCGATGCGCACCATGGCCGTCGTCATCGACGAGTACGGCGGCACGGCAGGTGTCGCCACCGTGGAGGACATCGTCGAGGAGGTCGTCGGCGAGGTGCGCGACGAGCACGACCCCGTCGAGGCCCCCGACCTGCTGCCCGCGCCGAGAGCGGGGGACGGGCGTGCCGCGTGGGAGGCGGACGGCTCCGTCCGTATCGACCGGCTCACCGAGATAGGTCTGACGGCGCCGGAGGGCCCGTACGAGACCGTGGCCGGACTGGTCGCCACCCGCCTGGCGCGCATCCCGGCCAAGGGCGACGCGCTCGACGTCGACGGCTGGCGGCTCGACGTGCTCGACGTCGACCACCACCGCGCCGACCGCGTCCTGATCACCGAACCCGCGGCCGTGGCGATCGAGGAGCAGCCGGAGGTGGCCCGATGACGGTTCTGCAGCTGGCCATCGGTGCCCTGACGCTACTGACCAACGCGTTCTTCGTGGGCGGTGAGTTCGCCCTGATCTCCGTGCGGCGCAGCCAGATCGAGCCGCGCGCGAAGGAGGGCGACAAGCGGGCCCGGATGACGCTGTGGGGCCTGGAGCACCTCTCGGCGCTCATGGCCACCGCGCAACTCGGCATCACCGTCTCCTCGCTGGTCCTCGGGGCGGTCGCCGAACCGGCCATCGCGCACCTGCTGGAGCCCGCCTTCGAGGCGGCCCGCATCCCGGACGCCCTGGTGCACCCGATCGCGTTCGTCATCGCGCTCACCGTGGCGACGTACCTGCACATGCTGATCGGCGAGATGATCCCGAAGAACATCGCCCTCGCCGCACCCGTGCCCACCGCGCTGCTGCTCGGCCCGCCCCTGGTCGCCCTCACCCAGGCCCTCCGGCCGGTCGTGTTCGGCATCAACGCCTTCGCCAACGCCCTGCTGAGGCTGCTCAAGGTGGAGCCGAAGGACGAGGTCGAGGCGGTCTTCACCGACGACCAGCTGGCACGGATGGTCGTCGACTCCAGCGAGGCCGGCTTGCTGTCGCCCGCCGACGGCGAACGGCTGCGCGACGCGCTGGAACTGGGCACGCGCCCGGTCGGCGAGATCCTCGTCCCGGTCTACAGGATGCGCACCGTCGGTCACGAGGTCACCCCGGCCGAGCTGGAGCGGACGGCGGCCGAGGCGGGCTACTCCCGCTTCCCGGTCACCGGCCCCGACGCCACCCTGCTGGGCTACCTGCACATCAAGGACACTCTCGGCGTCGCCGAACGCGACCGGCCCTTCCCGCAAGGCGCGTTCCACCCGGTCACCCGGGTCCGCATCGACACCCCGCTGGACGACACCCTCACCGCGCTGCGCGCCGGCGGCAGCCACCTCGCCGCGGTCACCGGCGAGACCGGGGCGGTCATCGGCTTCGTCACGATGGAGGACGTTCTGACCGAACTCGTCGGCCCGGCACCCGCCGCCGCGTGAGCGCCCCGGCTGCCCCGCGCCCACCGGCGCGGGGGACGGCCGGGACGGCGCGGGACTGCTGATACGCGCGGTCGCACACCCTGCGGGATTGTGCTGTGACCAGTCCGTGTGGCTAGGGTGCTCAGGATGTTCAGCGCCGGTACACCGACCCCATTCAGGGGAAGACGCGAAATCGAGGTTATGGGTTCACTCGGGAGGGACTGTGAGTGACAGCGTGCGCTCGGTGAACCGGGCGTCCGACCGGTCGGCCGGGACACCGTCCCCGCACCCCCAGCCCCCAGCGGGAGAGGCTCGCGTCCCCGCGCAGGAGACGAGGGCGGCGGACAAGCGGCGGGACGCCTTCTTCGACAACGCCAAGTACCTGGCGATCGTCTTCGTCGCCATGGGGCACGCGTGGGAGCCGCTGCGCGGTGACAGCCGGGCCGCGGCAGCCCTGTACATCGCCGTCTACACCTTCCACATGCCGGCGTTCATCGTCATCTCGGGTTACTTCTCACGCAGCTTCGACGCGAGCCCGGTCCGGGTCCGGCGTCTGGTCACCGGCATCGCGGTCCCGTACGTGATCTTCGAGGTCGCGTACTCGCTGTTCAAGAAGTGGGCCGACGACGATCCCGGCCACCCGATCAGCCTGCTGGATCCGTGGTACCTGACGTGGTTCCTCGGCGCGCTGTTCATCTGGCGGCTGAGCACACCGCTGTGGAAGGCCGTCCGCTGGCCACTGCCGCTGGCCCTCGCGATAGCGGCCCTGGCCTCGGTCTCGCCCGACATCGGTGACGATCTCGATCTCCAGCGTGTCCTTCAGTTCCTGCCGTTCTTCGTGCTCGGGCTGTGCCTGAGGGCGGAGCACTTCCAGCTGGTGCGGCGCCGGGAGGTGCGCCTCCTGTCCGTCCCGGTCTTCGCCGGGGCGCTGGCGGTCGCGTACTGGGTGGCGCCGCAGATGAACGCGGCCTGGTTCTACCGCCGCGACAGCGCCCAGGAACTCGCCGCCCCCGGCTGGACCGGAGCCGTGATGACCCTGGCCCTGTTCGGCTGCTCGGTGGTCCTGGTGGCGTGCTTCTTCGCCTGGGTGCCCCGGCGCCGGATGTGGTTCACGGCGCTCGGGGCAGGCACGCTGTACGGCTACCTGCTGCACGGTTTCCTCGCCAAGGGATCCCGCTTCTGGGACTGGTACGACCACGACTGGATCCACCAGCCGCTGGGCGAGATCGCCGTCACCGTCGTCGCCGTCGCCGTGATCACCGTGCTGTGCACCCCGCCCGTGCAGCGCGTCTTCCGGTTCGCGATGGAACCCAGGATGGAGTGGGCCTTCAAACGGGACGCCAAGGACCTGGCACGCTCGCGGTGAGTTCGCCGGTCCGGGCGGCGTTCCGGGCGGTGTCCGGGAACGAACGCCGGGCCCGCCACGCTCGCCCCCAGGGGCGGCGCTCAGGAGCTTGCGAGGTGAGATGCGCCATCGGCCCTCTTGGGCCGGCCCAGGGAAACGGTGCCCCACAGGACGAGCGCCACCGCGAGGCCCACGGTCATCTGGACGGTGCTCGCCGGTCCGCCGGCGAGCCCGATGGCGCAGCCCGCCGCACCCACCGCGATGAGCAGGGCCCCGGTCAGATGGAACCGCGGCTGCCGGAAGAGCGAGGCCAGCGGCAGGAAGTGAACCCCGACGATGACGGAGACCAGGGCGGGAATCAGCTCCGGGACGCCGCTCCTTATCGCACCGATGCCGGCGAGCACGATGGCGAGCCACTGGGCGGCGTTGACCCAGGCGAAGCGACGGCGCACGGCCGGAGGAGGCCGCTCGGCGGGGGAGTGCCCCGGTCTGCGTCCCGTGCGCCACACCCATGCGGCCACGGCACATCCGACGAGAGCCACCACCGGCCACAGCGGCCCACCGACGGCGCTCGCACCCATCAGCCACCACACCAGGCCGAAGACGGTCAGAATGGCCATGCCGGTGCGTTCCACAACATCCCCCGTTGTTCCGTTGTTCTGCACAGCCCCCAGGCAGGAAGGCCGCGAAACGGCCGTGATCGCATGGGGAACCCGGACGTGCCGGGAACCCGGACACGGCCCGAATCGTTTCTCTGGCCCCAGAGCTATCAGAGGAGTACCAACCTTGTCCGCCAGATCGACGGACTCCCCGGGGCACCGTCCCCGACCACCCCACCAGGTCTTTCCTGAACGCGGCACGCAGCGGGGTGGCGTTCGATGAGTGCCGCGAGCGCCCTTCTCGGCCTGCTGGCCGTCCTCGTCCTGACCGCCGGGACCGGTTACTTCGTGGCCCAGGAGTTCGCGTACGTCTCCGCCGACCGGCTCGCCCTCGCCCGCGAGGCCGAGGCCGGCGACCGCAGGGCCGCCCGAGCCCTGACGGTGCTGGAACGGCTGTCGTTCATGCTGTCGGGCGCCCAGCTGGGCATCACCGTCACCGGCCTGGTCGTCGGCTTCATCGCCGAGCCGTCCGTCTCGGCACTCCTCGAGCCCGCTCTGAGCGGGCTCGGCGTCCCCGACGGCGCGGTCTCCGGCATCTCCGTCGTCCTGTCCTTCGTGCTGGCCACGGTCGTGCAGATGGTGCTGGGCGAACTCGCCCCGAAGAACCTGGCGATCGCGGTCCCCGAGCGGCTGGCGAAGTCGCTGGCCGCGTCCACCCTCGCCTATCTGAAGGTCGTCGGCCCGGTCGTCCACGTCTTCGACAACGTGGCCAACAAGCTGCTGCGCAAGGTCGGCATCGAGCCCGTCGAGGAACTCCACCACGGCGCCACCCTCGAAGAGCTCGGCCACCTGATCGGCGAGTCCCACGAGCACGGTCAACTGCCCAAGGACACCGCCGACCTGCTCGACCACGCCCTGGAGTTCTCCGACCGGATCCTGGACGAAGTGATGGTGCCGCGCGCGGACGCCGTCTTCGTCCGCAAGGAGGCCACCGCCGCCGAGGCGGTCGACCTCATCTCCAAGCACGGCCACTCCAACTACCCCGTCCTCGGCGACCACCCCGACGACATCACGGGCGTGCTCGGCGTGCGCGAACTGACGCACCTGCCCGCCGACCGCCTCGCCGCCACCACCGCGGGCGCACTCGCCCGACGTCCCCTGCTGCTGCCCGACACACTCCCCCTGCCCGACGCCGTCGACCGGATGCGGGAGCAGGACGACGAGTTCGCCGTCGTCCTGGACGAACACGGCGGCGTCGCGGGGATCGTCACCTACGAGGACATCGCCGAGGAACTGGTGGGCGACATCGCCGACGAGAGCGACATCGTCACCGAGATCGCCGTCGCCGACGGGGACGGCTGGCTGGTCGACGCCGGGCGCCGTCTGGACGAGGTGGCCGAGGCGACCGGCATCGAGCTGCCCGAGGACGACGACTACGACACGGTGGCCGGACTGGTCGTCGACCGCCTCGGCCGCTTCCCCGCCATCGGCGACCGGCTCACCGTCGAACTGCCCGGCACGGGGCGCGTGCTGATCGACGTACGCACCCTCGACCGGCACGTGCCCGAGCGGGTGCGCATCGAGCCGGTCGCCGCGGCCGAGCGTGAGGAGGGGCAGGCATGAGTTTCCCGATGGCGCTCTTCGTCACCCTGCTGCTCCTGATCGGCAGCGCCTTTTTCGTCGCCGCCGAGTTCGCCCTGGTGGCCGCCAAGCGGCACCGCATGGAGAAGGCCGCGGCCGACGGCCGGCGCGGTGCCAAGGCTGCCCTCGCCGGCATGCGCGAACTGTCGCTGATGCTGGCCGGCGCCCAGCTCGGCATCACCGTGTGCACCCTGGGCCTCGGCTCGGTGTCCAAGCCCGCGATCTCGCACGAACTCGACCCGCTGCTCCACGCGTTGGGCCTGCCCAGCGCGCTCAGCTACGTGGTGGCCTTCCTGTTCGCCATGGTCGTCGTGGTGTTCCTGCACATGGTCGTCGGCGAAATGGCGCCCAAGTCATGGGCCATCGCCCACCCCGAGCGGTCGGCCATGCTGCTCTCGCCGCCCTTCCGGGGTGTCGTGAGGACCGTACGGCCACTGATCGGGCTGCTCAACAGGATGAGCAACGCCCTGGTACGACTGTGCCGGGTCACCCCGCGCGACGAGCTGGCCTCGGTCCACAACCGCGAGCAACTCGCCCACCTCGTCGAGGAGTCCGAGCGGCTCGGCCTGATCAGCAAGGACGACTCCGAACTGATCACCAACTCGCTCACCGCACCGCAGACGCCGGTGCGCGACCTCCAGATCCCGGCCGCCGAGATCACCTCGGTGCCCGCGGAGGCCGATCTCGACAGCATCCTGGCCACCGCCGCACGGCACGACCGCAGCCGCCTGCTGGTGGCCGACGGGCCGCTGGTCGTCGGCTCGGTCCACGCCCGCGACGCCCTGATCGCCCGTGCCCGGGGCCGCACCGCCACCGCACGCGCACTCGCCCGCCCCGTGCCCGAGCTGAGCCCGCACGACACCGTCGGCCAGGCCATCGAACTGCTGCGCAGACGCCGCGCCACCCTGGCCGTCGTCCGCGACGACACCGGGCGCCTGACAGGCCTCGTCACCCTCGACGACCTGCTGGCCCGGCTGCTGCACCCGCAGGAGGCCTGAGCCGCGCCCGTGAGTACTTCGACGTCCGCCTCTCACCGGCCGAACTCCTCTGCAGCTCCGGCAACCTGACCCAGCTCGCCCGCCTCATCCGCGGGCGACTGGCGCAGGCGGTGCCCCGGAGCGGGACGGCGCAGGTGAGCCGGCCGACGGCGGGACTGACGCCGACACCCACGGCATAGGCGGGCGAGGTCTCCTTCCGCGCCGTGGACAGGACAGCGTCGGAGAGGTATGGCCATACTCGGATAAGACGCTTTTGCCCGGTTCGTCCGTGGCGGCGTCGCCGCGCACCACCGAAGACCCGTGGCGGAGGCCATGTGATCGGGGCACTGCTTTCCAGGACCGCGCGCACCGCCGGGGAGGCGGTGAGCGCAGTGCCCACGGCCTTGTCGGAGCTCGGACGGCTGCTGCCGCGTTCGAGGCGGACCTGGCAGGTACCCGGCGGGGTGCAGATCGTGGTCGACCACCTGGGGCGGCCCGGGACGACCCGGGCCGCCCGCGATCTGGAGACACGGCTGATGGGCGTGCCGGGGGTGGTCCGGGCCGAGGTGAACGGGACGCTCGGCTGCGTGTACGTCGGCTGCGATCCCGCCGAAACGGATCTGGAGCACGTCGTCGGCTTCGTCGCGGAGGCCGAGGCCGCCGTGGCCGCGGGCGATACGGCCGACGAGGAGGGGCGGGGCGGGGCCGGCGCGGGGACGGAAGCGGCCCGACGCGCCGTGGGCTTTCCCGGCGGTCCCGAAGGGCAGGCCGGCGCGGCGGCGCAGCTGGGAGCGAGCCTTGCCGCGGTAGGCGTGGCGGTGGTGGGCCGGGCCGCCAGGCTCCCTGGTCTGTCCCCGGTCGTGCCGGCGCTCATCCAGGTCACGGAGGCCACACCGCTGCTGCGCGGCGCGGCCGACCGGCGCATCGGCGACGCCGCCGCGGAGACCGGCTGGGCGATGGCGAATCTGCTCGCCACCACGCTGACGTTCCGGCCGCTCGGCCCCCTTGTGACCGCCTTCATGTCCCGTGTCCGGTACACGGAGGCCAGGGCCGGACGCCGGTCCTGGCAGGACTGGGCGCACCGGCTCGGCGAACGGGAGGGTACGTACCGCCACGACGCCGCGCCGGCCCTCGAGCGGCCGACTCCGCTGAGGCCGGGGCCCGCGGAGCGGTACGCCAACGTGGCCGTCCCCTCGGCGCTGACGAGCTACGGGCTCATGGCGGCCCTCTCACGCAGCCATGACCGCGCTCTGGCCATGCTGATCGGGGGGACGCCGAGGGGTCCCCGGCTCGGCCGCGAGGCCTTCGCCTGCGCGGTGGGGCAGGCCGCCTCCGGCCGCGGAGCGCTCGTCCTCCGGCCGGCGGCGCTGCGCCGCCTCGACCGCATCGACACGGTGGTCATCGACGCTCGCGTGCTGGCCACCGGCACCTGGACGGTCGGCACCGTGGTCCCTCTGGCGGTGGGCGACACGCCCTCCGGCCCGCACGGGACAGCGGACGTGGCTGCGTACTCGGATTTGGACGCGGATTTGGACGCGGGTTCGGACGTCGACGACATCCACGCCAGGATCCACGAGTTGATCGACGGTGCCGACCCTTCACAGCCACAGGAACGCGGGGGCTGGGCACTCCGCCCGCTCGCCGACGGACACGCGGCCGGGACGGAGTTGCCGGGGGAGACGGCCGCCCTGGTCGGGGCATGGGCCGAGCAGGGCGGCAGGGTCCTGCTCGTGCTCCACGACGGCGAACCCGTCGCCGTCGCGAACCTGGTCCCTCAGCTGCACCCCCTCGCCGACCACCTGGTGCGGGCGGCGCGCGGATGCGGCCGGGTCGTCCTCGCGGGCGGCCCGCCAGGACTGCACCGCCGGTTCGAGCTGGACGAGGCCGTTCCCGTCGGCGGAACACGCACGTCCGCACTGGTCCGCTCCCTCCAGGAGGAAGGCCACGGGGTCGCCGTCGTCGCCTCCAGGACCAGCCTCGCCCTCGTCCGCGCCGACCTGGGCATCGGGGTGACCACGGGGTTGCGCCGAGTGCCCTGGGACGCGGACGTCGCCGGTCCGCCCGAAGTGGCGCACCTGCTGCTGACGGCCGCCCCGCAGGCCCTGCGGCTGAGCAGGCAGTGCGTTCGCGTGGAGGCGGCCGGAGCCCTCGTGGGTACCGCACTGGCTCTTGCCGTCCCGCTGCCCCGGGCCTGGGCGCGCGCCCGTCTGGTGACCGACGGGATGACCATCGCCGCGATGGGGATGGGCACTTGGGAAGGGTGGACGGTGCGCAGCCGCCCGGCCCCCGTGGCCGTGGAGCGGACGCCCTGGCACGCCATGACGGTGCGTCAGGTCATGGGCAGGCTCGGGACGTCGTCCAGGGGACTCGAGGAGGCCGAAGCCGCACGGCGCCACCAGTTCGACGGATTCGAACGACGGACCGCTCCCGTCACCCTGATCGGCAGGGTGATGGAGGAACTGGCCAACCCGCTCACCCCGATCCTGGCGGTCGGCGGCGGTATCTCGGCGGCGCTCGGCTCCGTACTGGACGCGGTGCTCATCGGCGGCGTACTCGGGGTCGACGCGCTCGTCGGAGGGGCTCAGCGGCTCGGTGCCGACCGTGCGGCGGAGCGGCTCGTGTCAGCGACCTCCGCCCGAGTACGGCTGCGCAGGGCGGACCGGCCCAGAACCAAGGAAGCGGCCGCCGACCGCCTGGTGCGCGGCGACATGATCGAGTTGCGGGCCGGCGACGCGGTCCCGGCCGACTGCCGCGTCGTGGAGGCCACGGGTCTGGAGGTCGACGAGTCGAGCCTCACCGGCGAGTCGCAACTCGTCGTGAAGGCACCCGCGCCGACGGCCGCGCGGGCGGTCGCGGACCGCCGCTCCATGCTGTACCAGGGCACGACGGTGGCGGCGGGCAACGCGCTCGCCGTGGTCGTCGCCACCGGAGCCGCCACCGAGGCCGGCAGCGCCGCGGAGGCGGCCCCGTCGGACGGCCTTCCGGACAGCGGGGTGGAACGGCGCCTGAACGCGCTCGGCCGATGGTTCCTGCCCCTGTCCATCGCGTCCGGCGTCGTCCTGTTCGTCGTCGGCCTGGTCCGCCGGCAGCCCCTGGGCGCCGCCCTGGGGGCCGCGGTCAGCCTCTGTGTCGCCGCCGTGCCCGAAGGGCTGCCCTTCATCGCCACGGTCGCCGAACTCGCCGCCGCCCGGCGGCTGTCCACCCGCAACACGCTCGTGCGCAGCGCCTCGACCATCGAGGCGCTCGGCCGCACCGACGTGCTGTGCTTCGACAAGACCGGCACCCTCACCGAGGGAAGGATCAGCCTCCAGCAGGTCTCCGACGGCGGTGAACGGCGTCCGCTCGACGCCCTCACTCCACGGCTGCGCCGGGTCGTGGCGGCGGCGGCCCTCGCGGCTCCGGAGGGCCCGGCCTCGGCGCTCACCCACCCCACGGACCGTGCCATCGCGAACGGGGCCGAGCAGGCCGCCGCCACTTCGGACCTGGTGGCGCCGGACGGCTGGCAGCGGCTGGCGGAACTGCCGTTCGAGCCCGCGCGCGGCTACCACGCGGTGCTGGGTTGGATCGGTTCGGGCGAGACCCCGGCCGAGCGGGACCGCGAGCCGGGCAGGGCGCTGCTCGTCGTCAAGGGCGCGCCGGAGGTCGTCCTGGCCCGCTGCGACCGAGTCCGGCAGAACGACACCGACACGCCCTTCGACGCGGAACTGCGCGAAGAGATCGACCGGGAGATCGACCGGCACGCCCGGCAGGCCCTGCGCGTGCTGGTGGTCGCCGAACGCACCCGCCCGGCTCCCGGCCCGGAGGCTCCCGCGTCCCTCGACGACGCGGACGTCGGCGGCCTGTGCCTGCTGGGCCTGCTGGGACTCGCGGATCCCGTACGGCCCACCGCCGCCGAAAGCGTCGGCCGGCTGGCGTCGGCCGGCGTACGGATCGTCATGCTCACCGGAGACCACCCCAGCACCGCCGCCGCGATCGCCCGGGAACTGCGGCCCGACGAGGAACCGCGGATGATGACCGGCCCGGAACTGGACGCCCTGGACGACGCCGAGCTCGCCAGGACGCTGCCCGGGATCTCGGTCTTCGCCAGAGTCACTCCCGCGCACAAGGTACGGATCGTCACGGTGCTGCGCGCGGCCGGGCGCGTCGTCGCCGTCACCGGCGACGGCGCCAACGACGCCCCGGCCATCAGGATCTCCGACGTCGGCATCGCCATCGGCTCCCGGGCCACCCCCGCGGCGCGTACCGCCGCCGACGTCGTGGTCACCGATGACCGCATCGAGACCATCGTCGACGCCATCGTGGAGGGCCGGGCCATGTGGGCCTCCGTCCGCAAGGCGCTCGGCATCCTTCTCGGCGGCAACCTGGGGGAGATCACATTCGTGCTGGCGACCACGGTGTTCACCGGGAGCAGCGCGCTGAACGCTCGTCAGCTGCTCCTCGTCAACGTCCTCACCGACATGCTCCCGGCCATGGCCATCGCCGCCCGGCCCCCGGCGGGCAGCGCCGAGAAGCTGCTCGCGGAAGGTCCCGAGGCCTCACTGGGCGCGGCCCTCACCCGGCACCTCCGCCTGCGCGCCACCATCACCACCGCCGCGGCGGGCAGCGCGTGGATCGTCGCCCGGATGACGGGCACACGGGCGCGGGCCGGCACGGTCGCCCTGGTCGCCCTCGTGGCCTCCCAGCTCCTGCAGACGCTCACGGACGCGGGCCGCGATCCCCTCGTCGCCCTCGCCGCGGTGGGGTCGCTCGTGGCACTCGTCCTCGTGGTGTCCGTCCCCGGCCTCAGCCACTTCTTCGGCAGCCGGCCCCTCGGTCCGGCGGGATGGACCATCGGTCTGACGGCGGCAGCGGGATCCGTCCTGCTGCCGGCCGCGCTGGAAGCCGTCACCCCCCGACGTCACTGACAGTTAACCCTGTCGCCACCAGAACAGCGGCCGCACGAAGCACCGGGCCCGCACAAAGGAGCGGTACGGACCTGCACGCACAAGAAAGGCCGCCCGCTGTGTCGCACCTGCTCGCCCCGCTCCTCACCAAGGTGGCGGTCGCCGTGATCGAGGCGATCGTCATGCGTCTGCTCATCCAGCTCTGGAAGACCTACGTGGCCGGCCGGCGCCCGGCAGCGGCCGCTGCCTGAGCGCTGGACGCGGCGCTCCGCTCATGGCCCCCCGCCAGGCCCCGCCGACCAATGTGCCCAGCAGGCCGGTGCGGCGTCCGCTCGGCACAATCACCCGCGGCCCGTGGGGTGAGAGCCCCCGGTGGGAGGGGGTGCCGTCACTGTTCGACGGGCCCGGTCAGCTGGACGATGTCGTCGGAGGCGACGTCGTGCAGCCGGATCGCCAGATCCTCCAGTGCGCGGCTGGCGGCGAGCTCGTCACCGATCTCCGGGACGGGCCGGTCGACCGGGTTGCGCCTGGCCGCGCCCCGTCCCGTGACCGTGGAGGTGTCCGGGGTCGTCAGCACGGCGCGTGCCTGGGTGTCGTCGCCGTCCTCGGTGATGTGGATCTGGACGGTCCACTGCTTGTCTTCCATCCTGATCACTCCTGGTTGATCTGCCTCTGAGTCTGTGTGTCTCTGCCTGTGTCTCCTTCCCCGTCTCCTCAGCCTGCGCCTGCTCTCGCGCCCGGTCCAGTCGATCGAGTGTTCGGTTCGGTGGTGGTCAGCGGGCGCCCTGGATGTGGAAGTTGAAGTCGGCGTGGCCCAGGGTCCCGTACAGACGCAGCCAGAGAGGCAGGAGCATCTCGGCGCCCCGGGCGGTCTCGATGCCGCCGAGGTCGATGATGTCGCCCTCGGGCCAGCCGAAGGAGATCAGCAACTCGGTGACCTGCCTCTTGGCTCCCGTGTCGTCGCCGGAGACGAAGACGTTGTGCGCTCCCGCGACCCGGCCGGGCTCGACCATGACGAGGCAGTTCACGGTGTTGAGGGTCTTGACGACCCGGGCACCGGGGAAGGCGCGCTGGATCCGCTCTCCGAGGCTGTCGGTGTTGACCGGGTTCAGCGTGGGCGGCATGCCCTGGGAGAAGTCGAGCGCGTTCGTGATGTCGATGAGTACCTTGCCCGCCAGGGCGTCGCCGCCCGCCGCGTCGAGTGCGTCGAGCGTGGCGGCGCCCGCGGTCGTGTTGACCACCGTCTCGCCGAAGTCGGCGGCTTCGGCGAAGGTCCGCAGCGGCACGTCGGAGTGGGCCGAGTGCCAGGTGGCGAACGGCTCGTTGCCCATGGCGTCCGGCTCGGTGCGGGCGAGGGTGGTGGCGGGGTCGCGGGTGCCGATGGTGACCTCGTGACCCAGGGAGGTCAGCTTGGCGGTGATCGTGCGGCCGACGATGCCGGTGCCGAGGACGGCGTAACGCATGGGGGCAGGTCCTTTCCGTGGTGGGCCCGTGGCGGGACCGTGGTCGTACCGGTCGTGTGGTCCAGGCAAGCAGGCCGCCCAGGTCAAGTGCGGGAGCGGCCCGGAGTGTTGGGGTGAACGTCACACTGACGGAACGGGCATTTCGCGCTCCGATCTTCACACAAGGAACACAAGTTGGCTAAGTTAATGGGTAGGCCACACGACTCCGTCCGGCGAACCTCGTCGGGTCGCGTGGCCTCCGCCGAATCCGGTGCACCGTCGCGGAAGCCGGAACCGGGGACCCAACCGACATTGGGGTGAATCGGTCGACTGCCCACCGGGTGGTGACCGTAGGGCACACCTTCCGGAGACATCCGCCCGAACCCGACAGCTAACTCGGTAGGCGGTGGATGGAAGGAGTGAGTACGTCCCCATGGCGCAAGAGCCGAGCCGCGCAGAAGTCCAGCAGAGGATCCACAACCTCTACGACCGGGCCGAGACCGACACCGGGAACTTCAACGCGACGCGTGCGATGGCCTCGGGGCGGCGTACGCGTGTCGCGCCCGTGCCCGGCGCCGGGCGCGGGCGCATGGATCCCGCCCTCGACGACATCGTGAAGCCCTGGTTCGACGTGGCCCGCGCGAAGCTGGGCCCGACGGTCCCCGCCGTGCTGCCACCGGAACTCAGGCCGGACCGCCTGCCCGAGGCCCGGCCCTCGCTCCCGGCCATGCGCCCCGACGACGTGCGCCCCGACCGTGCGCGGGAACCTGGAGGCCGGGGCCTTCCGGAGCTGACGGCGGGACCTGCCGCGGAGACGGCCCCGGGACCAGTGGCGGAGCTGCCCGCCGCACCACTGGCGGAGCTGCCCGCCGGACCTGCGACCGAGTTGACCGCCGTTCCCGCGGCGGGACTCACCGCGGGACCCCTGGCCGGTCTGCCGGCCGCGCCGGAGACCGGGCGGAAGGCCTCGGCGGCCCGGCCGGCGTCCGCCGATGAGACCCGGCAGTCCTCGCTGAGGGCAGCCAAGGACAAGAACCGGAGGAAGCTCGCCGCGGCCCGGGAGTTGCTCTCCGGACACGTCGCGCAGTGGAGTACGCCGTGGGCGTCGATCGAGTTGCCGCCGGCCGATGACGCCTGGCACGCGACGGCGCAACAGGCTCGCCACGTGGCCGAGGTCGAGGCCGACTGGCAGGGACAGGGCCCGTCCGGCTTCGGCGCCGTCATGTCCACCGGTACGGTCATGTCTCCCGGCGCCGCCATGTCCACCAGTACGGTCATGTCTCCCGGGACGACCACGTCTGCCGGTACGGTCATGTCTCCCGGCACGGACTGGCCCGCGGGGACGGACCCGTCCCTCGGCGCGGGTCTTGCCGTCGGCGCCCTTGGCGACCTCGGTACCTCTGGCGCGCTCCGCACCGTTGGAACCTCCGGCGCTGTCGGCGCACCGGTCACCGGGGCCGGCGGGAAGGCCATGGCGGCAGTCGAATTCGCCCGCGCGCAGATCGGCAAGCCATGCGTCTGGGGCGCGACCGGACCGGGGTCGTACGACTGTTCCAGCCTCACCCGGGCCGCCTGGAAGACCGCCGGGGTGACGCTCCCGCGTACCGCCCAGGACCAGGCGTACGCCGGCAGTGCGATCGCCCTGTCGGACGTTCAGCCCGGCGACCTGGTGTTCTTCACCGACAACGCCGGCCACGTCGGCATCTGCGTCGGCAACGGCATGATGGTCCACGCACCGAGTCAGGGACCCCACGTGCGCGAGGACCCGATCCTCTACGCGGGGGAGTCGGCGATCCACAGCGTGGTGCGGCCCGTGTGACGAAGCGCGGGGCTCGGGTGGGCCGCCGTGACGTGCGCCCGCGGTGCCTACCCGAGCCCTTCCGCTGCTTCGAGCCCGCCCGCCGGTTCGAGCCCGACCGCCTCGAACTCCATCCGGACGTCGTCGGCCAGCCGCAACGCGCCGAGGAACGCGGTGTAGGGCTTGATACCCCAGGTCGACTGCGTGACGGTCGCCCAGCATCGCAGGAGCCCGTCGTCACTGCCGTTCCCGTGCGCCGTCCCGTGCACCGTCACAGGGCGGGTCCGTCCTTTGACGGTGAGGTCCCCGGTGATCTCGAAGGACTGCGGCGTTCCGGTGACGCGGGTGGAGCGGAAGGTGATCGTGGGGTGTCCCGCGGTGTGCAGCAGGGCCGCGCCGGCAAGCGTCCGTTTGATCTCGGCCCGGTCGGCATCGGTGAGTGCCTTGAGCCCGCCCGTTCCCTCCAGGATCTCCAGCGATCCCGTTTCGACCGTCACGTTCACCGACGACCTGTCCGGTTCGCCGACGGCCACCACCGCTTCGCCGGACCATCGGGTGGCCTCGATGGTGAGGTCGTGTCCTGCCCTGCGGCCCAGCCCGGCGCGCCCGGTCCTGATCAAGAGGCGGCCGGCCGGAGGCCCGAGGCGGTATGTTCCGTCGATCAGCGTCACAGCGCCCGAGGGTAGGTGACGGGCGCGTCCGGGCCGTCGAGCCGCGCGGTCGGCGTGTCACCCGGCGACGGGCCGGATGAGCGGCACCTGACCGGCTTGCGCCTCCGGCTGGCGTGTGAGGGACGGACACGGCTAGTGCTGGGGAACCCCGAGTTCGCGGCCGCGGTAGAAGCCTTCCCGCTCCTCGACGACGTACGGTGCCATGGCCGCACGCCGCCGCGTCTCCGGCTCGGAGGCCCGCCAGGAGTCGCACGCCTCCTTGGAGTCCCAGAACGACACGCCGGTGATCTCCTGTCCGTCCTCGGACCAGTACGCGTAGGCGTGGCGCAGCCCCCGCGGATAGGGGTCCGGGCGCCACGCCCGCCCGAACTCCTTCAGGGCGCCCGGCTGAACGCGGCGTGTCGTGACCCAGACGAAGTGCTCCTCCACCGCGTGCTCCTCCACCGCAGCCTCCTCCGCGACGCCGGCTCGGCTTGTCGGTCCGTCTCAGACCACCGTAGGTCCAAAGCACCGCTTTCGCCTGCGCGGCGATCGAAGGCGGCGCTGTCCGGCGGGGCGCGGGCCTCCGCGGTGTGGTGGGTGTCAAAACCTTGACCACGGGTCGGCATCTCCCCGATGCTGCTCGTTGCGGCTCATGAGATGTGTGCCGTAATGAGCAACATCAGTATCAGGTCTCGCAGCAGCCGAGGAGTGACCATGACGCACCAGGTCCGTGCCGTTGTCGCGCGGGGTAAGGGCGCCCCCGTCAGTCTGGAAACGATCAACGTGCCCGACCCGGGGCCGGGAGAGGCGTTGGTGAAGGTCGAGGCCTGCGGGGTCTGTCACACCGATCTGCACTATCGCGAGGGCGGCATCAACGACGGCTTCCCCTTCCTGCTGGGCCACGAGGCCGCCGGTGTCGTGGAGGCGGTGGGAGAAGGGGTCACCGACGTTGCCCCGGGAGACTTCGTCATCCTGAACTGGCGCGCGGTGTGCGGCCAGTGCCGGGCCTGTAGGCGCGGGCGGCCGTGGTACTGCTTCAACACGCACAACGCCAAGCAGAAGATGACGCTGGCCGACGGCACGGAGCTCTCCCCGGCGCTGGGCATCGGCGCGTTCGCGGAGAAGACCCTGGTCGCGGCGGGGCAGTGCACGAAGGTCGACCGGGCCGCCTCGGCGGCCGCCGCCGGTCTGCTGGGCTGCGGCGTGATGGCCGGTATCGGCGCGGCCATCAACACCGGCAGCGTCGGACGCGGTGACAGCGTGGCGGTCATCGGCTGCGGCGGCGTCGGTGCCGCGGCGGTCGTCGGGTCCGAGCTGGCGGGCGCGGCGAAGATCATCGCGGTCGACATCGACGACCACAAGCTGGACACCGCCAGGAAGCTGGGCGCGACCCACACCGTCAACTCCAGGAACGCCGACCCGGTCGAGGCGATCCGTGACCTGACCGGCGGCTTCGGCGCCGACGTGGTCATCGAGGCGGTGGGCCGCCCGGAGACGTACAAGCAGGCGTTCTACGCCCGAGACCTGGCGGGCACGGTCGTCCTCGTCGGTGTGCCGACCCCGGAGATGAAACTGGAGCTGCCGCTGCTGGACGTCTTCGGCCGCGGTGGCGCGCTGAAGTCCTCCTGGTACGGCGACTGCCTGCCGAGCCGGGACTTCCCCATGCTCATCGACCTCTACCTGCAGGGCCGTCTGAACCTGGACGCCTTCGTCACGGAGACCATCGCGCTGGACGAGGTCGAGAAGGCCTTCGAGCGCATGCACCACGGCGACGTACTGCGCTCGGTGGTGGTCCTCTGATGGGCGTCGCCCGCATCGAGCATCTCGTCACGTCGGGGACGTTCTCGCTGGACGGCGGCACCTGGGACGTCGACAACAACGTGTGGATCGTCGGCGACGACACCGAGGCGGTCGTCATCGACGCCGCACACGACGCCGAGGCGATCGCCGACGCCCTCGGCTCGCGCACCCTGCGGGCCATCGTGTGCACCCACGCCCACAACGACCACATCGACGCCGCACCCGCACTCGCCGCGCGAACCGGTGCCCCGATCCTCCTCCACGGCGACGACATGCCGCTGTGGAAGCAGACCCACCCCGACCGGGCACCCGACGGTGACCTTGCCGACGGCCAGGTCCTCACGGTGGCCGGCATCGAGCTGACCGTCCTCCACACTCCCGGCCACGCCCCTGGCGCGGTCTGCCTGTACGCGCCGGAACTGACGGCCCTCTTCAGCGGTGACACGCTCTTCGCGGGCGGCCCGGGGGCGACGGGAAGGTCGTACAGCGATTTCCCGACCATCGTCGATTCCATCCGGGACCGACTGCTGACGCTGCCGGGCGAGACCGTCGTGCACACCGGTCACGGGGACACGACCACCGTCGCCGCCGAGGCGCCGCACCTTCAGGAGTGGATCGACCGCGGGTTCTGACCGCGGGCGGCGGCCCCGCGGGCGGCGCCCTCGCGCGCTGTGCGGGGCCACCGGCCGTCGAACGCCGCGCGCCCGTTTCTCCGGTCCTGCGGGCGGTGAGGCGGGCATGCGTTCACGTGCCCGGCGCTGAGCGGGCCTCGACGGCTCGATTCCCCCGTTGGGCAGGCCGAATGCGCTGATTCCGGGTTCGATCACACCTGTGTGACGTTGCGCATCATGCTGACAGTTTCATAGTGAGCAACTCCGGCTGATGGGTTTCCTCGTCTTCTGAATGCCTTGACAAGGGTTCGGGGCGACCTCAGACTGATGTTGCGCTCACCGCAATCCGTTTCGTTATACGCACCGAGGTGTCATGATGATTCCCGCGTGCCGTCTCGCGGACCTCCCGCGAGGAGAGGCCTTCCGGCTCGACATCGACCCGCCGGTCTCGGTGTTCCACACCGACGACGGCGAGCTCTTCGCCATTGACGACACCTGCACCCACCAGGACGCCTCGCTCGCCGACGGCTGGCTGGAGGGCTGCGAGGTGGAATGCCCCCTGCACGCCTCCAAGTTCAACCTCAAGACCGGTGCGGTCGACGCCCCGCCGGCCAAGCTCCCCGTGCGGACCCACGAGGTCGTCGTCGAGGACGGCATGGTCTACGTCCGGGTGTCCACGGCGGCTCCGAACCTGCCGCCCTGCGTCGCGGCGCGGCTCGCCGGAGCCCTCGCGTGAGGACCGTGGCCGTGGTGGGCGCCTCGCTGGCCGGGCTGTCGGCGGCGCGCTCACTGCGGAAACAGGGCTACGACGGGCGGCTGGTCGTCATCGGCGACGAGCTCCACCGCCCGTACGACAGGCCCCCGCTCTCCAAGGAGTTCCTGTCCGGCACCATCGGCGAGGCGGAGCTCGCTCTGGAGGCGGACGACGAGGACCTCCAGGCGGAGTGGCTGCTCGGCGTCCGCGCCACGGGACTCGACCACGCGGACCGTGCCGTCCGGCTCGCAGACGGCCGTGAGGTCCGCGCCGACGGCTTCGTCATCGCGACGGGCGCCGCCGCGCGCACCCTGCCCGGCTCGGAAGGCCTGGCCGGCGTGCACGTCCTGCGCACCCTGGACGACGCCCTCGCCCTCCGGGGCGAACTGGCCCGCGGCGGGCGGCTGGTGGTGATCGGCGGTGGATTCGTCGGCGCCGAGGTCGCCTCCACCGCGTACACCCTCGGGCTCGACGTGACGGTGGTCGAGGTGGCTCCCACGCCGCTTGCCGGACCGCTCGGCGAGACCATGGGCTCCATCGTCTCCGCCCTCCACGCGGACCACGGCGTACGGCTGAAGTGCGGTGTGGGCGTCAAGGGGCTGAGCGGAGAGCGCCGGGTGGACGCCGTCCTGCTCGAGGACGGCAGCAGCATCCCGGCCGACATCGTCGTGGTCGGTGTGGGCGCGCGGCCGTGCGTCGACTGGCTGGAGGGATCCGGCATCGAGCTCGACAACGGCGTCAAGTGCGGCGCGGACGGCCGCACCAGCCTGGCCGGCGTGGTCGCGGTCGGTGACTGCGCCAACTGGTACGACCCCCGCGCGGGCGCCCACCGCCGCGTCGAGCACTGGACCGGTGCACGCGAGCGCCCCGATGCTGCCATCACGACGCTGCTCTCCCACGGCGCGGCGGAACCGGGTGTGCCCCGGCCGCCGTACTTCTGGTCTGACCAGTACGGGGTGAAGATCCAGTTCGCGGGGTACGCGGCGGGCGCCGACAGCGTGACGGTCGAGGAAGGCACTCCGGACGACCGCAACGTCCTGGCCGTCTACCGGCGTGCGGGCCATCCGGTCGCCGTGCTCGGGATGAACCAGCCGCGGCTGTTCACCCGCTGGCGCAAGCAGCTCGCCGTCGCGACCTCTTGACGCCACCCAAGAGGCATCTCATGCTGCGGTTGCACGTAACGCGCAGCGTTGCTCCATACACAACGCCGTCCGGAGTCGCTGTTCCCGGCGCGTGAATGACCCCTCCACGACGTTTCCCGAGGAGTGCACCGTGACCTCGACCAGCCTGCCGGACAGCCTGATCGCCACTCTCCCCGGCACCGCCTACACGGATCCCGCGATCTTCGCCCAGGAGCAGGAGCGCATATTCGAGACCATGTGGTTCTGTGCCGCGCGCTCGTCCGACCTGGCGAAGCCCGGCGCCTTCCGGACCGTCGACGTGGGCCGTGAAAGCATCCTGATCACCCGCGCCCGGGACAATTCCGTCCGCGCCTACTTCAACGTCTGCCGGCACCGCGGAGCCAGGATCTGCACGGAGGAGAGCGGCGAGGTCAAGCGGGCCTTCCAGTGCCCCTACCACGCCTGGACGTACGACCTGACGGGCAAGCTCGTCGCGGCGCCCAACCTCACCAAGATGCCCGACATCGGCCGCACCGAGTACGGCCTGGTGAACGTGGCCACCCGAGAATGGCTCGGCTATGTCTGGGTCTGCCTCGCGGAGAACCCGCCCTCCTTCGACGAGGTCGTCGTCGGCGATGTCGTCAGCCGCCTCGGGGACGTCGAATCGATCGAGCACTACGACATCGAGAACCTCTCGGTCGGCAAGCGGATCGTGTACGACGTCAAGGCGAACTGGAAGCTCATCATCGAGAACTTCATGGAGTGCTACCACTGCGCCACGATCCACCCCGAACTCACCGAGGTGCTCCCCGAGTTCGCCGACGGCTACGCGGCCCAGTACTACGTCGGCCACGGCGCCGAGTTCGGTGAGGAGGTGCAGGGGTTCACCGTCGACGGCTCCGAGGGGCTGGACCGCATACCGGGCGTCGCCGAGGACCAGGA